>NZ_JBFIIG010000016.1:0-41868 GCF_041601375.1 Pseudomonas sp. | reverse complement strand
GTTCTCCATGGCGCCCATGTTGAAGTCGTTGACCGCGACGATCATGAAGATGTCCAGGTCGTACTCGCGGCCATAGACCTGCTCGTCCCACTTCATCGACTTCTTCAGGCTGTCCATGGCGTGCTGGCACTTGTCGATGTTTTCCGGCTCGACATAGATGCGCAGCGCCACTTCCCGCGCGCTCATGGTGGTGAAGCTGTCTTCCACGCACCAGAGGTCGCCGGCGACCAGGGCGAACAGGTAGGCCGGCTTCATGAACGGGTCCTGCCAGGTCGCCCAGTGCCGGCCGCCTTCCTCCGGGCCGCTGGCGATCGGGTTGCCGTTGGACAGCAGCACCGGGTAGCGGTGCTGCTCGGCGCTCAGGGTGGTGGTAAACTTGCTCATCACGTCCGGGCGATCGAGGTAATAGGTGATCTTGCGGAAACCCTCGGCCTCGCACTGGGTGCAGAACATGCTGCCGGACTTGTACAGGCCTTCCAGGGCGGTATTGCGCTCCGGATGGATGCGCACGCTGCTGTCGATGACGAAGCTGGCGCTCTTCGGTTGCAGGCTCAGGTGGCTGGCGTCGAGCTGGTAATCGCCGGCTGCCAGCTCCTCACCATCGAGGGACAGGTTGAGCAGCTCCAGCTCCTGACCGTCCAGCACCAGCACCGGCAGGTCGCGGCCCGGGTCGCCGGCCACACAGGCCGGGTTACGCCGCATCACCAGCTGCGCATGCACCAGGGTGTGATCCTCGAACAACTCGAAGGTCAGGTGCGTCTCGTCGATCAGGTAGTCCGGGGCCTGATAGTCCTTGAGGTAGATCATCTTCGGTTGTTCGGTGCGCATGGGGAGCCTCTTGGCGGCAGCTTCAAGCGGCAAGCTTCAGGCTGCAAGTGGTGGTCAGGCGGCAATCTGGTGGATGGCCAACTGATAGCTGGTGTATTTGCGGATATTGATCACGCCGGTGTCGAACATCAGGTACTGGCCCTTGATGCCAAGCAGGGTGCCTTCGGCAAGCGGGTTCTTGTCAAGGTTGAAGCTGCTGATCTTGGTCGGGTAGGCCTCGATCGGGTAGCGGATATCCACCGGCTGCTGATCGTTCAGCGGCTGGATCGCCTGAATGCCGAAGCGCTGCTGCAACTCGGTGAGCCCCGCGCCACAACTGGCGAACAGCTGATCTCGAATCGCCGGCAGGTCGACCGGCGCCGCGTCGCCCTTGAGCAAGGCGCGCCAGTTGGTCTTGTCCGCGACCTGTGTGCGCAGCAGATCTTCGACGAAGCCCGACTGCTGACGGGTTGCCACGCGCAAAATCGGCAAGGCCTGGCTCGCGCCCTGGTCCATCCAGCGTGTCGGAATTTGCGTGGCGCGGGTGATGCCGACCTTCACGCCCGAGGAGTTGGCCAGGTAGACCACATGGTCGGTCATGCAGAACTGCTCGCCCCAGCTCGGTTCGCGGCAGGTGCCGGCGTCGTAGTGGCAGCGCTCCGGGCTCATGATGCAGATATCGCACTGCGCCAGCTTCTGCATGCAGGGGTAGCAGTAGCCTTGGCTGAAACTGGTCTTGGTCTTGCGCCCGCAGTGACTGCAATGAATGGCGCCCAGGAACTCGAGGCGCAGAGTCTTGCCGATCAGCGGATTGACCGCCAGCTCCTGATCGTCCAGGCGAAAGGCGTACTGCACGGGCGCATCCAGACGCGCCGCCATCTTGCTCAGGGCACCGCGGGCCAACTCGGCCATCAGTGCAGAGCCTTGAACTGCGGATTCGGCACGATCTCTGCGTTGGCTTTGGACTTGGACTTGGAGCCACAGGCCTGCTCACCCATGTAGCCGATGCGTTGATCCTCGGGAAGATTGTGGGTTTCCCAGGCAATCAGCGCTTGCAGGGTGAGCTCCTTCTGCTCCTGGGTCAGCTTGCGGCCATCGGGCCACTTGCCGATTTCCAGAGCCAACTTCAGGCTCTGGTGAATTTCCGGGGTGATGTTTGCAATGGCTTGAAGAAAGGACGACATGGATACCTCCGAATACGAAGCCGCAGTTTACCGGCTGCGCCAGGCGCTCGCGAGCGCTTGACGCAAGCCCGCGCAATCATCTGTCGCCACGCTGGCGCGCCAGGGCCCCACCCAGCAGACCGGTAGCGCAACCGGCGAGCAATCCGCCGACGTGGGCGGCATTGGCAATCGCGCCGAACTGCAGCAGCTCGAAGATGCCGGTCATGCAGATCAGCAGCCAGGCCAGCATCATCACCAGCACGCCTCGCGGCAGCTGATATTCGGCAGTGGGCGCCAGGCGCTGAAACAGCCAGCAGTGCCCCAGCAGGCCGTAGAGCACGCCGGACAAGCCACCAAACAAGGCCGGCCCGGAAAAGCTGTACTGGGCCAGATTGGAGGCCAAACTGAACAGCAGCGTCAGCCCGAGCAGCATCCACGACCCCTGGCGCGCCTCGATGCGCCGCCCCAGCACCCAGTACCAGAGTGCGTTCATCGTCAGGTGCAGCAGGCCGAAATGGATCAGCATCGGCGTGATCAGGCGCCACCACTGCCCCGTTTCGAGCATTTCGGCCAGGTAACTGAAGTAGATGTAATCGCCCTGAATGCGGAAGTCGACGAAGCTCAACCAGCGGATCGCCGCCAAGTTGTCGCCCAGCGCGGTCAGCACGGCCACCAGCAGGGTCAGTCCGAGCATGCCGGCCGTCAGCGGGCTTTCGCGCAGCTGCCGGCCAAATCCCGCCGCGGCCTGCGGCGGGGTAGCCGGCTGCAGCGCCGCATCGCCCTGCGGGTAGCGCAGATACAGGTCGCGCACCTGCTCGGCCAATTCGTCCGGTACCCACAGCACCTGTTCGCCTGCTTCCTCGGAGACCCGGTGCGGCACCTGCAAGCGCCGCAACAGGACGATGAAGCCGCTGAGATCGGCCTGGATCGGCAGACGCAGAACGGCAACCGGGCTCATCGCGGAGCCTGCGCGCGCTGGACGTCGACCCAAACGAACTTGTGCGGATCCAGGCGTGTTTCCTGATCCAGCCGATAGGCCACCAGCTTGCCGTTGAGCACCGCGCTGTAATCCAGGCAGGCCAGGTTGGGGCGGATCGGCGCCGGCTTGCCGCTGCGCCAATAGTGGCCGACGAACAGCAGGGGCTGATCGGCGCCGTACTTCAGCAGCTCGTTTTTTTGCAGTTCGCTCAACGGCGTCTGGGCAACCAGCTCCGGCAAGGCATCGGGCTGGAAGACGATATCGCCGTAGGTCTGCGGGTCTTCCTCCCAGAATTTGGTGCGGAAATGCGCGCGGGTGAAGCCCTCGCCACTGGTCAAGGTCAAGCCGTGCGGCAGGCGCATGTCGGTGCCGCGCAGCAGACGATCCAGGGCGGTATTGGCAAAGCTCCCCGGCACCGCCGAGGCCTGGAGAAAATGCTCGTCGATGCAGCCATCGGGAAACTGCGCACGCAATGGCTCGATCAGGCCGGCGTCCCAGCAGGCATGCACCACGCGGAAATGGCCGGCATCGATGAACAACGGCAACTCGTAGAACCAGGCGAGAAAGTCGGACCATTCCGCGGGATAGGCCGCGAACTGCTCCAGGGTCTCCTTGATCAGCCGGGCGTGCCGCGGCGTGTGCTCGCGCACATAGTGCTGAGCGCTGCCGGGCGCGGCCAGGGTGCTCCAGCCGAGGGCATAGAATTCGTGATTGCCCATGATGCACAGCGCCTCGCCGGCCTGGACCATGTCATGCACCAGATGCAGGGCTTCACGGATACGCGGACCGCGATCGACCAGATCACCGAGAAAAATCGCCATGCGCTGCGGATGGCGCCAGACACCGCCCTGGCGCCGATAGCCGAGTGTGTCGAGCAAGTGTTCGAGGGTCAGTGCACAACCGTGAATGTCGCCAATCAGGTCGTAGCCACGCGCGGGATCGAGGTGCATTCAGCCGCCCCCGCCCCCGAGCCGACTGCCCCAACCCAGCTTGTTGCGGCAGACCTCGTAGTAGTTGTGATCGAGCGGATGGATCAGGCACAGCTTCTGCGGCTTCTTGCTCACCGTGACGGTATCGCCGGGCGCGCAGGTGAAGTGATTCTGGCCATCGCAGGAAACCTGCGGGTAAATCTGCATATCCTTGGACACGACGATTTTCAGCTCGCTGTTGCCATCCACCACGATCGGCCGGCTGGACAAGGTGTGCGGGTACATCGGTACGATGACCATGGCATCCAGCTTGGGGTGCATGATCGGCCCACCGGCGGACAGCGCATAGGCCGTGGACCCGGTCGGCGTGGCGACGATCAGGCCATCGGACTTCTGACTGCAGACGAACTGGCCATCGATGAACAACTCGAATTCGATCATCCGCGTCGACTTGCCCGGGTGCAGCACCACGTCGTTGAGGGCATCGCCCTGGCCGATCGCTTCGCCATGCCGACGCACTTCGGCCTCCAGCAGGAAACGGTTCTCGGTCAGGTAGTTGCCTTCCAGGACCTGGGCGACCTTGAGCTCCAGTTCATCCGGACGGATATCGGTGAGAAAGCCCAGGCTGCCGCGGTTGACCCCCAGCACCGGCACCTTGTGCCGCGCCAGCGCGCGGGCCGCGCCGAGCATGCTGCCGTCGCCGCCGACGACTATGACCAGGTCGCAGACCTCGCCGAGAATTTTCCGCGAAGAGGTTTGCAAGCCATGGCCCGGCAGCACTTCGGCGATGGTGTCCTCGAGAATCACATGCAGGTGACGGTCGATCAGAAACCGCTTCAGCCGGCGGATGGTCTCCAGCACCTGGGTGCTACCCAGACGGCCGATGATGCCGATGTTACGAAATTGGTCCATGGTGCTCCCGCAGGCTCTGGATCTAGACAGGCTCGATTATGGGTGAAAGCCGCAGGCAGCGGCAAACTCGCGGAATTTGCCGCCAAGCCGAACCGTACAAGGTCGACGAGCGCTACGCACGGATTTGGCGCTATGCTCGCTCCATGACACCGTTTCCCGCACTTACCGACCTGCAGCAGCAACTGCGCCAACCCGCAGTGCGGGATCTAGCCTGGGTGCTGCTTTCGCCGCCGCTGCTGAGCAGCCTGCCGTGGCCGCAACGCCACCCGCTCAGCGCCAGCCCATGGGGCCGTGCGCCGGGCCTGCTGGCCGACTGGCTGAGCCGTCTCGATCAGGACCCGAGCAGTCTGCTGGGCTGGCTGGCACAGAGTTCGGTGCGGCGCCTGGGCCTGTATTACGAACGTCTCTGGCAATTTGCCCTGCACGCCGCTCCCGGAATCGAGCTGCTGGCGGCCAACCTGCCGATCCGCCAAAACGGCCAGACCCTCGGCGAACTCGACTTGTTGCTCCGCGACGAGGAAGGCGTGCACCACCTGGAACTGGCGATCAAACTCTACCTCGGCCCGCAACAGCGAAGCGGTGCCGAACTCGCCCACTGGATCGGCCCCGGCTGCCATGACCGCCTGGATATCAAGCTCGACCACCTCAGTCAGCACCAGTTGCCCATGTCGGCACGCGGCGAGGCACGCCCGGCGCTGGCCGAACTCGATCTGGGCACCGCACAGGCGGCACTCTGGCTCGGCGGTTACCTGTTCTACCCCTGGCCGCAACCTTGCGTGCCGCCTCCCGGCGCCAATCCGCAGCACCTGACCGGCCGCTGGCTGTACCGGCGTGACTGGCCGGCCTTCGCCGCCCAGAACAACGATGGCTACTGGCAGCCCTTGCCTCGCGCGGCCTGGCTGGCGCCGGCGCGAATTGACCGGGCCGAGCTGTGGTCGGCCGAGAGGCTGCAGAACTGGTTGCACGCCCTGCAGCCGCAGGCCAAGGCGCAATTACTGGTGCGACTGCAGCACAGTCCGCAGGGCGACTGGCAGGAGGTGGAACGATTGTTTCTGGTTAGCGATGATTGGCCGGAAGCAATACCCGAACCCGCCGCGATATAGCGCCGAGGACAACCGTCAGCCGCTGCGCTCGATACGCCCGCCCGACCGCGCCAGGTAACCCGAGCCGCTTTCGCACAGCAGGGCATCGCGCTGCACCGCCGGCAGCACGTCCAAACCGTCACGCAGGACATAGGCCGTGAAGCCCAGCTGCGCAAGCAAGAACACCGCGCTGGCGCTGCGCTTGCCACTGTCGCAATAGCACAGATAGGTGCGCGCCTTATCCAGCAGCCGCGCCTTCAGGCGCAGCAGCTGCAACGGCATATGCAGGGACTCCAAGGCATGGGCCTGCTCGTATTCCTCTTGCAGGCGCACGTCCAGCCACTGTGCGCCGGCCGCCAGCAGGCGTGCCGCCTCGCCCAGGGCAACATCGTCGACCACCGGCGCCTTGAGCAACGAGAAGAAATCCTGACGAGCGAGGCGCAGCACCACGCCATCCTCGATCAGCGTCACCGTGGCATTGCGCGGGCGGTCGGCGAGCAAGGCCTCCTCACCGAAACAGGCGCCCACCTCCAGCTCGGCCAGAACCTGCTGCTCGCTACCGGCGCCGCGGATCACTTCGGCGCGGCCGCTTTCGAGGAAATAACAGCAATCGCCGGACTCACCTTCACGCAACAGGGTCGTGCCCGCCGCCTGCTCGATGCGCTGCAGACGCTCGAGCATGATGCGCACATTGCTCGGCGGAACCTTGGCGAATAGCGGATTCTGCAGAAGACGCTCCAGCCACTCCACATCGGCATGGTTATGGCCAAGCTCGAGGAGCAAATCCTGATAGGCCAGGCGCCAGGTCAGCAGCCGGTGGAGGGTAGCCGTGTCTACCACCAGCAGGCTGGCATCGGTGGCGGCACGCACTTCATGCAGACGCGGCAAGCCGGGCGACAGCGGGTGGCAACTGGCCGCGCTGCCGGCGAGCAGACGCTGCTGCTGGCCATCGGCCGTCTGCAGCAGCAACTCGCCAGCGAGCAAGTAATAGGTCCGGCCCGCCTGGTCGCCGCGGCGAAAGAGCAGTTGCCCGGCCAGTAGCGGCTGCGGTACCAACTGACGGCGCAGCTCTCGCCACTGCTGTTCGGACAGCACATTGAGCGGCGTAAAACTGCGCAACTGTTCGGGATTCAGGGCGTCACTCATGGGTATCCAGGCTCCGCTGGTCAAGACTCGGAGGGCGCGCCAATGGCGCGTGTGCACAACCGTTCATATTGCTGCATCGCCGCGGCGCGTCCCTGCAGGCCGCCGGTATGCACGAACACCAGACGACTTCCGCACTCAAAGTAACCGGCCTCGACGCGCTGACGCAACGCCATTAGCGCCTTGGCGGTATACAGCGGCTCCAGCGGCAGCCCGCTGGCCGCTTCGCTGGCGCGAAGAAACTCAAGCAGCGCCACATCGCCCCTGGCAAAACCGCCGCGGCTGGCATCCAGCAACCGGTAGGCGCAATCCGTCGCCCCAGCCTCGACGAGAATCGCTCGCACCTGTTGCGCCACGCCATGATCGTCAGGCACCGCCAGCGCGCCATAGACCGGATGCGCACCCGCTTCGCCCAACACCAGCCCCGCCAGGGTCGTTCCCGTGCCCGCCGCCAGCCACCAGCCGTGATAGTCGGCCCAACCGAGCGTGCTCAGCTGTTCCTGCAGCTGACTCACCAGCCCGCTACAGCCCATGGCGCCCGGCAAACCACCACCGCCCTCGGGCACCGGATGCAGGTGGCGGTAGCGCTGACGCCACGGCGCCCAGAAATCCGGCCGATGGCGGGCACGGTAGCCGCCATAGCCGAGCCAGTGCAGCTGCATGCCGAAACGCTGCAGATCGCGCACGGTAGGCGTGTCCTGCGGCGTGCCGCGGAGCAAACCAACCGTGGGGAAGTCGAAGCGTTGGCCCGCAGCGGCCAGCGCATGCAGATGATTGGAATGGGCGCCGCCAAGACTGATCAGCCCCTCGGCGCCGACCGCCCTGGCCGCTTGCAGGTAAGGCGCCAGCTTGAACCATTTGTTGCCGCTGATCAGCGGGTCGATCAGATCCAGGCGCAACACCGCCAGTTCGACCTCGGCCGCCGCCAGCCAATCCAGGCGCAGGGGCTCGAGCGGCGCCCTGGGGCTCCAATCAACGGGCAGCAAGCCTTAACCGACTGTGCGCAAGTGGCTACTGGCCTTGTGCCGCTCGCAGCAGTTGGACTTGCCGACGGTGAAACGGCTCGGGGTGTCGACCCGGTCGATCGGGATGGCGCAGCGCTGGCCGCTGGGCAACGCCGTCTCGCAACTCGGTTGCTGGTAGTGCGCCAGCCACTGGCGGTACTGCACTTCGGAAACGAAACACTTGGCCGCCGCATAGGCCATGGGATTGGCCCGATAGCTGCCGATGTCCTGCAAGGGAATGGTCAGGTGCCCGGCGCCGGGGTGATAGACCACGAAGACCACGCCGAGCGTGGCCAAGCGCTCGAGAATCTGCTCGCCGCCCTGGCCGACCAGCTCGTCGCGCTCGCGCTTGAGCCGCTCGACGTCCTCATGCAACTGCGCGTCCTGCTCATTGCGGTAGGCGAGTTCGACATCGCGAATGGCGACCTGCTCCTTGTACTCGGCCACCGCCGAGGCGATCTTGGCTTGCAGCTCATTCTCGAACTGGACTCGCAGAATCTCGCTTTCGCTCCGGTCGTGACGCTCCAACTCGCGCATCTGCTCGGTCATCTCCTCGCGGAACGACTGCATGCCGGCCGCCTGAGCGGCCAATTGCGCCTTGAGCGTGGCGTTCAACTCCTGTTGCTGGCGCAACGCCTGGCGCAGCTCGCTCGCCTGCGCCTGCATACTCGTATTCTGCTGTTCATGGGCCAACTTGAGCTTGGCCACTTCCTCTTCGTGTTGCTGGCTCAGGCTGCTGATGCGCAAGCGCTGCTGCTTGATCAGTTGCGCGGTCTTCAGGCGGTGCTCCTGATCCATGCTCTCGGCGACTTTACCGGCCACCTCCGCGGCCGCATCGGGCGCATACCACTTGTCTTCCGAGGCCATGTGCAAGCGCTCGGGAGCAACCGCCTGGCTGTTGTCCTCCTCGACCAGCAGGCCCAGGTTGTTGCGCTTGACGGCATCGCGCAGCAACACCAGGTCATTGTGGCCGGGGGCCAGGTTCGGATCCCACAGGTGCATCTGGTGCCAGGACACCGGGCACTGACTGCGGCAGGCCAGCCGAATCGGTCCGGCACCGAGGTCGGGGCCACGGCCGGCACGCTCGGACAGGTGCTGCAGGGGAATATTCCAGCCCGAGTCCGGCGCGCCTCGCTCGTCGAAGTCCAGATAGAAGAACACCGCCGCCCGGATCAACAGGCGCGGATTGATCGCCACATAGGCAATGCGCATCTGCTGATCGGCAAACTCCGGCATGTTGACCACGCCGTCGAGCAAGGCCTCGAACTCGGCAAACAACATCTGCTTGCAGACACCACCGCGCTCACTGAAGAACATCACGGCCTCAACCATCTGCGGCTTGTTCTGCATGCTCATCGGTTTCCCTCTAGGCCAATACGGTGGAATCAGCTAACGCAGGTAACGAGCGATCACACGAACGCTCTGCTTATAACCGTTTGCACGGTTCAGCGAGATGCCCGACAGCGAAGAAAACACCCGCACTACAGCCGCCATTCCTTTGTTCAGGCAAGTCTAGGGGAAAAGCCGATAGCGGCAATGTGACTGGGTTGGCAGTCGCCCGGCCGTCATGCTCGAATGAGCCGGCGACCGAGCGAAACTGTGATGGGTTTGGTGCAATAGATCAAGACGCTTGACCGGACAGCAACGGCGCCAAACGTCTGGCCATTTCATCGCCCAACACTTGCAAGCCGCTCATTGGCCGGATCATCACCTCGAACTCGACAATCTTCCCCTGCTCATCGAAGCGGATCATATCGATACCCTTGAGCTCGCGTCCAGCCACCTTGGCGGCGAACTCCAGTACCACATCGAGGCCATCGGCGCCGACCAGTTGGCGATGGTAATGAAAGTCTTCGAAGACCTTGACTACCGTGCCGAGAATCACGCTCACCAGCGGCGCGCCCAGATAGGGCTTGAAGGCCATGGGCGAGCGGAATACCACCTGCGGATGCAGCAGCGCCGGCAACCCACTGAGATCGCCGGCGGCAATCATTGCGTGCCACTTACCCAGTGCCTCGGCCACCGCTGGCTGCACCGCCAGCGCTGCAGCAGTGCTCGGCACGCCCGTCATAGTTGCGCCGCCAACCGCGAACCCTGATCGATCGCCCGCTTGGCATCCAGCTCGCTCGCCACATCGGCGCCGCCGATCAGGTGCACGCTCTGCCCGTTCGCGAGCAGCCCGTCCTGCAACTCGCGCAGCGGATCCTGGCCGGCGCAGAGGATCACGCTGTCCACCGCCAGCACCTGCGGCTCACCCTCGCCGATACGGATGTGCAGCCCCTGATCGTCTACCTTGAGGTACTCGACCGCATTGAGCATCTGCACGTTCTTGGTCTTCAGGCCGGCGCGATGAATCCAGCCGGTGGTCTTGCCCAGGCCGTCGCCGACCTTGGATTTCTTGCGCTGCAGCAGGAATACCTGGCGCGCCGGGGCATGGGGCTGGGCCTGGATCCCGGCGACGCCGCCGCGGGCCTCCAGCCGAGTGTCGATGCCCCACTCCTTCCAGAACGCCTCGCGGTCGAGGCTGCTGAGCTCGCCCTGGTGGGTGATGAATTCGCAGACGTCGAAGCCGATGCCGCCGGCGCCGATCACCGCGACCCGCTGACCGACCGGCTTGCGCTCGAGAATGGCATCCAGGTAGCCGATCACCTTGGGGTGATCCACACCGCTGATCGCCGGGGTGCGCGGGGCTATGCCGGTGGCCAGGATCACCTCGTCGAAGCCGCCCTTGGCCAATTCGGAGACCGAGACCCGGGTGTTCAGGTGCAGATCGACGCCGGTGGTCTGCAGCTTGCGCTTGAAATAGCGCAGGGTTTCGAAGAATTCTTCCTTGCCCGGCACCCGCTTGGCCACGTTGAACTGACCGCCGATCTCGCTGCCTGCGTCGAACAGGGTCACGCTGTGGCCACGCTCGGCCGCCACGGTGGCCGCCGCCAAACCCGCCGGGCCGGCACCGACCACGGCGATCTTCTTCACCTGGGTGGTGGGAATGTAATTGAGTTCGGTCTCGTGACAGGCGCGCGGGTTGACCAGGCAACTGGTCAGCTTGCCGCCGAAGGTGTGATCCAGGCAGGCCTGGTTGCAGCCGATGCAGGTGTTGATCTCGTCCGCGCGGCCCTCGGCGGCCTTGTTGACGAACTCCGGGTCGGCGAGAAACGGACGGGCCATGGAGACCATGTCGGCATCGCCTTCGGCCAGCACCTGCTCGGCGATTTCCGGGGTGTTGATGCGGTTGGTGGTGATCAGCGGGATCTGCACTGCGCCGCGCAACTTGGCGGTGACCTTGGTGAAAGCCGCGCGCGGCACCTTGGTGGCGATGGTCGGAATGCGCGCCTCATGCCAGCCGATGCCGGTGTTGATCAGGGTCGCGCCGGCCGCCTCGATGGCCTTGGCCAGCAGCACCACCTCGTCCCAGCTGCTGCCGCCTTCGACCAGATCGAGCATCGACAGGCGATAGATGATGATGAAGTTCGGCCCCACCGCCTCACGCACCCGGCGGACGATTTCCACCGGCAGGCGCATGCGGTTTTCGTAGCTGCCGCCCCAGCGGTCGCTGCGGTGGTTGGTGTGGGCGACCAGGAACTGGTTGATGAAGTAGCCTTCCGAACCCATGATCTCGACGCCGTCGTACTCGGCCTGCTGGGCCAGCAGCGAGCAATTGACGAAGTCCTGGATCTGCTTCTCGATGCCGTCCTCGTCCAGTTCCTTGGGTTTGAACGGGTTGATCGGCGCCTGGATCGCGCTCGGTGCCACCGACTTGGGGCTGTAGGCATAGCGCCCGGCATGCAGGATCTGCATGCAGATCTTGCCACCCGCTTCGTGCACCGCCTGGGTGACGACCTGGTGTTTCTCCGCCTCTTCCGCGGTGGTCAGCTTGGCCGCCCCCGAGTACACGCCGCCCTCCTCGTTCGGGCCTATACCGCCGGTCACCATCAGGCCGACGCCGCCACGGGCGCGCTCGGCAAAATAGGCCGCCATGCGCTCGAAGCCACCCGGTTTCTCCTCCAGACCCGTGTGCATCGAGCCCATCAGGGTGCGGTTGCGCAAGGTGGTGAAGCCCAGATCCAGCGGGGCGAGCAGGTGCGGGTAGCGAGCAGTCATGGATATCTCCACATCGAGCGGGTGCATTTCACGGAATGCCGCGGTCTCAACGGGACCACGGTCGGTATTGGGAGCCTGTCGGGCTTGACGCTGTCCTACTGCGGAAAGGCCGGCTTTGCCCAGTTTTGTTGTTCTTTCTCGTTAAATAGCCAGCTATTCGCCTCGAAAGAACAACAAAACTGAATCAAACCGGACCTTCCCTCGCTACGGACGGTCAAGCCCGACAGGCTCCTAGACAATAAAGAGCCGGAGCAGGCCCCTCAATGACTCAAAATTACAACTTGATGATCAAAATGAACGCCAGCCCTTGGCAAGCACCCGCCCAGCGACCTACCCTGCAGCCATGAAACGCAAACTCTCGCTACTCCTGATCGCACTGATCGTCGGCAGCTGCCTGGCCGCCTTCCTGATCTGGGCCGAACGGCGCCCGGCCGCCCACTACCTGTCCGATCTGCGCAGCTCGATCAGCAGCGAGCCGGCGCCGGCGCAGACGCGTGGCAACCTGCTGCTGATCCGCCCGCAACTCTATCCCATGGATTACCAGAGCCCGGCCCACCTGCGCCTGAAGCTCGCCGCCGCCCTGGATAACGCCCGGGATGCCGGCCTGCTCGGCCCCGACACCCTGGTGGCGCTGCCCGAGCATATCGGCACCTGGCTGCTGGCACGTGGCGAGAAGGTCGAGTTCTATCAGGCCCGCAGCCGTCAGGAAGTGCGCGACTGGCTGCTGCTCGGCAACCCGCTGCTGGCCATCGAGGCGCTGCTGCTGAATCTGGATGCCGAACGCCTGGACGAAGCCCTGCTGCGGATGAAAGCCGAGCAGATGGCCGAGGACTACCAGCAACTGTTCGGCGGCCTCGCCCGCGACTACCAGGTCACCCTGCTGGCGGGCTCCATCCTGCTGCCCGAGCCACGCGTGGAAGACGGTCGCCTGCACAGCGGCGCAGGCCCGCTGCGCAACCTCAGCCTGGTATTTTCCCCGCAAGGCACTATCCAGGGCAGCCCGCACCTCGAGCCCTGGCCTTGGCGAGCCGACGCCACCCCGGCGCAACGCCTCAGCGTCGGCGCAGTGGCTTACCGGGTCGAGCGCGACTGGCGCCCCGGCTATCCGCAGAGCAGCCTGCACCTGGTCGACGGCGACCTGAGCAGCCCGGCGCTGTTCCTGCGCGGCAAGCTGGACTGGCCGATTGGCGGCGCCTCGCGGGACATTCAGCTGATCCCCCGCGAGGTCGAGCAAGCCAGCCCGGCGCCGGGCAGCCATTTGCTGAACCTGTGGATCGACGCCGAGTGAAACCGCAGCGGGTGCGCCTCGGCGACCTCTCGGTCGGCTTCATTCACAGCCTGGCCGACGCCGTGCAGCAGCTGGGACAGGATCCGTTACCGCTGCTCGAGCAGTTCGGCCTGGATGCCGCACGCCTGGCCGAACCTGGCGCGCGCCTGTCGATCCCGCGCTACATGCGCCTGGGTCACGCCGCGATCCAACTGACCGGTGAGCCCGGCATCGGCCTGCTGATGGGCCGCCTGAGCCGCCTCAGCCAGGTCGGCCTGGCCGGCGTCACCGCGGCCCAGGCGCCTACCGTGCGCGAAGCGGCCCGCGCCTTGATCCGCTTCGAGCCGCTGTATGCCGCCAACTACCGCGGCCAGGCCAGCCTGCACGAAGATGCCCGCGGCGCCTGGCTGCGCTTCTATTCGATCAGCCCGTACAACGCCTACAACCGCTTCGTGGTCGACTCGGTGCTGGCCGGCTGGGCCCAGCAACTGGGCAACCTGGCCAGGCAACGCCTGAGCGTGGAAAAAATCCAGATCGAGTTTCCCGCGCCCGCTTACGGCGCGCAGTACGGCGAGCTGTTCGACTGCCCCGTGGAATTTGCTGCCAAACACAATCAACTGCGCCTGCAGCAGAGCACGCTCAACCTGCGCAACCCCGAACACTGCCCGAGCACCTGGCACCAGCTGCTGGCAATCTGCGAACGTGAACTCGAGCTGCTGACCCGCACCCGCAGCCTGCGCGAGCGCATCACCCGCATGCTCGGGCCGCTGCTGCACGGCCGCGAGCCCGACCTGCAGGAAGTCGCCGCGCGCCTGCAGCTGCCGACCTGGACCCTGCGGCGCAAGCTGGCCGAGGAAGGCACGCAGTTCCGCAGCATCCTCAACGAAACCCGCCGCGACCTGGCCATGGCCTATATCCGCGACACCGAACTGGCCTTCGGCGAAATCGCCTACCTGCTCGGCTTCGCTTCGGCCGAGGCCTTCCAGCGCGCCTTCAAACGCTGGAACCAGCAGACCCCGGGCGAATTCCGCCGCGCCCAGCGCCAGGCCGGCTAACGGCCGGTGACAGGCGAGCGCGATTCAAATCTCGGTGGCGTCTTCAACCGGTTCGGCGTCGTCCTGATCAAAGGCGCGCGATTCGAGCAGCTCTTCTTGATAGTCATCCATTACTGGTTCCTCCCGCTTGATGCTGTGGCCGACAAATGCACATGCCAATCAAGCTAAAGAGGACAGATGAACACAAGATGACAGTTTGTCGCGGGCACTAAAAAAAACGGGAGCCCAATCGGGCTCCCGTACTCATTCTCAGAGAAAAGTCGCACCCGGCTCGCACCACGTGCAACAACCACCTCACCTGCGCTCCCGAAGCAACGCAGCCGCCAGTCTGACAAGAATCCACAGGCCCATGGGTTTAGCTTTGTTGTCGCTGTGCAAAGAAATGTAACCGCACCTGCTGCTGGCAGGCCGCCACGGCAAGCGGCAGAATGCCGGGATGAGCGACCTCTACCTGCCCCCCTGCTGCACCGCACTGAGCGATCACTGGCCGCTGCCCCGGGCGCTGCCCGGCACGCAACTGATCAGCACCCAGTTCGACCCCGCACGACTCGCCACCGGGGACTTCGAGCGCTGCGGCATCACCGTCGTCAACGGCGTGGCCAAACGCCAGACCGAATACCTCGCCGGCCGCCTGTGTGCGCGCGAAGCCCTGCGCCGGGTGACCGGCACGGCCGCGGTGCCGGCGATCGGTGCCGACCGTGCGCCACAGTGGCCCGCCGAGGTCAGCGGCTCGATCACCCACGGCAGCGGCTGGGCCGGGGCCATGGTGGCGCACGCCAGCGCCTGGCGCGGCCTCGGCCTCGATGTGGAGCGCAGGCTGGCGCCAGCGCGCGCCGAACGCCTGGCCGGAGAAATCCTCACCCCCGGCGAATTGCAGCAGTTGCAGGGTCTGAGAGCCGAGCAACGGGCCTGGCGCATCAGCCTGAGCTTCTCGTTCAAGGAAAGCCTGTTCAAGGCGCTCTACCCCCAGGTCCTGCGCCGTTTTTACTTCCAGGACGCCGAACTGCTGAGCTGCCACGCCGATGGCAGCGCGCGCCTGCGCCTGCTGATCGAGCTGAGCGGCGACTGGCCGGCGGGCAGCGAACTGGATGGCCAGTTCGTCGAGTTCGACGGTCACCTGCTCAGCCTGGTCGCCATCCCGGCCTGATCCGTTACGCGGCCTGCGCCCAATGCGCCGGCCAATTCCGATAAACTCCGGGCATTGCCGCCAGGAGTGCCCCATGCGCGAAGAACTCAACCAAGGCCTGATCGATTTTCTCAAGGCCTCGCCCACCCCCTTCCATGCCACCGCCAGCCTGGCCCAGCGCCTCGAAGCCGCCGGTTTTCAACAGCTCGACGAGCGCGCGCCCTGGCATACCGCCGTCGGCGGCCGTTACTACGTGACCCGTAACGACTCCTCGCTGATCGCCTTCAAGCTGGGCCAGCGTTCGCCGCTGGAAGGTGGCCTGCGCCTGGTCGGAGCCCATACCGACAGTCCCTGCCTGCGGGTCAAGCCGCAGCCGGAGCTGCAGCGCCAGGGCTTCTTCCAGCTCGGCGTGGAAGTCTACGGCGGCGCCCTGTTCACCCCCTGGTTCGACCGCGACCTGTCGCTGGCCGGACGGGTGACCTACCGCCGTGACGCCAAGGTGGAAAGCCAGCTGATCGATTTCCAGCTGCCGATCGCGGTGATCCCCAACCTGGCGATTCACCTCAACCGCGAGGCCAATCAGGGCTGGCCGATCAATGCGCAGAACGAACTGCCGCCGATCCTCGCCCAGCTCGCCGGCAGCGAGGCCGCCGATTTCCGCGCGCTGCTGGCCGAGCAACTGGCCCGCGAACACGACTTCAATGCCGACGCGGTGCTCGACTTCGAGCTGAGTTTCTACGACACCCAGGCCGCGGCGGTGATCGGCCTGAACGGCGACTTCATCGCCGGCGCGCGCCTGGATAACCTGCTGTCCTGTTACGCCGGGCTGCAGGCGCTGCTCGCCGCGCCGGACGCGGAAAGCTGCGTACTGGTGTGCAACGACCACGAGGAAGTCGGCTCCAGCTCGGCCTGTGGCGCCGACGGGCCGATGCTCGAACAGGTGCTGCGCCGCGTGCTGCCGGAAGGCGACGGTTTCGTGCGGACCATCCAACGCTCGCTGCTGGTCTCCGCCGACAACGCCCACGCCGTGCACCCCAACTACCCGGACAAGCACGACGACAACCACGGCCCCAAGCTCAACGCCGGCCCGGTGATCAAGATCAACAGCAACCAGCGCTACGCCACCAGCAGCGAAACCGCCGGCTTCTTCCGCCACCTGTGCCTGGAAAACGAGGTGCCGGTGCAGAGCTTCGTCACCCGCAGCGACATGGGGTGCGGCTCGACCATCGGCCCGATCACCGCCAGCCAGCTCGGCGTGCGCACCGTGGATATCGGCCTGCCGACCTTCGCCATGCACTCGATCCGCGAACTGGCCGGCAGCCACGATCTGGCGCATCTGGTCAAGGTGTTGAGCGCGTTTTATGCCAGCGCCGAGTTGCCCTGATGGACTACCAGCAGCTCGCCAGCCTGCGCCAGCACCACCCGGCCTGGCGCCTGCTCTGTTCGCCCCATGCGCCGCTGATCGTCAGTTTCCTCGAGCGCACCTTCCGCGTGCCCAACCTGCGCAGCCTCGATCAGCACAGCCTGGCCTCACGCCTGGAGGATCACCTCTATGCCCTGCGCCAGACCCAGGGCGAGGAGGCCTTTCCGCGGGCGGCTGCGGCCTATCTCGATGAGTGGGCGGACAATGCCAACGGCTGGCTGCGCAAGTACTACCCGGCCAGCGGCGACGAGGCGCACTTCGAACTGAGCGCCGCCAGCGAGAAGGCCATCGAATGGCTGGCCAGCCTGAGCAAGCGCCAGTTCGTCGGCACCGAATCGCGCCTGCTGACCATCTTCGAGCTGCTCAAGCAGATGGTCGAGGGCAGCGAAACCGACCCCGAAACACGCATCCATGAGCTGGAAAAGCGCAAGGCCGGCATCGACCGGGAGATCGCCCAGATCCGTGCCGGCCAGCTCGAGCTGATGGACGAGACCCGGGTCAAGGAACGCTTTCTCGAAGTCGCCGCCAGCGCCCGCAGCCTGCTGGCGGACTTTCGCGAGGTGGAGCAGAACTTCCGCGACCTCGACCGCGCCGTGCGCGAACGCATCGCCACCTGGGAAGGCAGCAAGGGCGAGCTGATCGGCGAAATCTTCGGCGAACACGAGGCCATCGCCGACTCCGACCAGGGCCGCAGTTTCCGCGCCTTCTGGGATTTTTTGATGTCGCCGGCGCGCCAGGAGGAACTCTCCGAGCTGCTGCAGCAGGTCTTCGCCCTGGCCCCGGTGCAGAGCCTGGAGCCGGATCGGCGCTTGCTGCGCATGCACTACGACTGGCTGGAAGCCGGGGAAACCGCGCAGCGCACAGTGGCGCGCCTGTCCGAGCAGCTGCGCCGCTACCTGGACGACCAGGCCTGGCTGGAAAACCGGCGGATCATGCGCCTGCTGCGCGACATCGAAGGCCAGGCCCTGCAACTGCGCGAACGCCCGCCGAGCGAGCTGCCGTTGAGCCTTGACGCCGCCGTTCCCGAACTCAATCTGGCCCTGGACCGGCCGCTGTACAGCCCGCCGCTGAAGCCGCGGATCGAGCAACAGATACTCCTCGAAGGCGAACCCGAAGGCGACCACGACGCCCTGTTCGACCAGGTGCAGATCGACAAGGCGCGCCTACTCGGGCAGATCCGCCGCGCCTTGCAGAGCGAGACGCGGATCAACCTCGGCGAACTGCTGCAACGCCACCCGCTGCAACAGGGCCTGACCGAGCTGGTCGCCTACCTGGAACTGGCAGCCAACGACAAACACAGCGCCTTCGATGATGGCCAGACGCAACTGATCACCTGGCGCGACGCCCAGGGCATCCAGCGCCGCGCCGCCATTCCCCTGATCGTCTTCAGCCGTTAGTTTGGACTGCCGGAATGTCCCTGATTAGAGCCGCCGAAAACACCACGAAGGAAAAGCCATGAGCGCCCCCCCTGTTAGCCTGACCGCGCCACCCGAAGGCTACGGCGATTGGCTGGCCGACCTTAAAGGCCGCATCCACAATGCTCAGCAGCGCGCCACGCTGGCGGTGAACCGCGAACTGGTGCTGCTCTACTGGCAGATCGGCAAGGATATTTTGACCCGGCAGGCACAACAGGGCTGGGGCGCCAAGGTGATCGAACGGCTGGCCCATGACTTGCGTGCCGCGTTTCCCGATATGAAAGGATTTTCCCCGCGCAACCTTAAATATATGCGTGCCTTCGCCGAAGCCTGGCCGGAGGCCGAATTTGTGCAACAGGCTGTTGCACAATTGCCCTGGGGGCACAATCTGGTCTTGCTGGACAGGTTAAACACCGCGATAGAGCGCCGCTGGTATGCCGCCAAGGCCATCGAGCACAACTGGTCGCGCAATGTGCTGAATATCCACATTGAAACCCGCCTGCTTGAGCGAAGTGGCACGGCAGTCACTAACTTCGATGTCAACTTGCCGAAACCCCAGTCCGACCTGGCCCGCGAGTCGCTGAAAGACCCTTACCGCTTCGACTTCCTAGGCCTTAGCGATGAGGCGCAGGAGCGTGAGATCGAGCACGCCCTGGTCAAACACGTCACCGAGTTTCTGTTGGAGTTGGGCGCAGGCTTTGCGTTCGTTGGACGGCAGGTGCTGCTGGATGTAGGTGGCGACGAGTTCTTTATCGACCTGCTGTTCTATCACCTCAAGTTGCGCTGTTACGTGGTGATCGAACTCAAGACTGGCAAGTTCAAGCCCGAGCACTTGGGCCAGTTGAGTTTTTACCTCACCGCAATGGATGCCCAGTTCAAGCATCCGCAAGACGGCCCGACCATCGGCCTGCTGCTGTGCAAGAGCAAAAACAAGGTGGTGGCCGAATACGCCCTGCGCGATAACGCCAGACCCATCGGCGTAGCCGAATATCAATTGGTCGAATCCCTGCCTGCTGAATTGCAAACCAGCTTGCCCAGCATCGAGCAGATCGAGCGCGAGTTGGCAGGGAATGATGGTACGTCCATGGAGGATGACTCCTAATGACCAACCCGCCCCTCTGCAGGAAGACCGCAGAGCTCTGCCCCTTGAACAGCACAGCCGTTAGCTAGAGAAGCCCATGTCCGACGCCCCCGATTCCGCCCTGTCCCTGCCGCTGATCGCCCTGTTCAAGGGCGTGCTCTACCAGGAAGACGATCCGGCCCTGTGGCAGAGCCTGCTCGACCTGCAGAGCCGGGTGCGCGACTACCTCGGCGTGCTCGGCCTGCAACTGATCCTCGACGAGGCCGAAGGCTATGCCTACCTGCGCCAGCACCAGGAAGAGGACGAAGCAGTGCCGGGCCAGGTCGCCCTGCCACGGCTGATCGCCCGCCGCCAGCTCAGCTATCCGGTGAGCCTGCTGCTGGCCCTGCTGCGCAAGCGTCTGGCCGAATTCGACGCCAGCAGTGGCGAGGCCCGCTTGATTCTTTCCCGCGAGCAGATTGCCGACCTGCTGCGGCTGTTCCTCGTCGAAGGCAGCAACGAGGCCAAACTGGCCGACCGCATAGACACGCATATCGCCAAGGTGGTGGAATTCGGCTTCCTGCGACGCCTGCGCGGCAAGGACGAGCAGTTCGAGGTGCGGCGCATCCTCAAAGCCTATGTCGACGCCCAATGGCTAAACGAATTCGACCAGCGCCTGCGCGATTACTCCGAGCAAACCAATGCCACGCAAAACGGCGCCGCACCGGCCGCCGACCAGGTGAACCCATGACCACCCCGGAAACCCTGCAACTGCTGGATTTTTCCAGCAGCGACGAACGCGCCGGCTTTCGCCTGCATTCCTTCGAGGTCTACAACTGGGGCACCTTCCACCAGCGCGTCTGGCGCTTCCCGGCCGGCGGCGACAACGCCCTGCTGACCGGCGACATCGGCTCCGGCAAATCGACCCTGGTCGACGCCGTCACCACCCTGCTGGTGCCGGCGCAGAAGATCGCCTACAACAAGGCCGCCGGCGCAGAGGCCAAGGAACGCAGCCTGCGTTCCTATGTGCTCGGCCACTACAAATCGGAACGCAGCGACAGCGGCCTCAGTGCCAAGCCGGTGGCGTTGCGCGACCACAACAGCTACTCGGTGATCCTCGGCCACTTCTACAACGAGGGCTTCGACCAGCATGTGACCCTGGCCCAGGTGTTCTGGCTGACCGAGAACCGCGGCCAACCGGCGCGCTTCTATCTGGTGGCCGACCGCGCGCTGTCGATCACCGAGCATTTCGCCAACTTCGGCAGTGACCTCTCGGCCCTGCGCAAGCGCCTGCGCGAGTTGCCCAATGTGCTTCTCGAGGAAAGTTTTTCCGCCTATGGCGCGGCCTTCCGCCGCCGCTTCGGCATCGACAACGAGCAGGCCCTGGAGCTGTTCAGCCAGACCGTGTCGATGAAATCGGTGGGCAACCTGACCGATTTCGTCCGCGAGCACATGCTCGAAGAGCTGCCGATGCAGGCGCGCATCGGCGCGCTGATCAACCACTTCGACGACCTCAACCGCGCCCACGAGGCGGTGCTCAAGGCCAAGGATCAGATCGCCCGGCTACGCCCGCTGCACGAGGACTGCAAGCGCCACGCCACGATCGTTGCCGAGGCCGAGCACTTCACCGCCTGTCGCGAGGCGCTGTCGCCCTGGTTCGCCCAGCTCAAGGGCGAGTTGCTCGGCAAGCGCCTGAGCAACCTGGAGCAGGACGGCGCCCGCCTCGGCGAGCAACGCCGCGCCCTCAGCGAGCGCCGCGAACAGGGCCAGGCGCGGCGCGACGAGCTGAACCGCGCCATTGCCCAGAACGGCGGCGACCGCCTGGCCGCGATCAAGACCGAGATCCACACCAAGAGCGCCGAGCAACAACGCCGGCAGAGCCGCGCCGAGCAGTACGACCAATTGGCCCGTGCCCTGGAGATGCCGCAGGCGCTGTCGGCCGAGCCCTTTCTGGCTAACCTGCAGGCTCTGCCTGGCGCCCGCGAAGACAGCCTGCAAGCGCGCGACCAGGCGAAGAACGGCGAGACCGAAAGTTCGGTGCAGTTCCACCGCCTGCGCCAGCAGCACCAGGAACTGCACGAGGAACTGGCCTCGCTGCGCGGCCGCCGCTCGAACATCCCGGCGCGCATCCTGGAAATCCGCCAGCGCCTGTGCGCGGCGCTGCACCTGGACGAGGACGAGCTGCCGTTCGCCGGCGAGCTGATCCAGGTTCACGAAGACGCACGCGACTGGCAGGGCGTGGCCGAACGCCTGCTGCACAACTTCGGCCTGTCGCTGCTGGTGCCCGACAGCCACTACGCCCAGGTCGCGCAATGGGTGGAAGACACCCATCTGGGCCAGCGCCTGGTGTATTTCCGCGTGCGCCAGCGGCGCGCCCAGGACCTGCCCGAACTGCACCCCGATTCGCTGGTGCGCAAGCTCTCGCTACGCCCTGACTCGCCGTTCTACGACTGGCTCGAAGGCGAGCTGGCGCGGCGCTTCGACTACGCCTGCTGTGACTCCCTGGAGCAATTCCGCCGCGAAGAAAAAGCCGTTAGCCGCAACGGCCAGATCAAGGCCGGCCAGGAACGCCACGAAAAGGACGACCGCACTCGCCTCGACGACCGCAGCCGCTACGTGCTCGGCTGGAGCAACCAGGAGAAGATCGCCGCCCTGGACAAGCAGGCCAGCGATCTACAGAGCCGCCTGCAGGACATAGGTGCCGAAATCGCCCGCCTGCAGGGCCAGCAAAAGGTTCTGGATGGCCGCATCGGCAACCTCGACAAGCTCTCCACCTTCCAGCACTTCCAGGAACTCGACTGGCGCCCGCTGCTGCTGGAGATCGAACGTCTGGAGCAGGAGCGCCGCCAGCTCGAGGCCGAATCCGATACCCTGCGCACCCTGCAACAACAGTTGCGCGCCCTGGAAAGCGAACTGCGGCAATGGCTGGAACAGTACGACGAGAAGAATCGCGAACTGGCCCGCTGCGAGCAGAAACGCGAAACCGCCCAGACCCAGCTCGACGAATGCCGCCAGCGTCTGGACGCCGCCGAACCCGGCCAGCTCGCCTTGTTCGCGCAATTGTCCGAGCTGCGCGACGAGGCCCTGGGCGAACACAGCCTGACGGTGGAAGCCTGCGACAACCGCGAAACAGAGATGCGCAAGTGGCTGCAGGCACGCTTCGACGCCGAAGACAAAAAACTCAAGCGTCTGGTCGAGAAGATCACCCAGGCGATGAGCGACTACCGCAACGCCTACCCCCTGGAAACCCGCGAAGTCGACGCCAGCGTGGCCGCCGCTAACGACTACCGGGCCATGCTCGACAGCCTCGAGCAGGACGGCCTGCCGCAGTATGAACAACGCTTCAAGGCCCTGCTCAACGAGAACACCATCCGCGAGGTGGCCAACTTCCAGAACCAGCTGGGCCGCGAACAGCACGACATCCGCGAGCGCATCGACAGCATCAACCTGTCCCTGCGCGAGATCGACTACAACCCCGGCCGGCTGATCCAGTTGGAAGCGGAAAACAACGGCGACCCCGAGATCAACGAATTCCGCACCAGCCTGCGCGCCTGCACCGAGGGCAGCTTGAGCGGCAGCGAGGACGAGCAGTACGCCGAGAGCAAGTTTCTCGAAGTACGCCGCATCATCGAACGCTTCCGTGGCCGCGAGGGCTCAAGCGACTTGGACAAACGCTGGACCGCCAAGGTTTGCGATGTACGCAACTGGTTCGTTTTCTCCGCATCCGAGCGCTGGCGCGAGGACAACAGCGAGCACGAGCACTACAGCGACTCGGGCGGCAAATCCGGCGGGCAGAAGGAAAAACTCGCCTACACCGTACTGGCCGCCAGCCTGGCCTACCAGTTCGGCCTGGAATGGGGCGCCACCCGCTCGCGCTCGTTCCGCTTCGTGGTCATCGACGAAGCCTTCGGCCGCGGCTCCGACGAATCCGCCCGCTACGGCCTGGAACTGTTCAAGAAGCTCAACCTGCAACTGCTGATCGTCACCCCGTTGCAGAAGATCCACATCATCGAACCCTATGTCGCCAGCGTCGGCTTCGTGCACAACGATCAGGGCCGCGAATCCATGCTGCGCTGCCTGAGCATCGAGGAATATCGGCGGGAGAAGGAGCAGCGCAGCAATGAAACTGGACAGTGAGTCGCCCTGTAGGAGCCATGGGGGACGCCTAGTCCTTGCTGGCGATGTTTTTGATCCACCGATCGCCGGGACGCCGAACCGCAGCAAGCTGGCTCCTACAAATAGCGGATGCCGCCTGCAGCCATGACCTGGACCAGCCCCGCCGACCTCCGTGCCCAAGTGCAACGCCTGTGGGATCAGGGCGTGCTGCTGCGCGCGCAACTGGTCGGCGAGCCGCTGTTCCCCCTGGCCCTGCGCTTCAAGCGCCCGGACAGCAAGGCGCTGGCCGAGCGTTTCGACGAGGTGCGCCAGTGGATTCGTCAGTTGCAGGAGGGCGAAGGCCATTACCGTCTGGATTGGCTGGAAATCAACCATCGCCAGCTCGGTCGCAACCAGGTGCCCGGCGGTGCCCACCTCGATAGCCTGGACGCCGCCCTGGCGCTGCTCGGCAAGCGCCGCGAGGCCGAGCGCTTCGCCCAGTTGAGCCGGCAGACCCTGGCCGGTTTCCCCGAGCTGCACGACTGGCTGGCGCGCTATCCGCTGCGCGCCCTGGAACAGGCCGAGCACTGGGCCAAGGTGCTAGCGGTGCTGGACTGGTTCCGCGCGCATCCGCATTCCGGTATTTACCTGCGCCAGCTGGATATCGCCGGGGTGGACAGCAAATTTATCGAGCAGCGCCGCGGTCTGCTCGGCGAGTTGCTCGACATGGTATTGCAGGCCGAGGTGCTGGATGCCGAGGCCCGCGGCGTGCGCGGTTTTTCCCGGCGCTACGGGCTGCGCGACAAGCCGCTGCTGGTGCGCCTGCGCATTCTCGATCCGGGTCTTGCAATCAGCGGCCTGCAGGATCTCAGCGCGCCGGTCGAGCAGATCGCCTGGCTCGAGCTGGATCTTGCGCGGGTGTTCGTCACCGAGAACGAAACCAACGCCCTGGCCTTTCCCGCCCACGAACGGGCGCTGGTGATTCTCGGTCAGGGCTACGCCCTGGAACGCCTCGGCGAAATCCCCTGGCTGCACCAGCAGCCGCTGCATTACTGGGGCGATATCGACACCCACGGTTTCGCCATCCTCGACCGCCTGCGCGCGCACCTGCCGCAGGCCAACTCGCTGTTGATGGATCGCGACACCCTGCTGGAACACCAGACGCTCTGGGGCCAGGAACCGGCCGACAAGCGCTGTAACGCCAACCTCGGCCGCCTGACCGATGCCGAGCAGGCGCTCTACCGCGAACTGCGCGAAGACCGCCTCGGCGAACGCCTGCGCCTCGAGCAGGAACATGTACGCTTCGGCTGGCTGCGGCAGGCGCTGAACAGGCTCTGAATTTGTAGACCCGCCTGCGCCTAGTGTTTGAACTGCTGCCGATAGGCCGCCGGGGTCATCCCGGTGACCTGTTTGAAGGTCCGGCGGAAACTGGATTCATCGCTGTAGCCCAGTTCATCGCTGATGCGGCTGATCGACTCGCTCGTCACGATCAGCCGCTCCCCAGCCTGATTAAGCTTGATCAGGCGCACCTGATCCGACACCGCATTGCCCGTCAGCGTCTGGACTTTGCGCGCCAGCGTGCGTGCGGAAACCGTGAGTTCGTCGGCGAGCCGCTGCACGCTCAGCTGCTGCGCCGGCAAGCGCTCCACCAACAGGTGCAACCGGCGTAACAAGGGGTCGGCGTTCTCCATCAAATCGACGCTGCGCAACACCGAGGTGGCGGGCTCGGGGCGCGGCAACACCATCAGCCTGGCGATATCGCGATAGATCGCCTCGCCCATCTGCTGCTCTATCAGCGCGCGGGCAATCGGCAAGTAACCGCTGACGCCGGATGCCGTGATGCTCAGGCGATTGACGACCTGGGACCGCTCGAACTGCCACGCCACTTTGGGAAACTGCTGTTGCAGGCTCGGCGCTAGCCACCAGGTGGCAGTCGCGGGTTCGCCATTCAAGCGCCCGCTTTGCGCCAACAGGCATACGCCGGTGCAGTAGCTCCACAGTTGTGTGGTGCGCGGTAACTGAGCGAGGGCGCGAATCAAGCCGCTATTGGCTTCCAGCGTCCGCACGATCCTGGCCTGCGAATCCGCCCAGAGCCCGGGGATCAGTACCGCAGAGCAAGCCGCCTCTGCCAGGTTGCTTTGCGGCTGCAAGCGCATGCCCTGGGCGCAATCCACCGGCTGGCTATCGAGCCCCACCCAGCACAGTTGAAAACGCGTCTGGCCAACGCGCCGATTGGCGGCCACCAGCAGGTCGGCGAAGGCGAACAGGCCCGCAGGCATGCAACCGGGGTACAGCAACAGGCCGATCTTCTGAATAGGCATGAAATGTCCGCTTTATGGCAATCCTCGCCATCTTTATCTCGCGCCGCGATTTTTACAATGGCCACTCCTATGCCGGAGGTCACCATGAAAATCACTCAACTGCGTAATGCCACCCTGATCATCGAGTTCGGCGAGGTGCGCCTGCTGGTCGACCCCATGCTGGCCGCCAAGGGCCAACTGCCAACGCTCAAGTACCTCGCCCGGCGTCGGCGCAACCCGCTGGTCGAACTGCCGGACAATAGCAACGAACACCTGCAAGGCGTGACCCACTGCCTGATCACCCATTGTCAGAAAGGCCATTTCGACCACCTCGACCGCGCCGCCATTCACTGGCTACGTGCCGGCGATATCCCCGTGCTGTGCATGGCCGAGGATGCGGACTACCTGCGCAAACGCCGGCTGAATGTGCAGGTACTGCCTGGCGCCTTCTTCAACGGCAGCATCCAGGCGATCCCCTGCCTGCATGGCGAGGGCTGGATCGGCCGTCTGATGGCCCACGGATACGGTTACTTCATCCAGATCCCCGGGGAACCCAGCCTCTATCTGGCCGGCGACACCCTGCTCACCGCCAAGGTGCGCCAATGCCTGACCGAACTGGCACCGGCGGTCAGCGTGCTGCCGGCAGGCGGGGCGTGTTTTGATCTCGGCGGCGAGATCATCATGGGCCAGGCGGACATCCTCGCGGCGCTGCAACTGAGCAAGGGCATCGTCATCGCCAACCACCTGGAAGCCCTCGACCATTGCCCGACAACCCGCGCCGGGCTGTTGCAAGCGGCCGAGAAACAGGGCCTTGGCAAGCAGTTACGGGTGCCGCTGGATGGGCAGACCCTGGAGTTCTCGGTGCAGGTGCAACAGCGGGTTGCGGTATAACCGGATCACTCCGGCACCTCGACGCTGACGTGCAGGGCGTCGTGGCGCCAGAACTCCAGGTCACAATCGATGATGCGGCCGTGCTGGTCGCGGTTGACCCGCACGATGCGCAGCGCCGGGCTACCGACCGCGACTTTCAGGGCCGCTGCCGCTTCGTTGTGCAGCGCGGTAGGCACCATATCGAAACGTACGCGGCCGTAATGGATGGCGTATTCGCTGGCATACAGCTCGGTCAGCGACAGGGTCAGGTCGAAATCGAGGATGCCGGGAAAGTAGGCAGGATTCAGGTAATGCTCGACGTACAACACCAGGCGCCCGTCGATGCGTCGCGCACGGCGGATCTGGTAAACGCTCGATAACGCCGGCAGCGACAGTATCTGGCAGATTTCCGCGCTGGCCGGCATCAGCCGCGCGCTCAATACTTCGGTCGCCGGCACCCGCCCCTGTTCACCGACCATCGCATGGAAGTGCGAGCGCACCAGCGGGTTGTAGGTGATCCGCGCCGGTGAGACGAACCAGCCGCGGCGCTCCTCGCGGTAGATCAGCCCCTGGGCCTCCAGCTGACCGAGGGCCTCGCGCAACGTGATGCGGGTGGTATCGAAGACTTCGCTGAGCTTGCGCTCGGCGGGCAGTTGGCTGCCCGATGGCAATAAGCCGTGCTCGATCTGTTCTTGCAAAGCTCGGCAAATGGCAGTTACCGCCCGAGGCGCTGTGTCGCCCATTGGTGACCCTCTACTGGACTAGTCCACATTGATGAATATGCTCAACCGAGGCCGCTAGCACGCGCTTTGTGGCGATCCTAAGCAATCTGGATGACCGACAGATGACAGTTCTCGACAGGCAGCCACTGGCTTCATGGCCTTTCCGGCGTTGCTTGGCGCTAACCGTAGTCTACGCTGGGTATGTTCAGTCTGCCCGGGCGCAAAAGCGAGGCGCAGGCGCGAGACGACATAAAAACGTCATGCCGATGGCTTAGATTGGTCGGGCTCTTGCTGATCTAGACCAACCCTCACCGTAACGGAGTTTTCGATGAAAAGACGACTGCTGGCTTCATTGATAGGTTCGACCATCGCCCTGGCGGCTTCCGCCATGGCGGGCGCAATGGATTTAACGGCGCTGGAAAAAGCCGCGCGGGCCGAAGGCGCGGTGAACAGCGTGGGCATGCCGGACAGCTGGGCCAACTGGAAGGACACCTGGGTCGATCTGGAGAAGCTCTACGACCTCAAGCACATGGACACCGACATGAGCTCGGCCCAGGAAATCGCCAAATTCGCCGCCGAGAAAGACAATGCCAGCGCCGATATCGGTGACGTCGGCGCCGCCTTCGGCCCTATCGCCGTGCAGCAGGGTGTGACCCAGGCCTACAAACCAAGCACCTGGGAGCAGATCCCGAGTTGGGCCAAGGACGCCGACGGCCACTGGATGCTCGCCTACACCGGCTCCATCGCCTTTATTGTCAACAAGCAGCTGGTCAAGGATGTGCCCAAAAGCTGGGCCGACCTGAAAACCGGCAAGTACCGCGTCGCCATCGGCGATGTCAGCGCCGCGGCGCAGGCGGTCAACGGCGTACTGGCGGCGGCCATCGCCAACGGCGGCGACGAGACGAATATCCAGCCGGGCCTGGACTACTTCGCCGCTATCGCCGAACAGGGCCGCCTGTCGCTGGCCAACCCGACCATCCAGACCCTGGAAAAAGGCGAAGTGGAAGTCGGCGTGGTCTGGGACTTCAACGGCCTCAGCTACCGCGACCAGATCGATCCGAACCGCTTCGAAGTGCTGATCCCCTCCGACGGTTCGGTGATCTCCGGCTACACCACCATCATCAACAAGTACGCGAAGAACCCCAACGCCGCCAAACTGGCGCGCGAGTACATCTTCAGCGACGCCGGACAGATCAACCTGGCCAAGGGCAACGCCCGACCGATCCGCGCCGAGCACCTGACCCTGCCGGCCGAGGTGCAGGCCAAGCTGCTGCCCAACGCGCAGTACGCCAAGGTCCAGCCGATCAAGGACGCCGCCGCCTGGGAAGCCACCTCCAAGGCCCTGCCGCAGCAATGGCAGGAGAACGTCATCATCAATATGGAGTAACAGCGAGATCCACCCGTAGCCTGGATGCAATCCGGGGGGCTCTTGCAGCCTTCCCGGATTGCGCCAAGGCTTATCCGGGCTACCCCCCGCTATTTCGCAATGCAAGGAACATGTAGCGCATGCACAACGTCATCCTGGTGGTACTGGATGGCCTGAACTACGAGGTGGCCCGGCATGCGCTGGGGCATCTGCAGGCCTACTGCGGCGCCGAGCGCGCGGCGCTGTACAAGCTCGAATGCGAGCTGCCGTCGCTGTCCCGTCCGCTGTACGAATGCATCCTCACCGGCACCCGGCCCATAGACAGCGGTGTGGTGCATAACCAGGTGGTGCGCCTGTCCAACCAGCGCAGCATCTTTCATTACGCCCGCGACGCCGGCCTCTGCACTGCCGCCGCAGCCTATCACTGGGTCAGCGAGCTGTATAACCGCGCGCCTTTCGAGGCCGCCCGCGACCGCCATACCGATGACCGCGAACTGCCGATCCAGCATGGGCATTTCTACTACGCCGATCACTACCCCGACTCCCACCTGTTCGCCGACGCGGAAAGTCTGCGCCTGCGCCACAGCCCGAATTTCCTGCTGGTTCACCCGATGAACATCGACGACGCCGGCCACAAGCACGGCCTCGACAGCGCGCAATATCGCAACAGCGCGCGTGGTGCCGACGTGCTGCTCGCCGACTACCTGCAAGGCTGGCTGGATGCCGGCTACCAGGTGCTGGTCACCGCCGACCACGGCATGAACAACGACCGCTCGCACAACGGCCTGCTGCGTGAGGAGCGTGAAGTGCCGCTGTTCGTGCTGGGCTCGGCCTTCAGCCTGAGCGGTGATGCCCAGCCCAGGCAGACCGAGCTGTGCGGCACCGTCTGCGAGTTGCTCGGCGTGCCCCACGACAAACCCGTTTGCAGAGAACTACTGAAATGAGCGCGCCACTCGAACAAAGCGCCAAGCTACCCGGCGACGCGCAACCGATAGCCACGCCACGGGCACGGCTGTCGCCGCAGCTCAAGGGTAAATGGCTGGCGGCGCTGTGCCTGCTGCCCTTCGCCCTGTTCTTCGTGCTGTTCCAGATCGCGCCGCTGGTGTGGGTGGCGATCAACAGCCTGAACAGCGCCGAGGGTTGGGGCCTGGCCAATTTCGCCAAGATATTCGGCTCCAAGTTCTACCTGCAGGCGATCAAGCACAGCCTGCAGATTGCCTTCTGGTCGAGCCTGTTCGGCATGAGCATCGCGATTCTCGGCAGCTATTCGCTGCATCAGGTCGATTCCAAACTGCGCGATTTCGTCATGGCCTTCTCCAACATGACCAGCAACTTCGCCGGGGTGCCGCTGGCCTTCGCCTTTATCATCCTGCTCGGTTTCAACGGCGCGCTGACCCTGCTGCTGATCAAGGTCGGCCTGATCGAGAGTTTCAACCTCTATTCGAAAAACGGCCTGATCGTGCTCTACACCTACTTCCAGATCCCCCTCGGCGTGCTGCTGCTCTACCCGGCCTTCGACGCCCTGCGTGAGGATTGGCGCGAATCCGCCGCGTTGCTCGGCGCCAATACCTGGGACTTCTGGCGGCATATCGGCCTGCCGGTGCTGACCCCGGCGCTGCTCGGCACCTTCGTCATCCTCCTGGCCAACGCCCTCGGTGCCTACGCCACCGTGTACTACCTGACCACCGGCAACTTCAACGTGATGCCGATCCGCATCGCCGGGCTGGTCTCGGGCGATATTTCCCTCGACCCGAACCTGGCCAGCGCCCTGGCGATGATCCTGGTCGGCCTGATGGCGGTGATCACCGTGGCCCATCAACTGCTGCTGAAGAGGGGCAACCATGTCTCACGCTGACCGCGTACCGGCAGCGCTGTACCACCGCATCGTGGTCTGGCTGCTGTTTCTGATATTGCTGACGCCGCTGGCCGGCACCCTGCTCTATTCGCTGTCGACCAGCTGGTCGGCGAGCATCCTGCCGGACGGTCTGACCCTCAAGTGGTACCTGGCGCTATGGAGCGATCAGCGCTTCCTCAATGCCTTCGGCCAGTCGCTGCTGGTGTGCTTCGGCGCCCTGGCGCTGTCGGTAGTGTTGATCCTGCCGCTGCTGTTCGTCGTGCATTACCATTTCCCCAGGCTCGACGGGCTGATGAACATCCTGATCCTGCTGCCGTTCGCCGTGCCGCCGGTGGTGTCCTCGGTGGGTCTGTTGCAGCTGTATGGCTCGGGGCCGCTGGCGATGACCGGCACGCCGTGGATTCTGATCGGCTGCTACTTCACCATCGCCCTGCCCTTCATGTACCGCGCCATCACCAACAACCTGCAGGCGATTAACCTGCCCGATCTGATGGACGCCGCCCACCTGCTCGGTGCCAGCACCTGGAAGGCGGCGTTTCTGGTGGTGCTGCCGAACCTGCGCAAGGGCCTGATGGTGTCGCTGTTCCTCTCCTTCAGCTTCCTGTTCGGCGAGTTCGTGTTCGCCAACATGCTGGTCGGCACCCGTTACGAGACCCTGCAGGTCTACCTCAACAACATGAAAAACAGCAGCGGCCACTTCAACAGCGCCCTGGTGATTTCCTACTTCTTCTTCGTGCTGGTCTTCACCTGGGCCGCCAACCGCCTGAACAAGGACAAGTCATGAGTTATCTGAGCATCCGCGGCCTGCACAAGAGCTACGGCGCCACCTCGATCTTCAGCGATATCCACTGCGAGATCGGCAAAGGCGAATTCGTCACCCTGCTCGGCCCCTCGGGCTGCGGCAAATCCACGCTGCTGCGCTGCATCGCCGGGCTGACCGAAGTGGGCGGTGGGCAAATTTTGCTGGACGGCGAAGACCTGGTGCCGCAGGCGCCGCAAAAGCGTGGCATCGGCATGGTGTTCCAGAGCTACGCGCTGTTCCCGAATATGACCGTGCAACAGAACGTCGCCTTCGGCCTGCGCATGCAGAAGGTCGCCAAGGAAGAGAGCGCCGAACGTGTGTGCGAAGCCCTGGCCATGGTCGAACTCGGCGACTTCGCCGCGCGCTACCCGCACCAGCTTTCCGGCGGCCAATGCCAGCGCGTGGCCCTGGCCCGCTCACTGGTCACCCGCCCACGCCTGCTGCTGCTCGACGAACCGCTGTCGGCGCTGGATGCACGGATTCGCAAGCACCTGCGCGAGCAGATCCGCAGCATCCAGCAAGACCTCGGCCTGACCACCATCTTCGTCACCCACGATCAGGAAGAAGCCCTGGTGATGTCCGACCGCATCTTCCTGATGAACGCCGGCAGGATCGTCCAGAGCGGCGACGCCGAGACCCTCTACACCGCGCCTGTCGATGCCTTCGCCGCCGGTTTCATCGGCAACTACAACCTGCTCGACGCCGACACCGCCAGCCGCCTGCTCGGCCGGCCGATCGGCAGCCGCATCGCCATTCGCCCCGAGGCCATCCAACTCGGCGGCGAAAGCGGCGCAAACGGAATAGAGGGGCAAATCCGCAGCCACAGCCTGCTCGGCAACGTCATCCGCTACCGCGTCGAAGCCCGCGGCGTCGAGTTGCTGGTCGACGTACTGAACCGCTCGGCGACCGACATGCACGGCAGTGGCCAGCGCATTGCGCTGACCATCGATGCCGCCGCGATCCGCGAGGTGGCGTGATGGCCCTGGCAATTTTCGACCTCGACGAAACCCTGATCCACGGCGACTGCGCCAGCCTGTGGAGCGAGGAAATGGCCAAGCTCGGCTGGGTCGACGGCGAAAGCTTTATCGAGAAAGACCAGGAGCTGATGGCGCTCTACGCCGAGGGCAAACTGGCCATGGAGGACTATATGACCTTCAGCCTCTCGCCGCTGGTCGGGCGCAGCGCCGAGGAAGTCGCCTTCGTTGTCGAGCCCTATGTCGAGGATGTAATCGAGCCGTTGCTCTACAGCGACGCCATCCGCTGCCTGGCCAACCACCGCGCCGCCGGCGACCGCATTCTGATCATCTCCGCCTCGGCGCATTTCCTGGTCAGCGCCATCGCCGCGCGCCTGAAAGTCGAAGATGTACTGGCCATCGACATCGAAGAGCAACACGGCACTTACAGCGGCCGCACCCAAGGTGTGCTGACCTACCGCGAAGGCAAGGTCACGCGCCTGCAGGCCTGGCTCGAAGAACAGGGCGAAAGTCTCGATGGCGCCTACTTCTACTCCGACTCGCGCAACGACCTGCCGCTGCTGCAACTGGTCAGCAAACCCCATGCCGTCAACCCCGACCCGGTGCTGCGCCGGCATGCCGAACAGGCCGGCTGGCCGATTCTCAGCTGGCGCTGACGACCTGCCGTGGCCGGCGACCAAGCCGTTCCCAACACAGCAAACTGATGGGTATCGCTTCGCTCAACGCCATCTACGGGTTGGTGACCGCAGCGTTTTTGCAGGATGGTGCGGGCCGCGTAGGCTTGAGCGCAGCGATATCCATCATAAATAACTGCGGTAAATCGACAACCTCGGAGGCGCAACCGGATAATGCGATAACCCAATGGCGCCAGAAGGCGCCATTGGGTTGGGCAACGAGCTAAAAGCGGCTTTTGCAGCGGTCTGTCAGAGCGCCGCCAACCCGCGCGCCAGATCGGCCTTGAGGTCGACGATGTCCTCCAGGCCCACGGCCACCCGAATCAGATTGTCGCGGATACCGGCGCTGGCGCGCTCGGCCGGCGTCAATCGACCGTGGGACGTGGTCGCGGGATGAGCGATGGTGGTTTTGGTATCGCCCAGGTTGGTGGTGATCGAAATCACCCGGGTCGCGTCGATAAAGCGCCAGGCCGCGTCCTTGCCGCCCTTGACTTCGAAACTGACCACCGCGCCGAAGCCGCTCTGCTGACGCTTGGCCAACGCATGCTGCGGGTGGCTGGGCAGCCCCGAATAGTAGACATGCTCGATACCCGGCTGCTGCTCCAGCCACTCGGCCAACTGCTGGGAACTGGCGCAATGCGCCTGCATGCGCACACGCAGGGTTTCCAGGCCCTTGAGGAAGATCCAGGCATTGAACGGACTGAGGGTCGGTCCGGCGGTACGCAGAAAACCGACCACCTCCTTCATCAGCTCCGCCTTGCCGGCGACCACCCCGCCCATGCTGCGACCCTGACCGTCGATGTACTTGGTCGCCGAATGCATGACGATATCCGCCCCCAGCTTGAGCGGCTGTTGCAGTGCTGGCGTGCAGAAACAGTTATCCACCGCCAGCAGCGCGCCTTTACCGTGGGCTATTTCCGCCAGCGCCGCGATGTCCACCAGTTCGGCCAGCGGATTGGACGGCGACTCGACGAACAGCAGCTTGGTGTTGGGCTTGAACGCAGCGCTCCAGGCCTGTAGATCGGCCAGCGGCACATAATCGACCTGCACGCCGAAACGCTTGAGGTACTTCTCGAACAGGCTGATGGTCGAGCCGAACACGCTGCGCGATACCAGTACATGGTCGCCGCCACTGCACAGGCTCATGACCATGGCCAGGATCGCCGACATGCCGGACGAAGTCGCGACGGCTTGCTCGGCACCTTCCAGCGCCGCGATGCGTTCCTCGAAGGCACGCACCGTCGGGTTGGTGTAGCGCGAATAGACGTTCCCCGGCACTTCACCGGCAAAGCGTGCGGCGGCATCGGCAGCGGTGCGGAACACATAGCTGGAGGTCGGGTAAATCGCCTCGCTGTGCTCGCCCTCAGGCGAGCGGTGCTGACCGGCGCGCACCGCCAGGGTGTCGAAACCGACCCCATCGAGGTCGCTATCCAGGCGCCCTGCTTCCCACTCTTTGCTCATACCCTACCTCGTCGCGTCCGTAGCCCGGATGACATCCGGATTGCTCGCTTGCAGCTTGTGACTTGCAGCTCAATTGTTATACAGGTCGATGATCGCGCTCCCAACCTGGGACTTGACCTTGGTGCCATCATTGCGCGCCTGCTCGATCTTGTTCAGGTAAACCTCGTCGACATCGCCGGTGATGTACTGGCCGTCGAATACCGCGCAGTCGAAGTGCTCGATCTTGATCTTGCCGCCACCAACCGCCTCGATCAGATCGGAGAGCTCCTGGTACACCAGCCAATCGGCGCCGATCAGCTCGGCGACCTCCTCGGTGCTGCGGTTATGCGCGATCAGCTCGTGGGCGCTCGGCATGTCGATGCCGTAGACGTTGGGGAAACGCACTGCGGGCGCGGCCGAGCAGAAATAGACGTTCTTCGCCCCGGCTTCGCGCGCCATCTGGATGATCTGCTTGCAGGTGGTGCCGCGCACGATGGAATCGTCCACCAGCATCACGTTCTTGCCGCGGAACTCCAGCTCGATGGCGTTGAGCTTCTGCCGTACCGATTTCTTGCGTGCCGCCTGGCCCGGCATGATGAAGGTACGACCGATGTAGCGGTTCTTGACGAAGCCTTCGCGGAACTTCACGCCCAGGTGATTGGCCAGCTCCAGCGCCGAGGTGCGGCTGGTATCGGGAATCGGAATGACCACGTCGATATCGTGGTTCGGCCGCTCACGGAGGATCTTGTCGGCCAGCTTCTCGCCCATGCGCAAACGCGCTTTGTACACCGAGACACCGTCCATGATCGAATCCGGACGCGCCAGGTAGACATGTTCGAAGATGCACGGCGAGAGATGCGGATTGCTCGCGCACTGGCGGGTCGACAACTTGCCGTCCTCGGTGATGTACACCGCCTCGCCCGGCGCCAGATCGCGAATCAGGGTGAAGCCGAGTACGTCCAGCGACACGCTTTCCGAGGCGATCATGTATTCCACGCCTTCATCGGTGTGACGCTGGCCGAAGACGATCGGACGAATGCCATTGGGATCGCGAAAACCGACGATGCCGTAACCGGTGATCATCGCCACCACCGCGTAACCGCCGATGCAGCGCTCATGCACCTGGCTGACCGCGGCGAAGACGTCTTCCTCGGTCGGCTGCAACTTGCCGCGCTGGGCCAGTTCATGGGCGAAGACGTTGAGCAACACTTCCGAGTCGGAGTTGGTGTTGACGTGACGCAGGTCGGATTCGTAGATTTCCTTGGCCAACTGTTCGACGTTGGTCAGGTTGCCGTTGTGCGCCAGGGTGATGCCGTAGGGCGAGTTGACGTAGAAGGGTTGCGCCTCGGCCGAACTGGAACTGCCAGCGGTGGGATAGCGCACATGACCGATGCCCATATGGCCGACCAGGCGCTGCATGTGGCGCTGATGGAAGACATCGCGCACCAGGCCATTGTCCTTGCGCAGAAACAGCCGCCCATCGTGACTGGTTACAATACCGGCAGCATCCTGGCCGCGGTGCTGGAGGACGGTCAAGCCGTCATACAGCGCCTGATTGACGTTCGATTTACCGACGATACCGACAATGCCACACATGTGACGCAACCCCTACTGAAGTGAAACAGGCTAATTCTGAATGCGTTTAAGGCAGTTTATGCTGCATCAGCGCGTCTTTGAACGGCAACTCAGCAGGTGCGCTGATGCCGCTGGCAAGCCACTGGCTGGACACCCCCAGAATGAGGTTCTTCGACCAGTCGGCAACCATTAAAAAATGCGGCAACAGCGTCGACTGCCGCCACCACGGATCCTGCTGCACCGGCGCCAGGCTGAGCAGCCCGACCAGCACCACGACCAGCAAGCCACCACGGGCGGCACCGAAAACCATACCGAGCAAACGATCGGTGCCGGAAAGCCCGGTGACCCGGATCAGCTCACCGATCAGGTAATTGACCAGCGCGCCAACCAGCAAGGTGACGATGAAGAGTAAGGTGCAGGCTGCTATCACCCGCGCCGAAGGGGTTTCGATCCAGCCGCTGAGGTGCTCGGACAGCGCGCCACCGAACAGCCAGGCAACCACACCGGCAATGATCCAGGTGAGCAAGGACAAGGCTTCCTTGACGAAGCCACGGCTCAAACTGATCAAGCTCGATACGGCGATGATGGCGATAATCGCCCAATCGACCCAAGTGAATGCCACGATGCAGGTTACCGACGGAAAAGGCGCTGCATTTTAACAGAGCCCCCCGCATGGGGTAAGCAAAGGATTACCAGGCCGCCGGAAAATTACCCTGTGCACTGACGCCAGGGCTAAGAGCTTGTGAAAAAACTCTCACCGCGCCGCTCGATATTTTCATAACCTCCGAGCGCGCGCGGGATGATCCCGCTTACCACGACGGCGTCGACCGTTTTCAGCGCGTGCGCGGGGCGCCCTGCGCACGACGCGGGTCGCAGGATGCCGCGACAAGCGGCTAACTACGCTCCGGCTGAAAGCGCACGACAAAGCCGCTGAGCTTGTGCTGACGGTTCAACTGCTCACGCAAACGATTGGCTTCGGCTCGCTCGATCACCGGACCGACGAACACTCGATTCATCCCGTCCACGTGACGGATATAGGCGTTGTAACCCTGACTGCGCAGGGTTTTCTGCAGCGTCTGCGCCCCCGCGCGGCTGGACAGACTGGCCAACTGCACCGACCAACTGATCGGCAAGCTGTTGGCATCCAGACGACTGACGGGAGCCTGTGTCGGGGCACTGTCTGGCGCAGGGGCCGCTACCACCGGCTCAGGTTCTTCTGGGGCGGGCGCGGGCACAACTTCCAGCGTGGGCGGGGCCTCGGCAATGGCCTGCAACTCCTCGGGCAACGACTGAGGTTCCGCCACGATCACCGGTTCAGGCACGCTCACCGGCTGCACTTCAATCTGCGGCATGGCCGGCGTCCGCGGCATCGCCGGAGCATCGACCCGCACAGGCTGCAACTCGTCTTGACGCGACAGCAGCATGGGCAGAAAAATCACCGCCAAGGCCAGCAACACCAATGCGCCGACAATGCGCTGCTTCAATCCTTTATCCAGCAAAGCCATCCTGCACATCCCCCTTGGCTTGGCGGGCCAGCCAGTCCAAGGCCTCGGCCACGCAGTAAAAAGACCCGAACAGCAGTATTTCATCACCAGCCGCCGCCCGCGCACATTGCGCCTGCAACGCCGTCTGCACATCGACATGGGCCGTCACCTGCGCCCCACGATTGTGCAGATACGCCTGCAACTCGCCGGCGGGACGCGTGCGACTGGTCGGTAGCGGCGCCACGGCCCAATCCCCGACCTCATCGAGCAAGGGCGCTACCACTCCTTCCAAGTCCTTGTCGGCGAGCAGGCCGAACACCGCGAAGCGCTTGCCCGACAACGGCCTGCCGGACAAACGCTGCGCCAAGTACTCGGCCGCGTGGGGATTATGCCCAACATCCAGCAGTAACGTGAGTGGCTTGCCCTGCCAATTGAGCATCCGCCGATCCAGGCGACCGGTGACCCGGGTGCGCGACAAGGCGCTGGCGATTCGCTCGGGCTGCCAGGGCAGATCGAGCAACGCATAAGCCTGCAAGGCCAGCGCGGCATTCTCCATCGGCAGGTCGAGCAACGGCAAGCGCTGCAGACGCATGACCTCGCCCTCGCCATTCAAGCCGAACCAGGACCAGCTCTGCCCTTCGATACTCAGGTCGTAATCGCGGCCGCGCAGAAAAAACGGCGTATCCAGCAGAGCCACCTGTTGCAGCAACGTCTGCGGCGGGTCGAGATCTCCGCACAACGCCGGCTTGCCCGCGCGAAAGATACCGGCCTTCTCGAAGGCCACCGACTCACGGTTATCGCCCAGCCATTCCGCGTGATCGATGCCGATACTGGTCACCAGGGCCAGGTCGGCGTCGATCAGATTGACCGCATCCAGCCGCCCACCCAGCCCGACCTCCAGCACCACCGCGTCCAGCGCGGCGCGCTGAAACAGCCAGAAGGCCGCCAGGGTGCCCATCTCGAAATACGTCAGGGAAATCTCGCCACGCGCGGCCTCTACCGCGGCGAACGCCAGGCAAAGCTCGGCATCGCAGGCCTCGACACCGGCAATCTGCACACGCTCGTTGTAACGCGACAGGTGGGGCGAGCTGTACACCCCGACCTTGAGGCCCTGCTCTTGCAGCAAGGCGGCGAGAAACGCACAGGTCGAGCCCTTGCCATTGGTGCCGGTGACCGTGATCACCCGTGGCGCAGGCCTGGACAAGCCCAGGCGCTGCGCCACGGCCCTGGAGCGTTCCAGGCCCATTTCAATGGCGCTGGGATGCAATTGCTCCAGGTACGCCAGCCAGTCGGCCAGGGAGCGTTCGGTCATGCCGTGACCGGCAACGCAGCGACAACAGGCGACGGCAGCCCCATGAACTGAGCCAGCAGCCTGGCCAGACGGGCACGCAACTCTTCGCGATGAATGATCATATCGATGGCACCGTGCTCGATCAGGAACTCGCTGCGCTGGAACCCTTCCGGCAGTTTTTCACGTACCGTTTGCTCGATTACCCGCGGACCGGCAAAACCGATCAGCGCCTTGGGCTCGGCGACGATGACATCGCCGAGCATGGCCAGGCTGGCGGAAACGCCGCCGTAAACCGGATCGGTCAACACCGAGACAAACGGGATACCTTCTTCGCGCAGACGCGCCAGCACCGCAGACGTCTTGGCCATCTGCATCAGGGAAATCAGCGCTTCCTGCATACGCGCACCGCCCGAAGCGGAGAAGCACACGAACGGACAACGCTGCTCCAGTGCCACGTTGGCCGCACGCACGAAACGCTCGCCAACGATCGCCCCCATCGACCCCCCCATGAAGGAGAACTCGAACGCGCACGCCACCACCGGCATCGACTCAAGCGTGCCGCGCATGGCGATCAGCGCGTCTTTCTCGCCGGTCTGCTTCTGCGCACCAATCAGGCGGTCCTTGTACTTCTTGCTGTCGCGGAATTTCAGGCGATCGACCGGCTCCAGCTCCGCGCCGATTTCTTCGCGGCCTTCGGCATCGAGGAAGATGTCCAGGCGCGCACGTGCGTTGATGCGCATGTGGTGGTTGCACTTGGGGCAGACATCCAGCGTCTTCTCCAGCTCGGGCTTGTACAGCACCGCATCGCAGGACGGGCATTTGTGCCAGAGGCCTTCGGGCACCGAACTCTTCTTGACTTCGGACCGCATGATCGATGGGATCAGTTTGTCTACCAACCAGTTGCTCATGCTCTTGATTCTCCAAAACTGTGGGCTCGAACAAGCGTCTGGCACAGGGCCTTGTCGGCGCATCCAAGCAAATTCACGAGGGCAGTCTCAATAGGGGCCGGCATCGGCACGCCAGAAAGCCCGCCACCTCGACCTCGACTGCCAAAGGCGGTCACTGCACTGCATCAGGGTTATGGACGGCCAAGCCTGCAGCGCCGTCACATCGCCCGACCATTGACTCAAGCACGCCTCACCGCACGCACGAACGCATGAATCTTGTCACTGTCCTTCACGCCCTTGCTGGCCTCGACGCCACCGCTGACATCCACGGCATAGGGTCGCACCTGCTCGATAGCGGCGCGCACATTCTCGGGCGTCAAGCCTCCGGCCAGGATGATAGGCACAGTCAAGCCCTGCGGCACCAACGACCAGTCGAATGCCTCGCCGGTCCCCCCCGGCACGCCCGGCACAAAGGTATCCAGCAGTACGCCGGCGGCGGAGCCATACAAGCCGATCCGGGCGGCGATATCGTCGCCAGGCCTGACCCGCAAGGCTTTGATATAAGGCCGGTGAAAGCCCTCACAGGCAGCCGGAGACTCATCGCCATGGAACTGCAGCAGATCGAGTGGCACGGCATCGAGGATGGCGTTCAACTCGCTGCGCTGGCAATCGACGAAAAGCCCCACAGTGGTCACGAACGGCGGCAACGCCGCCACAATTGCCTGCGCCTGCTGCACGGTTACGGCGCGCGGACTCTTGGCATAAAACACCAGACCAATCGCATCGGCACCGGCGTCAACAGCAGCCAATGCGTCTTCCAGGCGGGTAATTCCACAAATCTTGCTACGAACGACTGACAACGGGCAGGCACCTCCAGTAAAGGGCCGATGGTAGCAAAGGAATGCCTACCAGGCCGCTAAAAAACGTAGGCGAGGCAGCCGAGCCTGTTTCAACGACAAATCGGCAACGCAGTTAGTTTTCCACCACCTGCTAGGCGTCTGCCGCCACATCCGGCAATCCCGAGAGAAAGTGCGGCCCGAGATAACGTGTGGGCAAATCGAATTCCTGCGGGTAGTCGACCTGCACCAGGTACAAGCCGTAGGGGTGCGCAGTCACCCCTCCCGTGCGCCGCACCCCGGTTTCCAGCACCACACGCGCCCACTCCACCGGTTGCTCGCCAGCGCCAATGGTCATCAGCACCCCGGCAATGTTACGCACCATATGGTGGAGGAACGCATTGGCACGAATATCCAGAACGATGAAGCGGCCATGTTCGATCAACTTCAGGTGATGCACCGTCTTGATCGGCGACTTGGCCTGGCATTGGCGCGCCCGAAAGGCACTGAAATCGTGCGTGCCGACAAAGGCTTGCGCCGCTTCGCGCATGCGCTCGACATCCAGCGGCCGATGATTCCAGGTCACTTCCTTGGCCATGTGCGCCGGACGAATCTGATCATTGTAGATCACATAGCGATACCGCCTGGCCATGGCACAGAAGCGCGCATCGAAGTGCGCCGGCATCAGCTTGGCCCATACCACACTGATGTCGGTCGGCAGGTTCCGGTTGGCCCCCATGACCCAGGCGAGCATCGAGCGCTCGACCGGCGTATCGAAATGCACCACCTGAGCGCTGGCGTGCACCAGCGCATCGGTACGCCCGGCACAGCTCAAGGTGACCGGCGCGCCACCCGCGACTTTCGACAGGGCTTTTTCCAGGGATCCCTGGATGGTCGGCACGCCGCCACGCTGACGCTGAAAGCCGTGGTAACGCGAGCCTTGGTATTCGACACCGAGGGCGATTCTGTAAATGCCAACGGCAGCCGAGTCGGCTGCCGTTGTGGGTAATACATCAGACATGTATCAAACCAAGTTAGCGATCAGCTCACGCGCTTCCTGTTGCTGACCATCGTTACCTTCGGCGATCACTTCATCGAGGATGTCACGCGCCCCCTCTGTATCGCCCATATCGATATAGGCGCGTGCCAAATCAAGCTTGGTCGCGGATTCATCGGTCCCAGCAAGGAAGTCGAAATCATCGTCGCCATCCAGATCCGCCCCTTGCGGCGT
>NZ_JBFIIG010000015.1:0-42061 GCF_041601375.1 Pseudomonas sp. | reverse complement strand
CAGGGCGATGCCGCCATGCAGGGCGCCGATGGCTCCAGCCTGCGCCTGCTCGGTTCGGTGGGCGAGCCGATCAATCCGGAAGCCTGGAACTGGTACTACAAGGCGGTCGGCCAGGAACGCTGCCCAATCGTCGACACCTGGTGGCAGACCGAAACCGGCGGCATCATGATCAGCCCGCTGCCGGGCGCGACCGCACTCAAGCCGGGCTCGGCAACCCGTCCGTTCTTCGGCGTGCAACCAGCGCTGGTGGACAACATGGGCAACCTGTTGGAAGGGGCCATCGAGGGCAACCTGGTGATCATCGACTCCTGGCCGGGTCAGGCACGCACCCTGTACCGCGACCACGACCGCTTCGTCGATACCTACTTCAAGACCTTCAAGGGCATGTATTTCACCGGCGACGGTGCTCGCCGCGACGAAGACGGTTACTACTGGATCACCGGCCGCGTCGATGACGTGCTCAATGTCTCCGGTCACCGCATGGGCACCGCCGAAATCGAAAGCGCCATGGTCGCTCACCCGAAAGTGGCGGAGGCCGCGGTGGTCGGTGTGCCGCACGACCTCAAGGGGCAGGGCATCTACGTCTACGTCACCCTCAACGGTGGTCTGGAGCCTTCCGAGCAACTGCGTCAGGAATTGAAGAACTGGGTGCGCAAGGAGATCGGTCCGATCGCCTCGCCAGACGTTATCCAGTGGGCTCCCGGTTTGCCGAAGACTCGCTCGGGCAAGATCATGCGCCGCATCCTGCGCAAGATCGCGACGGGTGAATACGATGCGCTCGGCGATATCTCCACGCTGGCCGATCCTGGCGTGGTGCAACACCTCATCGATACTCATCGCGACATGCAGGTCGCCTAACCGGCACCGGCAAACCGCGCCCCGCCCCGGCCACGAGCCGAGGCGGGGCGTTGTCGTTTGGGCTGCCGGAATATCGGTAGGAGATCCCCCGTCGTCCAGACGCCGCGCTGTCGCGCAGCAAACTGGGTGCGCGCGGGGCCCGCCGTCGTAGGAGCGGCTTCAGCCGCGAAGCTTTGCTGTGCCGCGAAGAATTCGCGGCTGAAGCCGCTCCTACAGAAAACGGCATCACCCATAACATCGATGAAATACGGATTTTTATCAGGGCAGGCTATGCCGCTAGGCTTTGTTTTGCAGGGCTTTCGCGGGGATAGCCTAGGCGTCCCCGTTGCTCCTTCGGGTTCAGCGCTGTCACCGAAAGGGTAACGCCGCGCACGTTTTTGGGCGGCAGGGAAACACTTCGCGTCGGTGTGGCCTGGGTTGGAAAAATACCAATGCCTTGAAAGCCCCGTAACTAAGGGGTTTTGCAATATCTGGCGCACTAATTGCCTTATAAACAGGTTGCCCCCTCTATCCTGTCTCTGCATGTTCGCCGGAGGCTGTCAATACGTCCGCGGTGCCCGTCCGGGCCTTTTGTAATTACTTGTCGCATTGAAGAAATATCGACTTTCGACCTGTCGCTAGAATGCCGCACACCCAGCCGGAACTGCTTGTCTCTGCCTGTTGCCCAGCAAAGACGGCAACTTATCCATGGCTGGATGCAGGTGCGCTCACAGGGTTACTGCCAGCCGCATCCATTCCCATTCGAAGGAGTCACAAGATGAAGAAGATTGCACTTCTCGGCGCATTGGCACTATCCGTGTTGTCGCCGCTGACCATGGCTGAAGAGACCAAGCCCCTGCGCATCGGTATCGAAGCGGCTTACCCGCCGTTCGCCTACAAGACTCCCGACGGCAATATCACCGGCTTCGATTACGACATCGGCAATGCCCTGTGTGAAGAGATGCAGGTCGAGTGCAAATGGATCGAACAGGAGTTCGATGGCCTGATCCCGGCGCTGAAAGTGCGCAAGTTCGACGCGGTGCTGTCGTCCATGTCGATCACCGAGGACCGCAAGAAGTCGGTCGACTTCACGGGCAAGTATTACGCCACTCCAGCCAAGCTGGCGATGAAGGCCGGCACCGAGATCAACGATCCGCTGGTCGACCTCAAAGGCAAGAAGATTGGCGTGCAACGTTCTTCGGTCTATGACCGCTATGCCTCCGACGTATTCGCCTCGGCTGGTGCCGAGATCGTGCGCTACAGCTCGCAGAACGAGACCTTCCTCGACTTGCAGACCGGTCGCCTTGACGCCACCCTCGCTGACTCGGTGAACATCGACGACGGCTTCCTCAAGACCGACGCCGGCAAGGGCTTCGCCTTTGCTGGGCCTGACTTTACCGCCGTGAAGTACTTCGGTGAAGGGCAGGGCATTGCCGTGCGTAAAGGCGACAAGGCCCTGGCCGACAAGTTCACGGCAGCCATTGCCGGTATCCGTGCCAATGGCAAATACAAGGAAGTGCAGGACAAGTATTTCGACTTTGACGTCTACGGCGACTGATTTCCGCAATCAAGTCGCGTATCACCGAGAGTGGCACCACCGGCGGATAGCGCGCTTGTGCCACTTTCCCATTGTGCTCCTCGGCGCCGCCCGGCGCCTGCATGAGGTACTTGAGCATGCTTGAAGGCTACGGCTCGACCATTCTCGAAGGCGCCTGGCTCACCCTGATGCTGGCTCTGTCATCCGTTGCGGTGGCTATCTTCCTCGGCCTGCTCGGCGCGGCGTTCCGTCTGTCGCCGATCAGGTGGTTGGCGATTCTGGGTGAAACCTACGCCACGGTGATTCGCGGGATTCCCGACCTGGTGCTGATCCTGCTGATCTTCTACGGCGGCCAGGACCTGGTGAACCGGGTGGCGCCGCTGCTGGGTTATGACGAATACATCGATATTAATCCGTTTATCGCCGGTGTCTTCACCATGGGCTTCATCTTCGGCGCCTACCTGTCGGAGACCTTTCGCGGCGCCTTCATGGCCATCCCCAAAGGCCAGAGCGAGGCGGGCGTGGCCTACGGCATGAGTGGCATCAAGGTGTTCTTCCGCATCCTGGTGCCGCAGATGATCCGTTTCGCCATCCCGGGCTTCACCAACAACTGGCTGGTGCTGACCAAGGCCACCGCGTTGATTTCGGTGGTGGGCCTGCAGGACATGATGTTCAAGGCGAAAAGCGCGGCCGATGCCACCCGTGAGCCGTTTACCTTTTACCTGGCGGTCGGCGCCCTCTACCTGGTGCTGACCAGCGTGTCCCTGCTGGCGCTGCGTTATGTGGAAAAGCGCTACTCGGTCGGCACCAAAGCCGCCGATCTGTGAGCATGGGAGTGAACGCATGATCTTCGACTACAACGTGATCTGGGAAAGCCTGCCGCTGTATTTCGGTGGCGTCCTGGTGACCCTGCAGCTGCTGCTGATTTCCCTGGCCTTCGGCCTGGCGCTGGCGATCCCGCTGGGGCTGATGCGGGTGTCCAAGTCGCCGCTGCTGAATTTTCCGGCCTGGCTCTATACCTATGTGATCCGCGGCACGCCGATGCTGGTGCAGTTGTTCCTGATCTACTACGGCCTGGCCCAGTTCGAGGCAGTGCGTGAGAGTTTCCTCTGGCCGTATTTCTCCAGCGCGACCTTCTGTGCCTGCCTGGCATTTGGCATCAACACCAGTGCCTACAGCGCGGAAATCCTCGCCGGCAGCCTCAAGTCGACCCCGCATGGCGAGATCGAGGCGGCCAAGGCCATGGGCATGTCGCGGGCCAAGCTGTACCGGCGCATTCTCCTGCCGTCGGCGTTGCGCCGGGCACTGCCGCAGTACAGCAACGAAGTGATCATGATGCTGCACACCACCAGCCTGGCGTCGATCGTCACCCTGATCGACATCACGGGCGCGGCGCGCACCGTCAGTTCGCAGCATTACCTGCCGTTCGAGGCGTTCATCACCGCCGGGTTGTTCTACCTGGCCCTGACCTTCGTCCTGGTGCGCCTGTTCAAGCACGCCGAGCGCCGCTGGCTGGGCTATCTGGCGCCACGCAAGGCCTGAGGAGCGGAGCATGCAACGGATCGATCATGTGTTGCCCTGGAGCTGCCCCGGCACGGAACGGCGTCTAAGCGTGTTCCGCTTTGGCAACGGCCCGTGCAAGGCCTATATCCAGGCCGCGCTGCACGCCGATGAGCTGCCGGGCATGCGGGTCGCCGTGGAGCTCAAGCGGCGCCTGTGCGAACTCGAAGCCCAGGGCCGCTTGAGCGGCGTGATCGAACTGGTGCCGGCGGCCAATCCCATCGGCCTGGGTCAGTTGTTCCAGGCAACCCAGCAGGGCCGCTTCGAGTTTGCCAGCGGCAAGAACTTCAACCGCGATTTCTTCGCCCTGGCCGAGGCCATTGCCCCGGCCCTGCAAGGCTGCCTGGGCGCGGATGGCCCGGCCAATGTGCGCTTGATCCGCGCGGCGATGCAGGCCGCGCTGGAGGCGCTGCCTGCGCCGACTTCCGAGTTGCAGGCCTTGCAGCGCCTGTTGCTCAAGCACGCCTGCGATGCCGATGTGGTGCTGGACCTGCACTGCGACTTCGAGGCGGTGGTGCATCTGTACACGCTGCCGCAGCAATGGGATCAATTGCGTCCACTGGCCGCCCGCCTGCAGGCCGGCGCGGTGCTGGTCACCGAGGATGGCGGGGGCCGTTCATTCGACGAAGCCTGCTCGCTGCCCTGGTTGCACCTGGCCCGGCAATTCCCCGATGCGGCTATCCCGCTGGCGTGCCTGGCCACCACGGTCGAGCTGGGTGGCATGGCCGATACCGGCAAGGCGCAGGCCGTAGCCAGTGCCGAGAGCATTCTGGCGTTTCTCGCCGAGCAGGGCCTGATTGCCGGCGACTGGCCGGCGGCGCCCGAAGACAGCTGCGAGGCCACGCCTTTCGAGGGCGCGGAATATGCCTGCGCGCCGCATGCCGGAGTGGTGAGCTTTCTGCAGCCGGTGGGGGCGCGAGTCAAAACCGGCGATCCGTTGTTCGAGGTGATCGATCCGCTCAGCGATCGCCACAGCACCGTCTGCGCCTCCACCGATGGTGTGCTTTACGTTCGTGAACGGATGCGCTTTGCCCAGCCGGGTCTGTGGCTGGCCAAGGTCGCCGGCCGTACCCCTATTCGCCAGGGTCGCTTGCTCAGCGACTGATTCAAGAGAGTGGAAATCATGTACAAACTCGAAGTTCAGGATCTGCACAAGCGCTACGGCAGCCACGAAGTGCTCAAGGGCGTGTCCCTGGCGGCCAAGGCTGGCGACGTGATCAGCATCATCGGCTCCAGCGGCTCGGGCAAGAGTACCTTCCTGCGCTGCATCAACCTGCTCGAACAGCCCCACGGCGGCAAGATCCTGCTCAACGGCGAGGAACTCAAGCTGCTGGCCAACAAGGAAGGCGCGCTCAAGGCCGCCGACCCCAAGCAGTTGCAGCGCATGCGCTCGCGCCTGGCCATGGTGTTCCAGCATTTCAACCTGTGGTCGCACATGAGCGCCCTGGAAAACGTCATGGAGGCGCCGGTGCATGTGCTCGGTGTCGCCAAGGCCGAAGCCCGGGAAAAGGCCGAGCACTACCTGAACAAGGTCGGGGTGGTGCACCGCAAGGACGCCTATCCTGGCCACATGTCCGGTGGCGAGCAGCAGCGCGTGGCGATCGCCCGGGCCCTGGCCATGGAGCCGGAGGTGATGCTGTTCGACGAACCGACCTCGGCCCTCGACCCCGAACTGGTCGGCGAGGTGCTCAAGGTCATGCAGGATCTGGCTCAGGAAGGTCGCACCATGGTGGTGGTCACTCACGAAATGGGCTTCGCCCGCGAGGTCTCCAATCAGCTGGTATTCCTCCACAAGGGGGTGGTCGAGGAGCGTGGTGACCCGCGCGAAGTGTTGGTCAACCCACAATCGGAACGCCTCCAGCAGTTCCTCTCTGGTAGCCTTAAATAATGCTATGCATCGGTTAGCCGATCGTAGGCGCGGCGGGGACGCCTAGCCCCATGGCCGCGAAATTGGCGGCCAGATTGCTATCGCGGGCATGGCCCGCTCCTGCGACAGTCGAAACTCTTATCCGTGTGACATGCCCTTAAATGCCTGCCAGAGCCTAAACTGCCCCTATGACTGCCCATCGAATCGGCTTCCTGCTATGGCCCAACTGCAAACCCCTGACCTTGGCGTTGGCCGAGGAGGCCTTGCGCGTTGCCCAGCGCGTCCACCCGGACGTGGTCTACGAACTGTCGTTCATGCAGGCCGAGCCCCCGGTCGAAGGCGCCTGGCGTCTGCCAGGAGAAGCCTGGACGGGCAAGCTGGACGGTGTGCACAAGCTCTTCCTGCTCGCCGACGAGCCCCCCGCACCCATGCCCCTGGCCTTGTCCAGCGCGCTCAAGCACCTGGTGCGCAGCGGTTGCGTGATCGGCGCGATATCCGCCGGGGTCTATCCCTTGGCGCAGCTGGGCCTGCTCGACGGTTACCGCGCCGCCGTGCACTGGCGCTGGCAGGACGATTTCAGCGAACGCTTCCCCAAGGTCATCGCCACCAGCCACCTGTTCGACTGGGACCGTGATCGCCTCAGCGCCTGTGGCGGCCTGGCCGTGCTCGACCTGTTGCTGGCCCTGCTGGCCCGCGACCATGGCGCCGAGTTGTCCGGCGCGGTGTCGGAAGAACTGGTGGTCGAGCGTATTCGCGAGGGCAGCGAGCGCCAGCGCATTCCGTTGCAGAACCGGTTGGGCTCCAGCCACCCCAAGCTGACCCAGGCGGTGCTGTTGATGGAGGCGAATATCGAGGAGCCGCTGACCACCGACGAAATCGCCCAGCACGTCTGCGTCTCGCGCCGCCAGCTGGAGCGCATCTTCAAGCAGTATCTGAATCGGGTGCCCAGCCAGTACTACCTGGAACTGCGCCTGAACAAGGCGCGTCAGCTGCTGATGCAGACCAGCAAGTCGATTATCCAGATCGGCCTGTCCTGCGGCTTCTCCTCCGGCCCGCACTTCTCCAGCGCCTACCGCAACTTCTTCGGCGCCACCCCGCGCGAAGACCGCAACCAACGGCGCAGCAACAGCCCCTTCGAGCTGACCTCGGCACCGGTCGAACGCGGCTAGCGCGTTATCCGGCCAACGATGTCGGTGCCGGGGGCGCGACTCTAGGCGCCTGCTTGTTGTGGTTGGGCATTGCGCCGATGCCTTTCATCTCGGTCGGTCGTCGGAGTCCCATCGCGCAACGACGCAGCAGGCGCCTGGAGACGGCCGCAGTAGGCGGGCGTGTCTTCATGCTTTCTATCAAGCAACCCGTATGTCATTGACTTTATGGGTTATGACGTTTTTTGTAGGAGCGGCCGAGCGGCGTTCCGTTTTAGCCGCGAATTCTTCGCGGCACAGCCAAAGCTTCGCGGCTGAAGCCGCTCCTACAAGAGGGGCGCCCGCGCACCCAGTTTGCTGCGCGACAGCGCTCCGTCGAAGACGGCGAGCGAACCCGTACCCTTCGTATTTCCCGGCCCGGCCGGCGGTCAGCTCGCTTCGCCGTGATAGCAATTTGCTGTTTCGTTTGTTGTCCAATTCAGCAGGTCACTACGATGGAGTCCCTTCCATGAGGTTTCGCTTGCTGCTGCTGTTTGTCCTGCTCCTGCCGCTGACTGCCTGCACCGTATATTCAGGGGGTTACGGCGGTTATCGGCCGCCGTACGATCCTCCCGCGTACGGCCAATGGCGCTGGGACCCGAGCCTGAGAGTCTACGTGAGCCTCGGCCACTCCCACCTCTACTTCGGCGACCGCTACTACTACCGCTGGCGCGACGGCAGTTGGTACTGGTCCAGCCGCTTCGACGGCCCCTGGCGAGTGCGGGACTATCGCTATGTTCCGCCAGCCCTGTACAAGAAATATCCCGCTCCAAAGGGCGCTCCCCGTTACCAGGGCCGGGAGCGCGGTCAGGGTGACCCCGGCTACCAGGGCCAGGGCCGGGAGCGCGGCCAGGACGACCGCCGCTACCAGGGTCAGGGCCGGGAGCGCGGCCAGGACGACCGCCGCTATCAGGGTCAGGGCCGGGAGCGCGGCCAGGACGACCGCCGCTATCAGGGTCAGGGCCGGGAGCGCGGCCAGGACGACCGCCGCTATCAGGGCCAGGGCCGGGAGCGCGGCCAGGGCGATCCCCGCTACCAGGGCCAGGGCCGGGAGCGCGGCCAGGACGAACCCCGCTACCAGGGCCAGGGCCGGGAACGCGGCCAGGACGAACCCCGCTATCAGGGTCAGGGCCGGGAACGCGGCCAGGGCGATCCCCGCTACCAGGGCCAGGGCCGGGAACGCGGCCAGGGCGATCCCCGCTATCAGGGTCAGGGCCGAGAACGCGGCCAGGGCAACAGCCAGCAGCAAGGCAAGGGCTCGGTTAAGCGTGCACCGCAAGGCCAGCCCAGCAATCGGGATGGCGACAATAAGGATGGCCAATGGCAGCGGCAAAACCAGGGCCAAGAGCTGTATTGATCCGAACGCAGGAGCTAGCCCGGAGGCTGGTCCGGGCTAGGGTTCCTGAACCTCGGCCTCGGCGCAGGCAGCTAACGGGGGGCGGTGGCGCTTGCAGGTTCTCCCGTGCCCGCGCGTCTCAGAGGCTGTTCACGTAGCGCAATAGCGCAGCCGGCGTTTGCAGGCGGCCGCAGTAAGCGAGAGTTTTTGAGCTCCGCTAATGGCGCGAGGTCCAACAGGCACGGCGTGGTTCGGGGCCCCGGGCGTGTTGCTTCGTTGACTTGACGCGCCGCTTCGGCCTGGCCAGACGTTGCCGGCGAGGACCTCGCGGGCGCATCCCCCGCGCGCAGGGTCAAGCCTGCTCATGCGACCGCGCTGGATACAGCGGACCGCCGCAACGGTTGCAGAAGGCCGCGGTGCTGTCATGGCGATCTTTGTGGCAGTGCGGGCAGGCATGTTCGAGTTGGCCGTCGGCGCGCATCGCCGAGGCCAGTTCCGCGGTGAAGATGCCGGTGGGCACGGCGATGATCGAGTAACCGGTGATCATCACCAGGGTCGCCAGCGCCTGGCCCAGCGGCGTATGCGGGACTATGTCGCCGAAGCCGACGGTGGTCAGGGTCACTACCGCCCAGTAGATGCTGATCGGGATACTGGTGAAGCCGTTCGCCGGGCCTTCGATCACGTACATCAGGGTGCCGTACACCGTGACCAGGGTGGCGATGCCGACGAAGAATACGATGATCTTCTGTCGGCTGCCGCGCAGCGCGGTGAGCAGGAAGTTGGCCTGGCGCAGATAGCGGCTGAGCTTGAGCACGCGGAATACCCGCAGCATGCGGACCACCCGGATGATCAGCAGGTATTGGGCGTCGGCATATAGCAGGGCGAGGATCGCCGGCAGCACCGCCAGCAGGTCGACCAGACCGAAGAAGCTGAAGGCATAGCGCAGCGGCTTGGGCGAGCAATACAGGCGCGTGATGTACTCGATGGCGAACAGGGCAGTGAAACCCCATTCCAGGCCGAGCAGTTGCGCGCCGTACTGGCTGTGAATGCTGTCGATGCTGTCGAGCATCACCACCACCAGGCTGGCCAGGATGGTCAGCAACAGCCAGCGATCGAAGCGCTGCCCGGCCGGGGTGTCGGTGTGGAAGATGATGACGTAAAGACGCTGGCGCCAGTTATCCATGGCGAACTCCCTGCTTGCGAGAGGGGCAAGCCTATGCAGGATGGGGCCGGAGTGGCAAGGGTTAATCCTGGTAGGTGGCTGGATGTCGTGCGCTGGTGCGCTGCAGTCAGAGAGCTGCTTGCGCGTGGTGTTGCGCCTCGTCCGCGCTTACGCCTGGCCTGCCGGCGGGGCATAAGCGCGCCGTTGTCAGTCGACCGCCAGGTAGTGCTTGGTGAAGCTGTCGCTGACGACTTCCCACAGGGTGGGGGTGCCGCTGGCGACGAAGAAGGAATCGCCAGCCTTGTAGTGGGCGGTCTCACCGGTCTGTTCGTTGGTGATCTTCACCTCGCCGAGGGTCACTACGGCCTGCTCATGGAAGGTGTAGGGCAGGCGGAAACGGCTGCGGCGTACACCGAAGTAGCCGGCGCTGACCGACTCGTCTTCGGTGGCGAAGGTGGTCAGGGCGAACATGCTGTTGTCGCCTTCGATCATCTCGACACCGATGTCTTCGAGGGTGCCGCTGAGTTCCAGTTCTTCCAGGGTGATGCCTTGCTTGATGCTGTGCAGCATGTCGTTCTCGCTCGGTGGAGGATGGGTCTCGGACCCGGAGGGATGAGGTTCTACGCTAGCAGGGCGGGTTGCCCTTACCATGCGTATTCACGACACCGGCAGCCGGGGAAACGCCGTGCTGCAGGCAATTGCACGGACGATTGGCGACTGAGCGGCACCGCGCGATCTTTGAGCCCGGAGGGCAAGCGCCTGCCTAGTGAATTTGCCGCCCGGGCGCGCTGGCCTTTACCGCGCGTTGCCAGCTTTGTGCACTGGCCTGGATCAGCCAGCAGGCGAGGATGAAGGGCATGGTCAGTGGCGGCAGGCCAAGGGCACCGAAGCCTGGCTGCAGGAGCAGGGCGAGGCCGATCCCCAGCAACGGCAGCCAGGGACGGCGATGCACCTGGCTAAGGGCGATGGCTGCCAGTGCCGCGTTGTAACCATACAGGCCGGCGAGGGCGCTGTGCTGTTCCCAGTCCTGCTGCAGCGCCAGGCCCAAGCCAGCGGCGGAGCCGAGCAGGGCCCAGAGCGCGGCGCGGCGGTCGGCCAGCAGCAAGCCGAGCCACAGGCACAGCCCGGCCAGGGGCTTGTCGAGGAAGATCACCTGGCCCAGGCCGCGCAGCAGTGCCTGCAGGCTGGCGAGCCAGTCGAGGCTATGCGCTGCCGTGACAGGGGCGCTGTGCAGCTGCAGTTGCAGAGGCTGCGTCAGGCACACCAGCAGCCAGCTCAGGGCGACGAAGGGAAAGGTGAAGGCCGGCAGCCACTGGCGTTCGCGCATGCAACGCATCCAGGGCGCGAGAATCAGACTGGACAGCCCTGCGCCGAGCACGATCAGCAGCGGTAGCAGTGGCGACCAGCTGAACTTCAGGCTGACCAGCAGCCCCAGCAGGATGCCGTTGTAGCCGTACAGTCCGGCGTCGATGTCGGCCTGCGGGTAACCCCGGCGCTGCGCCGTGAGCATGCCGCTGCAACCGCCGAGCAAGGCGCCGCCGAGCAGGTGCGGCGCGCCGATCAGGATCGCCAGTAGCACCAGCAGGCCGCAGCCGGCGTGGCTGAGCAGGAAAATCTGACTGAAGCCGTTGAGCAGGGCGCGCAAGCCGCGCAGTGCATGGGGTGGCAGAGACAGTTGGTGCATGCACGGTCTGCCTGAATAAAAAGAGGCGCCGATCAGGGCGCCTGGAATAGATGGCAAAGCCAGCGTGGGATTGTTCGGTAGGGTGCGCCGCGCGCACCACAAACCGGATAGGCCGTTGGCAGGTGCGCAGGGCGCACCCTACGCCGCTCACTGCAGGGTTTCGATCCGCAGGCTGTTGGTGCTGCCGGGTTGGCCGAAGGGTTCGCCGGCGGTGATCACCAGGGTGTCGCCGCGCCTGGCCATGCCTTGGGCCTGGGCGATTTCCAGGGCGGTGCTGGTGACTTCCTCGACCTGGTGCAGGCGCTCGTTGACCACCGAGTACACACCCCAGGCCACCGTCAGACGCCGTGCGGTATCCAGGCTCGGCGTCAGGCTGAGGATCGGCGCCATCGGTCGCTCGCGCGAGGCGCGCAGGCTGGAGGCGCCGGATTCGCTGTAGTTGACCAGTACGGCCACCGGCAGGATCGAACTGATCCGACGGATCGCGCAGCTGATCGCGTCCGATGCGGTGGCTTCGGCCTGGGGCCGGCCGACGTCGAGCTGGGCCTGGAAGTCCGGGCCGTTTTCCACCTGGCGAATGATCTTGCTCATCATCTGCACCGCTTCCAGCGGGTAGTCGCCCGAGGCGGTTTCCGCCGAGAGCATCAGCGCATCGCTGCCTTCGGCCACGGCATTGGCCACGTCGGTGACTTCGGCGCGGGTCGGTGCCGGCGAGAAACGCATGGATTCGAGCATCTGGGTGGCCACCACCACCGGTTTGCCGAGCTGGCGGCAGGTGCGGATGATGTCCTTCTGGATGCGCGGCACGTTCTCCGCCGGTACTTCCACGCCCAGATCGCCACGGGCGACCATGATCGCGTCGCACAGACGGGCAATTTCTTCCAGGTGAATGACCGCCGAAGGCTTCTCGATCTTGGCCATCAGCAAGGCGCGATCGCCGATCAACTGACGGGCCTCGATGATGTCTTCGGGACGCTGGACGAACGACAGGGCGACCCAGTCCACCCCCAGTTCCAGGCCGAAGGCCAGGTCGCGGCGATCCTTCTCGGTCAGCGGGCTCAGTTGCAGCACCGCTTCGGGCACGTTGACACCCTTGCGATCCGACAGCTCGCCGCCGGCGATCACGCAGGTGTCTACCGCGTCCTGTTCCTTGGCGGTCACCTTCAGGCGCAGGCGCCCGTCATCGAGCAGCAGGCTCATGCCCGGTCGCAGGGCTGCGATGATTTCCGGGTGCGGCAGGTTGACCCGGCACACGTCGCCCGGGGTGCTGTCCAGGTCCAGGCGAAAGGCTTGGCCCCGCGGCAGATTGACCTTGCCGGCGGCAAAACGGCCGACCCGCAGTTTCGGCCCCTGCAGGTCCATGAGGATGCCGATCGGCGTGTCCAGCTGCCGCTCCACTTCGCGCACCCAGGCGTAGCGCTGGGCGTGGTCGGCGTGCTCGCCGTGGCTGAAGTTGAGGCGAAACAGATTGACCCCGGCCTCGACCAGTTGACGGATGTCGTCGCTGCCTGCGACGGCTGGACCGAGGGTGGCGAGGATTTTGACTTTCTTATCAGGACTCATTGGGCAGGGCTCTCGAGAATCAGAATGGCGCGAAAATCGTTGACGTTGGTACGGGTCGGCCCGGTGACGATCAGCGCGTCGAGGGCGGCGAAATAGCCGTAGCCGTTGTTGTCATGCAGTTGGTCGCTGGCGCTCAGGCCCAGTTGGGCGGCACGGGCGTAGCTGTCGGGGGTCATGATGGCGCCGGCGTTGTCTTCCGAACCGTCGATGCCGTCGGTGTCGCCGGCCAGGGCATAGACCCCGGGCAGGCCCCTGAGGCTGTCGGTCAGGCTCAGGAGGAACTCGGCGTTGCGCCCGCCACGGCCGTGGCCGCGCACGGTCACGGTGGTCTCGCCGCCGGAGAGGATCACGCAGGGCGCCTGGATCGGCTGGCCATGCAGGACCACCTGTTTGGCGATGCCGGCATGCACCTTGGCCACCTCGCGCGACTCGCCCTCCAGGTCGCCGAGGATCAGCGCATTCAGGCCGGCTTCGCGAACCTTCGCCGCGGCGGCGTCGAGGGATTGCTGCGGGGTGGCGATCAGCTGGAAGTGGCTGCGCGAGAGCATCGGGTCGCCGGGCTTGAGCGTTTCCGAGGCCGGGCTCTGCAGCCAGGCGCGCACATTGGCCGGCGTTTCGATGTGATAGCGGGCGAGAATCGCCAATGCCTGGGCCGAGGTGGTGGGGTCGGCCACGGTCGGGCCGGAGGCGATCACCGTGGCCTCGTCACCCGGCACGTCGGAAATTGCATAGGTGTACACGCTGGCCGGCCAGCAGGCCTTGGCCAGGCGGCCGCCCTTGATCGCCGAGAGGTGCTTGCGCACGCAGTTCATCTCGTCGATCGCCGCGCCGGACTTGAGCAGCGCCCTGTTGATCGCCTGCTTGTCCTTGAGGCTGATGCCCTCGGCGGGCAGGGCCAGCAGGGAAGAGCCGCCGCCGGAGAGCAGGAAGATCACCCGATCGCTTTCCGTCAGATTGCTGACCAGTTCCAGCACGCGGCGGGCGACCCGTTCGCCGGCATCGTCCGGTACCGGATGGGCGGCCTCGACCACCTCGATTCTCGTGCAGCTGGCGCCGTGCTCGTAGCGGGTCACCACCAGGCCGCTGACCTCGCCCTGCCATTCGCGCTCGATCACCTCGGCCATGGCCGCGGCGGCCTTGCCGGCACCGATGACGATGACCCGGCCGCTACGATCCGCCGGCAGATAGTCGGCCAGCACCTGGCGCGGGTGGGCGGCGTCGATGGCGCTGGCGAACAGCTCGCGCAGCAGAGACGTTGGATGGAAAGACGGATCGAGGGGCATGGCGATCTCTCTTGGTATGACTGGATCAACATTGATTCTAGTGCGCAGCGTCCGCTCGGCAGGCGCTGCGCACTAGAATCGACCATCCCGGCAGGCGGGCCGTGACACCTTCTGCCGGGCGGTCGAAAGGGTTCCACGCCGAAGCATGGGGCGTGGTGCGTGGTGCGCATGGCGCACCCTACGGGGTATCGCGATCCGTAGGGTGCGCTGTGCGCACCGCGGGTTCATTCACCGCGGATCGAGAAGTTGGCCATGTGCTCCAACCCCTTGATCAGCGCCGAGTGGTCCCAGTTGCTGCCGCCGATGGCCGCGCAGGTGCTGAACACCTGCTGGGCGTTGGCGGTGTTGGGCAGGTTCAGGCCCAGTTCGCGGGCGCCGGCCAGGGCCAGGTTGAGGTCTTTCTGATGCAGGCTGATGCGGAAGCCCGGATCGAAGGTGCCCTTGATCATACGCTCGCCGTGCACCTCCAGGATCTTCGAGCCGGCGAAGCCGCCCATCAGCGCCTCGCGCACCTTGGCTGGATCGGCGCCGTTCCTGGCGGCGAACAGCAAGGCCTCGGCCACCGCCTGGATGTTCAGGGCGACGATGATCTGGTTGGCGACCTTGGCGGTCTGGCCGTCACCGTTGCCGCCGACCCGGGTGATGTTCTTGCCCATGGCCTGGAACAGCGGCAGGGCGCGCTCGAAGGTCTGCTCGCAGCCACCGACCATGATGCTCAGGGTCGCGGCCGTGGCGCCGACTTCACCGCCGGATACCGGCGCGTCGAGGTACTGCGCGCCGGTGGCCTTGATCTTCTCGGCGAACTGCTTGGTCGCGGTGGGGGAGATCGAGCTCATGTCGATCACCACCTTGCCGGCACCGACGCCTTCGGCGATGCCGTTCTCGCGGAAGAGGACGTCCTCGACCTGGGGGGTGTCCGGGACCATGACGATGATGAACTCGGCTTCCTGGGCGACTTCCTTCGGGTTGGCCAGGGTGATGCCGTTGTCACCGAGCAGGTCGGCCGGGGCCTTGTCGAAGTGCTCGGAGAAGAACAGGGTGTGGCCGGCGTTCTGCAGGTTCTGCGCCATGGGCTTGCCCATGATGCCGGTGCCGATAAATCCGATTTTAGCCATGTGGTTGTCTCCTTAGATGGCGTTATGGATGCTCTTGTGGAAAGGAGCGAGCCAGCCCAGGCCGGCGGCGGTGGTGGTGGCCGGCTTGTATTCACAGCCGATCCAGCCCTGGTAGCCGATGCGGTCCAGGTGCTCGAACAGGAAGCGGTAGTTGATCTCGCCGGTGCCCGGCTCGTGACGGCCCGGGTTGTCGGCAAGCTGCACGTGGTTGATCGCGGCCAGGTTGCTCTCGACGGTGCGGGCCAGATCGCCTTCCATGATTTGCATGTGATAGATGTCGTATTGCAGGTACAGGTTGGCGCTGCCGACCTTGTCGCGAATGTCCAGCGCCTGCTTGGTGGTGCACAGGTAGAAGCCGGGAATATCGCGGGTGTTGATCATTTCCATGACCAGCTTGATCCCGGCTGTTTCCAGCTTGGCTGCGGCGTAGCGCAGGTTGTCGACCAGGGTTTGTTCGATACTCGCGCAGTCGACACCCTGCGGGCGAATGCCGACCAGGCAATTGACCTGGCGGTTGCCGAGCACCTGGGCGTAGGCGATGGCCTGGTCCACGCCGGCGCGGAATTCCTCGACGCGGTCGGGGTGGCAGGCGATGCCGCGCTCGCCCTTGGCCCAGTCGCCGGCGGGCAGGTTGAACAGCACCTGTTCGAGCTTGTTGGCGTCCAGGTGGGCTTTGATTTCTTCGGCGGCGAAATCGTAGGGGAACAGGTATTCGACTCCGCTGAAACCGGCGTCGGCGGCAGCGGCGAAGCGGTCGAGAAAGTCCACTTCGGTGAACAACATCGACAGGTTGGCGGCAAAACGGGGCATGTGATGCTCCTTGTTTTGGTAGCCCGGATGGCATCCGGGCTACGGGTTAGCGGGAAATCAGTCCAGCGGCATGATGCTGGTGGGGGCATCTTCGCGAATGGTGGCCAGTGCCTCGAACTCGTTGATCGCGTCGATCTCGGTGCCCATGGCGATGTTGGTCACCCGCTCGAGGATGATCTCTATCACCACCGGTACCTGGTACTGCGCCATCCAGGCTTCGGCCTGCTCGATGGCCGGGCGCAATTCGGCCTGGCTGCGCACGCGGATCGCCTTGCAGCCGAGGCCCTCGACCACGGCGATGTGATCGACCCCATAACCCGCGACTTCCTCCGAGTTGATGTTGTCGAAGGCCAACTGCACGCAGTAGTCCATGTCGAAACCGCGCTGGCTCTGGCGGATCAGGCCGAGGTAGGCGTTGTTCACCAGGATGTGCAGGTAGGGCAGCTTGAACTGCGCACCCACGGCCAGTTCCTCGATCATGAACTGGAAGTCGTAGTCGCCGGACAACGCCACGATCTTGCGCTGCGGGTCCGCCACGCGCACACCCAGGGCTGCCGGGATGGTCCAGCCCAGCGGGCCGGCCTGACCGCAGTTGATCCAGTGCCGCGGCTTGTAGACATGGAGGAACTGCGCGCCGGCGATCTGCGACAGACCGATGGTGCTGACGTAGCAGGCGTCCTTGCCGAACGCGTTGTTCATGCACTGGTAGACGCGCTGCGGCTTCATCGGCACGTCTTCGAAGTTGGTCTTGCGCAGCATCGTGCTCTTGCGCTCCTGGCAGTCGGCGGCCCAATGGCTGCGGTCTTTCAGGCGGCCGGCGGCCTTCCACTCGCTGGCCACCTGGACGAACAGGGCCAGGGCCGCGCCAGCATCGGAAACGATGCCGAAGTCCGGCGAGAACACCCGACCGATCTGGGTTGGCTCGATATCGACGTGAACGAAGGTGCGGTCTTTTGTATACACCTCGACCGACCCGGTGTGCCGATTGGCCCAGCGGTTACCCACGCCGAGGACGAAGTCCGAGGCCAGCATGGTGGCGTTGCCGTAGCGGTGGCTGGTCTGCAAGCCGACCATGCCGGCCATCAACGGATGGTCGTCGGGGATGCAGCCCCAGCCCATCAGGGTCGGGATCACCGGTACGCCGACCAGTTCGGCGAATTGCAGCAGCAGTGCCTCGGCACCGGCGTTGTAGATGCCGCCACCGGCGACGATCAACGGCCGCTCGGCAGCGTTGAGCATGTCCAGCGCCTTCTCGATCTGCGCCCGGCTGGCCGCCGGCTTGTACGGCTGCAGCGGTTGATAGGTGTCGACGTCGAACTCGATCTCGCCCATCTGCACGTCGAACGGCAGGTCGATCAATACCGGCCCCGGACGGCCCGAACGCATCACGTGGAAGGCCTGTTGGAACACCCGCGGCACCAGCGCCGGCTCGCGTACGGTGACTGCCCACTTGGTCACCGGCTTGGCGATCGACTCGATGTCCACCGCCTGGAAGTCTTCCTTGTACAGACGCGCACGGGGCGCCTGACCGGTGATGCAGAGGATCGGAATGGAGTCGGCAGAGGCCGAGTACAGCCCGGTGATCATGTCGGTGCCGGCCGGGCCGGAAGTGCCGATGCACACGCCGATATTGCCGGCCTTGGCGCGGGTATAGCCTTCGGCCATGTGCGAGGCACCCTCGACGTGACGAGCGAGGATGTGACGAATGCTGCCGTCCGCCTTCAAGGCGGAGTACATCGGGTTGATGGCCGCACCCGGTATGCCGAAGACGACGTCGATGCCTTCCTTTCGCATTACCGCCACTGCTGCATCGATTGCTCTCATACGCGCCATGAAAAATTCCTCCAGGCTTTAGTCGATATTTTTTCTACATGTCAAAAGCATGAAGGCAAGGGGTTAATGGGGTAAATTGCAGGATTCAGCATTTCTGTCGGTATCAGGAGTATCGAATGGACCGTTACACCGCTTTGCACAGTTTCGTTCTGGTGGCCGATCACGGCAGCTTCGCCGCCGCCGCCCTGGTCGAAGGGGTGACCCCGGTGGTGATGGGTCGGCGCCTCGACATGCTCGAGCGCCACCTGGGGGTCAAGCTGATGCACCGCTCGACCCGTGGCTTGTCGTTGACCGATCTGGGCGAGCAATACCTGGAACGTGCCCGCGGGTTGCTGCGCGATTTCGCCGAGGCCGACGCCAGCATCACCCACGGCAGTCATTCGGTGAGCGGGCACCTGGTGGTGTCGGCGCCGGCGGCATTCGGCCGTCGGCATATCGCGCCGCATGCGCCGGCGTTCCAGGCGCGATATCCGGACCTCAACCTGTCGTTCAACCTGACCGACAGCGTGGTCGATCTGGTGCGCCAGGGCTACGACATGGGCATTCGCATCGGCGAGGTGACCGACCCCAACTACGTGGCGGTCAAGTTGTTCCCCAATCGGCGGGTGGTCTGCGGTTCGCCGGACTATTTTCAGCGCCATCCCACCCCCCAGTCCCTTGAGGACCTGGCCCAGCACAACTGCTTGGCGTTCAATCTGCAGGGTGGCCAGCAGCGCGGCTGGACCTTCCTGCGTGATGGCAAACAGGTGGCGGTCAAGGTTTCCGGCAATCTCGATTGCAATGACGGCGAACTCCTCTACGACTGGGTCAAACAGGGCCTGGGCATCGGCTGGCGCTCGACCTGGGAGATCCAGGCCGAGCTCAAGCGCGGGCAACTGGTAACGGTGCTCGACGAGTTCGCCGTGCCGGCCTACGACATCCAGGCGGTCTATCCGCAGCAGCGCTATTTGCCTGCCAAGGTGCGTTTTTTCATCGACTACCTGAAAGCGATCTACAACACCCCAGGGTATTGGGAAGGATGAAGTAGGGTGATCATGTATACAAATAATATTTTAAATGTACTAAAAATATTATTTTTTGTGTACGATTTGTTCGTTGGGCTTGTCCCGCCTGTCCGCTGCGGACGCCGACGTCGTGGTGCAGGCCCTGTTTCCATCCATTGCCGAGGAGGGCTCCAGATATGAGCGCTTTGAACCTGCACACCGCGACCACCATCAGCAACCATGCCCTGGCGCTTGGCCGGGAGCGGTCCGCGGCACCCTTGACCGTTGCCGTGCTGGATGCCGGCGGCCACCTGGTCAGCCTGCAGCGTGAAGACGGCGCCAGCCTGCTGCGTCCGCAGATCGCCATCGCCAAGGCCTGGGGCGCGGTGGCACTGGGCAAGGGGTCGCGTGCCATCGCCGCAGACGCGCAGCAGCGCCCGGCCTTCATCGGTGCGCTGAACAACCTGGCCGACGGCAAGCTGGTACCCGCGCCGGGTGGTGTCTTGATCCGTGACGAGCGGGGCGAAGTGATCGGCGCCATCGGCATCACCGGCGATACCTCGGATGTCGACGAGCAGTGCGCGATCGGTGCGGTGCAGGCGGTGGGGCTCAAGGCCGATGCGGGGGCGGCGTAGGTTGGGTCGGGCCACGCTGGCTGAGCTCCGCGAAGCCCCACTAGGCGACCACGACCTTGGGCTTCGCCGCGTGTAGAGCGGGTTAGGCGCGTGACAGTTGGGCAATGGTTGCCACCGAAACCAGGCGGGCCGTAACCCGCCATGGTGTTGTCGACGATTTACCGTGGGTTGGCGGGGTACGCGGCGCTTCGAATCCGCAGGCGGTCGTGGGTAAGCTGGCCCCGCGCCGCTAACCCGCCCTACAGGTCGGATGCGATTGGCCGCCTGGTGGAGCCGTCGATTGGACCAACAAGTCCCTTCCTGCAGGGCTGTAGTGCTCTTGTGGGAGGGGCCTTGGCCGCGAACCGCCAACCATCCATCGCTGTTTTGTCGGTTAGGCACCGCCCGGCTTTATTGGCCGTTTGCGAGCGGGTGCTCTGCGCCGCTAACCCAACCGGACCACAGGATCAGGCGCGGGTGACTTGCTCGGAGGCGGCGCTCTGGGTTTCGTCGATTTCGCAGCCCTTGATCACCAGGCGGATGATGGTCTGGGCGGCAGCTTCGTAGTCGGCGTCGTCCAGGCTGGCCTTGCCGGTGACAGTGGCGATCTGCCAATCGAAGTCGGCATAGGTTTGGGTCGCGGCCCAGATGCTGAACATCAGGTGATGCGGGTCGACCTTGGCCATCAGGCCCTGGCCGATCCAGCGCTGGATGCAGGCGATGTTGTGCTGGGCCTGGGCGTTGAGCTGTTCGGCCTGTTCGGCGGACAGATGCGGCGCACCGTGCATGATCTCGCTGGCGAATACCTTGGAGGCCGAGGGCTGCTCGCGGGAGATGCGGATCTTCGAGCGGATATAGGCCGTCAGCACATCTGCCGGTTTGCCGGGCTGATTGAACGGCGCCGAGGCCTCCAGCAGCGGTTCGATAATGCTTTCCAGCACCTCGCGGTAGAGGTTCTCTTTCGACTTGAAGTAGTAGTAGACGTTGGGCTTGGGCACACCAGCCTTGGCGGCGATATCGCTGGTCTTGCTGGCGGCAAATCCCTTGTCGGCGAATTCTTCACTGGCTGCGCGCAAAATCAGCTCTTTGTTGCGCTCGCGAATACTGGTCATAAGCCCCTGTGCTTGCATGTGCCGCCCGGCGCTGGGCGGCGGTCGGGCATGGTAGCACCGGCTCTGCGCCAGGCTCAAGCCAGCGGGGGCTGGGGGTTTGGCTAACTTAACTGACCTTGTGGTCAGTTTATTGTGTACAAAAAACAGCTTTTCTGTTTCTATCTGCGCACTGCATTTCATAACAAAAATGTCTCGACTCCCTGAGTACAGGAGACTCGCTGTGTCTCACGCGCAACTGCTCGACCCCTTCGGTCGACGCATCACCTACCTGCGATTGTCGGTCACCGACCGCTGCGATTTCCGTTGCACCTATTGCATGAGCGAGGACATGGTCTTCGCCCCGCGTGCGCAGATCCTCAGCCTGGAAGAACTCTACGCCGTGGCCGATGCCTTTATCGGCCTGGGGGTTACACGCATCCGCATCACCGGTGGCGAGCCGCTGGTGCGCAAGAACTTGCTCAGCCTGCTGACACGCCTGGGTCAGCGCCCGGAGCTGGAAGACCTGGCCATCACCACCAATGGCTCGCAGCTTTGCGAGATGGCCGATGAGTTGCGCGCAGCCGGGGTCAAGCGCCTGAATATCAGCCTGGATTCCCTGCGCCGCGAGCGCTTCGCCGCCTTGACCCGGCGTGACCGGCTCGATCAGGTGCTGGCCGGTATCGAAGCGGCGCAGGCGGCCGGATTCCACAAGATCAAACTCAACAGCGTGGTGCAGCAGGGGCGCAACGACGACGAGGTACTCGCGCTGGTCGAGTACGCCGTGGCCCGCGGCCTGGATATCAGCTTTATCGAAGAGATGCCCCTGGGCAGTGTCTCCAGTCATCAACGCGAGCAGACCTTCTGCTCCAGCGACGAGGTGCGCGCGCGCATCGAGCAGCGCTACGCGCTGGTCCGCAGTGGCAAGCAGACTGGCGGCCCGTCGCGCTACTGGCGGGTGCCGGGCAGCGACACGCACGTCGGTTTTATCTCGCCGCACAGCCACAACTTCTGTGGCGACTGCAACCGTGTCCGGGTCACGGCGCAAGGCAAGCTGGTGCTCTGTCTGGGCCACGACAATGCCCTGGATCTCAAGGCGCTGATCCGCCGTTATCCGGGCGACAGCCAGCGTCTGCGCGAAGCCTTGCTGGCAGCCCTGTGGCTCAAGCCCGAGCGCCATCATTTCGAACGCGACGAGCAGGTCCAGGTGTTGCGGTTCATGAGCGTGACCGGCGGCTAGGGCCCGATTCGATTCAGGAACCATCAGGAGCGTTGCCGTGAAGTCCACACGCGTCTGCAGTCTGTTAGCCCTTTTGTTTGCCAGCGCTGTCAGTGCCGAAAGCTATGTGATCGGGGTGGAAAACCTGCCCTTTGCGCCGCACTACAGCATCGACCAGCAAGGTCGCTATCAGGGCTTTGCCCGCGAGCTGTTCGACCGGTTCGCCAGCCACAGCGGCGTGCAGTTGAGCTACCTGCCGTTGCCGGCCAGTCGCTTGCTGGCGGCCTTGCTGGAGGGCGAGGTGGACTTCAAGTACCCGGACAGCGGCAACTGGGCGCAGGCGCAAAAGGCCGACAAGGCGCTGCACTACAGCCAGGCGGTGGTCGCCTATGTCGACGGTGTGCTGGTTGCGCCAAAACACCAGGGGCACGCTATAGAGCAGCTCAAGCGTCTGGGCATGGTCAGCGGCTGGACCCCCTGGGGTTACCAGCAGGGTATCGAGGCGGGACAGATCCAGCTGACTTACAGCGATGACCTGCGCACCTTGATCCGGCAGACGCTGAAGCAGGACACCGACGGCGCCTACTTCAACGTGGTGGTCGCCACCCATTACCTCGACAACATCCGCGCCCGCCCCGGCGCCCTGGTGTTCGACCCCAAGCTGCCGCACACCCGCGGCAACTTTCACCTGTCCACGCTCAGGCATCGCCAGTTGCTCCAGCGCTTCGACCGCTTTCTGCTCGAGTGTCAGGAGGAGGTGGATGCGCTGAAGGACAAGTATCGGGTCGAGGCCAACCTGGATTCGGAGTACATGGGGGTCGAACAGTGGAAGCTGGACTTCCTCAAGCGGCAGAAAGCCAAGGCGCGCCTCGAGTAGCCGGTCGAGCCGCGCACGGCCCCGGCTTCAGGTCTTCTATGCTTGCAATGAGAAGGCGCGATCCGTCCTCAACAGCAAGCGGCCGTTGCGGCAGATTCTTTCTGTCCGGGTGGCGGCCAAACTCCGTTTCGGCAGTCTGCAGTGGCCGCCAAGGCATGACTCGCAGGCTCCGGCACAGGGTGCACAGGAGGCCTGAAATGAACGATTCCGACTTGCAAGCACAGATAGATGAGGCGAATGCCTACCAGGCACTCTTGGTCCCGGCATTGTTCCAGGAGTGGGCGCCCTGGGTGGTCGCCGCCGCCAACCTGCAGCCCGGACAGCGCGTATTGGATGTTGCCTGTGGCACCGGTGTACTCGCTCGGGTGGCGGCTGATTGCGTCGGCAATAGCGGTTCGGTGGCCGGTCTGGATGCCAATCCGGGCATGCTGGCCGTGGCCGCCGAGCTCGCACCCGATATCGACTGGCGGCAGGGCCCGGCGGAGTCGCTGCCGTATCCGGATGAGTCCTTCGACGCGGTTGTCAGCCAGTTCGGCCTGATGTTTTTCGACGATAGGCGACAAGCCCTGCGTGAAATGTTCAGGGTCCTGGTGCCGGGCGGTCGACTGGCCGTTGCCGTCTGGGATTCACTGGAAAATACTCCGGCCTATGCGGCCGAAGTCGCCTTGCTGGCACGGCTCGCTGGGGAGCAGGCGGCGGACGCCCTGCGGGCACCGTTCGTGCTTGGCGACAAGCAGGCGCTGGTGGCGCTGTGCACCAGCGCCGGAATCGACGCGCCAGGCATTGTGAGTCACACGGCTACGGCCTGCTTTCCCAGTGTGCGGGCCATGGTCGAGGCGGATCTGCGCGGCTGGTTGCCGGTCATGGGGGTCAACCTCGATGAGCAAGTGATCGCGCGCATCCTGGCTGAAGCGGAGCAGGTGCTGGCGCCCTACGTCGGTGCGGACGGCAAGCTGCGGTTCGATTCACCGGCGCATATCGTCAGAGCGCGCAAACATTAGCGGCGCCAGGCCAGCTAAAAAGGGGAAGCAAGACCAGCCTGCTTCCCCTCTACTTTGCCACTACCGCCTACCCGGCAACGATCCAGTGGGTTGTCATCAGAAGTGGTATTTGACCAGGGCTTGCACAGCCGTCTGGTCGAAGCCGTCGGTTGAGCCATGGATGGGCTTAATGTCGTCCTAGGTGGGTCATCCATTCAGCGCGCTGCCCCGTGGCGACGCGTAGAGCCAGTGGGTTACCTCAAGTTCGGATGACCGAGATCCTCAGGCCCGGCGCCGCGAGGAGTCAGATTGAACTGGCCACACGGGTCGCAGGGGCGCGGGCTCAGCAGCGGAAGCGCGCGCAGGCCGGCCAGTATTGCATCAGCAGGTAGTAGCTCAGGCCGGCCGGGACCAGGCTGGCGTACCAGGACACCATTGGGAGGCTCAGGGCGGCGCCGGTGCCCAGCAGCGAGGCTGCCACAGCAGCGTAGTTCACCCCGCGGTAGGGACCGTTCTCGTCATACAGTTTGGCGATATCCAGCTTGCGGCGGCGCAGGATGAAGTAGTCCACCACCATGACTGCGAAGATCGGTCCGAGGAACGCCGAGTAGGTCTGTACGAACACCTGCAGGCCGGCGGAGGACTCTGCCTTGACCAGCTCCCAGGGGAAGGTGCCGAACGCCAGCAGGCCAACGATGATGGTGGCGGTACGGAACGGCAGCTTGAATACATCCATCAGGATGTAGGTCGGCGGCACCACGTTGTTCAGCACATTGGTGGTCACCTGGGCGAAGGCGATGAACAGCAGGGTAATCACCAGCAGGGGGGTGTTGTCGACCGCGCTGGAGAACACCTGGATCGGGTCGCTGACCCCGGTGGCGCCGGATACCATCAGGCCGATCAAGCCCATGAACAGGGTGGTGGGCAGGATGGACATGGCATAGAGGGTGGTCAGCAGGCCCGGGCCGCTGCCTTTCTTCAGCTCGCGGGAGTAATCGCTGACGTTGAGCATCATGGTGCTATAGATGCCCAGGAACAGCATGGTCGCGCCCCAGAACGGCAGACCCCAGGTGCCCTCAATGTTCACCAGATTGGTCATGATCTCGTCGCCGTAACGATTGATCACGCTGTAGAACATGTAGACCAGCGACGCCAGGATGAAGCCGCTGCCGACGTTCTCCAGCCACTTGATGCCCTGGAAGCCGAACATCGACAGGCCGATCTGCAGGAACTGGAAGACGATGAAGTAGAACACCAGGTTATCGAAGCCGAACAGGGTGGCGGAGACGGCGTTGATCGCCGCCGCGCCGATCCAGCTCTGAAATCCGTACCAGACGATGGCCGGGACCGCCCGCACCAGGCCGGGGAAGCGGGTGCCGGCGAAGCCGAACGCGCTGCGGGCCTGCACCATGAACGGAATGCCGTACTTGTAGCCGGCGGCACCGTTGAAGGCCAGGGCTATGCCGATGACGAAGCAGCCGATGGCGATCGCCAGCGCCGTCTGTAGCAGGTTGAGGGTGCCGACTATGCTCGAACCCATGGCGAAGGTGCCGATCGATACACAGCCGCCGAACCAGGCCAGCAGGTAGGAGACCCGGCCCATGATGCGGGTTTCCTGGGGAGCCAGCGATTCCGAACCCGCGGCTTTGGTGGCTACCTCGGGTTCTGCGTAATCCGGTACTTGCGAGGCAACATTTTCATTGTTCATTGCGTGGACCTCATTGGAGGGAGTTGGACCAGTCCCTTTTGTAATTTTCCTGGAGTTGCTCGACTCCGCCGGGCGGGCGCCGTTCCATCCATGGCGCGGCGCCTGGGCCCGTGATCAGTGCTGTGGCGCGGCCGCGGAGAGGTGCTCGAACTGCCCGGTGAAGGCCTTGGCGGGGGGGAAGTCCAGGTCGCCGTACTTGCTGGTACCCAGCCCCAGGCTCACCAGCGATTCGGCCAGCTTCACCGCGGCGGTCACGCCTTCGACTATCGGCAAGCCGACCGCTTCGCGGATTTGGCCGGTCAGGTCGGCCATACCACCACAGCCGAGGACGATGGCGCCGATGTTGTCTTCGGCCTTGGCCCGCAGGCATTCGGCGATGATTCTGTCCAGGACTCTGTCGCCGCTGTCCTCGAGATCGAGCACGGGTATCTCTGCGGCGCGTACCCGTCGGCAGTGGTGGGCGAAGCCATAGCTCTGCAACAGGTGCTCGGCGATGATGCCGGTGCGTCCGAGGGTGGTGACGATGGAGAAGCGGGTGCTGATCAGGCTGGCCATGTGAAAAGCCGCTTCGGCGATACCGATCACCGGGGCGCGCGTCAGCTCGCGGGCGGCCAGCAGGCCGGGATCGCCGAAGCAGGCCAGGATGTAGGCGTCAGTTTGCTCGAGCTCGCCGGCTCGCACTTCTTCGATGACTCCCACTGCACTGATCGCCTCGTCGAAATGGCTCTCGATCGAGACCGGGCCGCTGCGTGGATTGCTGGCCAGGATGCGGGTTCCGGGACTGGCAACCCGGCAGGCTGCCTCGCCGATCTTGGCGGTCATGCTGGCGGTGGTATTGGGATTGATGACGCGAATTTTCATGCTGTCCTCTTCGTGGCAGGTGGCTGCGCTTAAAGTTGTACACAAAAATATAAAAATAAGAAATATTTTATTTAGATTTTGTATACAAAATTAAATTGGATTGTGCTAGTAAGCTGGCCTAATGGTCAGCTTACTGATTCTAGTAAAGGAAATTCATTTATTTATCAGTCGGTTGTGAAGAACCTAGGTTGTTATGGAGTTCCCGGATAGTGGCCGTTTCGGCGGCGCCCTCAAGCACGGCTTCGCCAGGCGACCGGATCGGGTGCTGTCAATGGGGGAGGCCGGGCTGGTGGCGCTCGTCGGGAAAAGCCGGCATCGACTTGCGGTGGGGGCAGGCGAGGGCGCTCGCGCCATGCCAGGGCAAGCCGTCCCCACGGGGAACGGCCTGGTTGTCTGCATGTGCTAGCGCGCCGGGGTTGCCTGCGATGCGCCGTCCGGCGGGTTCTAGTTGCGTGAGCCGAGCGCAGCCGAGGCGCCTTTGGCGGCACAGTGCTTGCGCATCAGCAGGTAGTGGAACAGCGCGCCGAGCATGGCGCCGAACAGCCAGGAGTAGCCGGACAGCTCGTTGAGGCCCGGCGTCCACACCGAGGCGACCGAGAAGACCGAGGCCACGCCGAAGGCGATCATGGCGTTACGGTTCCAGCCGCCGTTGTAGTAGTAGGTCGAGCCGGCTTCGGCGCTGAACAGGTCCTGCAGGTTGAGGTGCTGCCTGCGCACCAGGTAGTAGTCGGCGACGAGAATGCCGTACAGCGGCGCGAGCACCGCGCCCAGGGTGTCGACGAAGGCGGCGATACCGACGTTGCTGATGAAGGACACCCAGAGTGCGCCAATGAAGAAGGCGATGGCCGCGGTGATGAAACCGCCGGTGCGCGCACTGATGTGGGCGGGCGCCAGGTTGGCGATGTCGTAGGCTGGCGGGATGAAGTTGGCGACCAGGTTGATCCCGACCGTGGCGGCGAAGAAGGTCAACGCCGCGATGATGGTCAGGGTCAGGTTGTCGACCCGGGCGACGATGTCAGTCGGGTTGGTCAGGGTCTCACCGAACACCACTACGGTGCCGGCGGTGATCACCAGGGCGATCAGCGAGAAGATCGCCAGGCTCACCGGCAGGCCGAGAAAGTTGCCGATGGTCATCTGTTTTTCGCTTTTGACGAAGCGCGCGAAGTCACCGTAGTTGATCACCACCGCGGCGAAGTAGGCGACCATGGTGCCGACCACCGCGATAAAAGCGGCGACCGGGCCGGCGGCATATTCGCCGGTACCACGGAAGATCTCGCCCAGCTCACCGAGCAGGCTGGGACCGGCCTTGTACCAGATCATCAGCATCAGCGCGATCATCACCAGGTAGACCAGCGGGCCGGCCCAGTTGAGGAACTTGGTGATCCAGTCGATGCCGCGGATGAACAGGGCGACCTGAAATACGCAGACGATCACATAAGAGAGCCAACCGATAGCGGTCATGCCCAGAAATGTCGCACTCGAGCCGTTGCCGAGCAGTGAATTGAGCAGCAGGGCCACGGCGGTGGAGGCGAAGTAGGTCTGCACGCCGTACCAGAAGATCGCCACGATGCCGCGCACCACGGCGGGGAAGTTGGCCCCGCGCACGCCCATGCTGGCACGGGCCATGACCGGGAAGGGAATGCCGTATTTGACGCTGGGCCTGCCGGTCAACTGCACCAGACCCATGACGATGCAGCCGGCCAGGATGATTCCAGCGAGCACCGCCCAGCCGTTCAGGCCATAGGAGATGAACAGGGTGGCGGCGAGGGTGTAGCCGAACAGGCTCTGGATGTCGTTGGACCAGACATTGAATATCTCGAACCAGCCCCATTTGCGTTTTGCGGGAGGTAAGGGCGCCAAGTCCCCGTTGTACAGCGAGGTGTCGATTTGCTTGATGCGGAAGTCATCGGTGGACATGGCGGCTCCTGGTATTTTGTTGTTGGCGCCACTATGGCGCGCATCTGAGGAGATATTGTGTGCACGTTCTGTTCCACATCTTTCGTTCGCTTCCCTTGGGATGACCAGGGTTGGCTGGCTAGCGCCATGCGAATGAGTGTGGCGACCTAATTGTTGTACACATAAAAATTTGTCTTGGAAACAAAATTGTCCACAAAAAGCTACTTTTATGTGTGCATATACTTGACCTGATGGTCAAATTGTGATGGATGATTTCTCTGCATATTGTTGTATCTGATTGGTTTTTCGGTTTGTTTGATCGTGCTGGTGACTCATTCGCCGAGGGCATTTTTTGCTGCCTGCGAGGAATACTTTTGTACACAAAAAAGGGGATCACGCTCAGCGTGATCCCCTCTACTTTGCCACCGCCGCCTACCCGGCAGCGATCCAGTGGGTTGTCATCAGAAGTGGTATTTGACCAGGGCTTGCACAGCCGTCTGGTCGAAGCCGTCGGTGGAGCCGTCGATGGGCTTGATCCCGTACTTGTTGTGCCACATGTTCAGTTCGGTGCCGACGTAGAGCTTGCGTTCCTTGCCGAACAGGGCCTTGCCCGCGTCCCATTTGACCTGGATCGAGGAGCCGACCGAGGTCTGGGTGCCAGCTTCGTCGGACGGTGAGCGCCAGTCGAGGTAGCCGTCGACCACGAAGTCCTGCTCGCCGATGGCGAAGGGGTAGGCGCCGGCCACGGTCAGCTGGGTGGCGTAGCCGTTGCTGTCCTGGTCGGCGAAGAACACCTGGTTGTTGATCTTGACTCGGTACAGGTTGGTCTTGAGGTAGGCGAAACCTGGCACGTCCCAGTCGAAGCCCAGGCCGTACAGGTAGTTCTCGGTAGCGGGACCGCCTTCGCCTTTTTCATAGGTGAAGGCGGCCTTGACGTCCTTCAGCGGGCCGACGGAAAGATCCTGGCCGGTCAGCCAGCTGAGGCTGACGCGCGGCGAGAACTCCATGTAGTAGAAGCTGCTCTTGTTGTCTTGCTCGAAGCTGCCGTTGGTGAAGCTGCCGCGGGACTGGACGTTGTCCGCGCGGACGTAGTCGAGGAAATAGAACATATCGCCCCAGGCCCAGCCGCTGGCGTGCTCGAAGGTGAAGGTGGTCTGCGAGCGCTGTTCTTCGCCGTTGAAGTTGAGACGCTGGAAGTTGTCGCCATAGAGGTAGGACAGGCTGTTGTCTTGCCAGTGCAGCAGGTCGCCGGCAGTGGCCTGCTGGCCGGCGAAGAGGCCGGTAGAAAGAGCAATGCAGAGAGGCAGGTGCTTGAGTTTCATCGGGTTTTCCTTGTTTTTAGAGGGCGCAAGGGTTCTCGCCCCTGCGGCTGACCGCAGGGAGCTAAGGGGGAAAGGTTGTTAGCCGGGCCGCTGGTTCAGCTTGGGCGGCTGAGTGGCTCCGGGTCGCCGGCCAGGTTGTTCAGGTGCGGCTCCTGGGCAGCCAGGGGCTGCGGGTTCTGCAGCACGTTGTGCAGGTGGGACTCTGGTTCGTAATCGTTCTCTTCCAGTTCCACATGTTCTTCCGGGAGGAAGATGTTCAGCAGGATGGCGCTGAGTGCGCCGGTGGTGATTGGCGAGCCGAAGATGTTTTTCAGGGTGTCCGGCATATGCGCCAGTGCTTCCGGCACGGCCGCCACGCCAAGGCCAAGGCCAAGGGATATGGCCACGATCAGCACGTTGCGCCGATGCAGGCCGGCTTCGCTGAGGATCCTGATCCCGGCCACGGCGACGGTGCCGAACATGATCAGGGTGGCGCCGCCGAGTACCGGCTTGGGCATCAGCTGCAATACCGCGCCGATTGCCGGGAACAGCCCGAGCAGGATGAATATCCCGGCGACATAGAAGGCCACGTGGCGGCTGGCGACGCCGGTGAGCTGGATGACCCCGTTGTTCTGGCTGAAGGTGGTCATCGGCAGGCTGTTGAACATCGCCGCCATGGCCGAGTTGCAACCGTCGGCGAGGACCCCGCCCTTGATCCGGCGCAGGTAGAGCGGGCCCTTGACCGGTTGCTTGGAAATGATCGAGTTGGCGGTCAGGTCGCCGGCGGTTTCCAGCGGGGTGATCAGGAAGATCACCGCGATCGGCACGAAGGCCACCCAGTCGAAATTGAAGCCGTACTTGAACGGCACCGGCACGCTGACCAGCGGCACGGCAGCCATGCTGGAGAAGTCCACCCGGCCATTGAACCAGGCGACGGCAAAACCCAGGGTCAGGCCGATGATCACCGCCGACAGGCGCACGGCTTGGGACTTGAAGCGATTGAGTACGACTATGGTGACCAGCACCAGTGCTGCCAGCCCGAGATGGTGCAGGGCGCCGAGGTCGGGTGCACCATAGCCGCCGGCGATGTCGGTCATCGCCACCTTGATCAGCGACAGACCGATCAGGCAGATGATGGTGCCGGTGACCACTGGGGTGACGACCTTGCGCAGTTTTGAGATGACCCGGCTGAAGGCGATCTCGACGAAGGCGGCGCAGAAGCACACGCCGAACAGGGTGGCGAGTATTTCCTCCTCGCTGCCGCCGCGCCCCTTCACCAGAAAACCGGCGCTGAGGATGGCGCTGAGAAAGGCGAAGCTGGTGCCTTGCAGGCACAGCAACCCCGAGCCGACCGGGCCGATGCGCTTGGCCTGGACGAAGGTGCCGAGCCCGGAAACGAACAGCGCCATGCTCACCAGGTAGGGCACGTAGGCGCCCAGGCCGAGCACGTTGCCGACGATCAGGGTGGGGGTGATGATGCCGACGAAGCTGGCCAGCACATGTTGCAAGGCGGCGAAAATCGCCGGAGCGAAGGCCGGTCGGTCGTCGAGCTGGTAGATCAGGTCGTTGCTACCCGCAGACGGAGCTGGGGTGTGCGTGGTGCGAGTCGTGGTCATGTCAGAGCCTGCCAGTTGTTTTTATATGGTCATGGGCTTGCACGAGGCTTCACGGCGCCTCTATCTGATCTGTGTTCGAAGTTGTCCGATCGGTCAGAATGGGCCGACTATAGCAACTTGTTCACATGGTTTAAAACAATTTATTTTAAGATTGTGTACAGGAATTATCGTGCGGGCAGCAGGTAGCATGGCTGGCAGTGTTATGCCGCTGAGAATGGCGTATTGCTTACGCCCTAGGGGGGTCTGTTGCGATGCCTTCAGGGACACAGAGCGCGGCGACACAGCCCGCCGGATCTTCTTTAGTGGTCGAGTTTCCGGACATCGATATAGGTGTTCTATCGAGCGATCGGCCGAGCCGAAAACCCATTCGCGGACAAGGCCCCTCCTGCAGGGGGAGGCAGATTTTGCTGCTCATCTAGAAGGGCTTGGCGCTGGATATTCTCACGGCCTCTGAGCCATTACGGCGCTACGCTACAGTCTGTGCGCTCGAGGTGTCGTGGCGCCAAGGCTTATCGAGTGGCAGGTCTCAGCTGCGCCTCCTCGACAAACTCCTTGAGCCACTTGAGCACATCGACGGCGTCCCAGCGCGCCGGGTCGAACATGGCGTAGGCCAGCCCCTGGTAGCCCACCACGTCCAGCTGCTTGTGATAGCCGGCGCGTTGCAGCAGGGCTTCGATTTCGGCGAAGCAGGTGTTGAAGTGCACGCGGGTAAAAGGGGTTCGGCCCTCGGTGACAATACCCTCCAGCTGCAGTTCGGCGACTGTGGCGCGAACTTTATCCAGGTGCATCCGGTTCACGCTGTGTTTCAGTTGCAAGACGTCCAGCATCGTTGTGCTCCCGATTGACGCTGTTGATTGGCAGGTGTCCTGATGAGATAGCTGTGACAAGGGTAGCCTAAAAATACTGTACAAATAAACAGTATTCGGCAATAGTAAAGCCAAGGCCCACCCGGGTATTCGCTCGACCCCCCCCGCCAGTCGCTTGCATAGCCACTGAGCGTCGGGACTGCAGAGGAGCAACTGGTAATGCAACAGATACTGATGACAATTGTGTTGTTGGGACTGCTGGCAGGCTGCGCTCAGCCGCAGGTTGAGCAACCCAGGGCCAATGGTTCTTATCTTGTGATTGAAAACAGCCAGGCTTGGGCGGTGCTGGTCTCGGATGGCAAGCGGGTGGAGGAGCGCGGCACCGTGGTGGATGTGCTCAAGCGCCAGCATTCTGCAGTCGCCGCCAGCTATGTGATCGAAACGGCCAACTGCGGCCGGGTGCAATGGCTGACCGAGCGCGCCGATGACGCGGACGGCGCCACCACCCTGATGTCGTTGCACGACAACCAGCAACTGGACGAGGCTGGCTGCGTGATTGGCAACGGGTTGACGCGGGTGTGGACGGTGCTGGATTACTCGGGGTAATGCGTGTGAGCGCTTGTGAAAAAACTCGCGCCTGCTGCGACCATCAGGAGACGCTCTCGCTACGGCGCTCGATATTTTCACAACCTCTTAGGGCTGTTCGGTGCGTGCCCGCGCAACGCGTTTGCGCGGGCACGCACCGGCGGGGTGACAGCTTGCTCAGCTAGGCGGGGCCTTGCGTGGCTTGCTCGGCGCTGGGGCTTGAATCAGGCCATCGGCCCGGAACATCGTCTTGATCCCGCGGACGGCCTGGCGCGTGCGATCCTGGTTCTCGATCAGGGCAAAGCGCACGTGGTCATCGCCGTAATCGCCAAAGCCGATGCCGGGTGATACGCAGACCTTGGCATCCAGCAGCAGCTTCTTGGCGAACTCCAGCGAGCCGAGCCCGGCATAGGCTTCGGGGATTTTGGCCCAGACGTACATCGAGGCTTTCGGGTTGGTCACCATCCAGCCGATCTCATGCAGCCCCTTGACCAGCACATTGCGGCGCTGGCGGTACTGTTCGGCGATATCGCGCACGCACTGCTGGTCGCCCTCCAGCGCCGCGATGGCGGCGACTTGCAGCGGCGTGAAGGTGCCATAGTCGTGGTAGCTCTTGATCCGCGCCAGGGCGTTGACCAGTTCCTTGTTGCCGACCATGAAGCCGATGCGCCAGCCGGCCATGTTGTAGCTCTTCGACAGGGTGAAGAACTCCACGGCAATGTCCTTGGCCCCCGCTACCTGCATGATCGACGGAGCCTTCCAGCCGTCGTAGACGATATCGGCATAGGCCAGGTCGTGGATCACCAGTACGTCGTACTGTTTGGCCAGCGCCACCACCCGCTCGAAGAAGTCCAGCTCCACGCACTGGGCAGTGGGGTTGGAAGGAAAGCCGAGGATCATCATCTTCGGCTTGGGGATCGACTCGCGGATGGCCCGTTCCAGTTCGGCGAAGAAGTCCACCCCGGGTACCAGCGGCACCGAACGCACTTGGGCGCCGGCAATCACTGCGCCATAGATGTGGATCGGGTAGCTGGGGTTGGGCACCAGTACGGTGTCGCCATGATCCAGGGTGGCGAGCATCAGGTGCGCCAGGCCTTCCTTGGAACCAATGGTGACGATGGCTTCGCTGTCCGGGTCGATCTCGACCTGGTAGCGATCCTGGTACCAGCGCGAGATGGCACGACGCAGACGCGGGATGCCACGGGAGGTGGAGTAGCCATGGGTGTCGTCGCGCTGGGCGACCTGCACCAGCTTCTCGACGATATGTGGCGGTGTTGGCCCGTCGGGATTGCCCATGCTGAAGTCGATGATGTCCTCGCCACGGCGGCGGGCAGCCATCTTCAATTCGGCGGTGATGTTGAATACGTAAGGCGGGAGTCGATCGATGCGCGCAAAGCGGCGCGGAGCCTGGTCAGCCATGCTTTCCTCGGAAACGTAAGCGCCCGGAACCGTCCGAGCGACGTTGGCCAGTGCGCTGGCCAGGTGGCGAAGATAAGCGCGAAGGCTAGGGTCTGTCGAGAGGCAGGAAGGCTGGATATGGGTAATTTGTCCAGCCTCCCCGCTGTTACTGGCAGCTTATGGCTTGCAGCTTGTCGCTGGCGGCTTCAGCCGCCCAGCATGTCGTGCATGGCGATGATCTGCTCGGCGACCTGCGACAGTTTCTGCTGCCGGCTCATGGCTTGGCGGCGCATCAGAGTGTAGGCCTCCTCCTCGTTGCAGCTTTTCATCTTCATCAGCAGGCCTTTGGCCAGTTCGATTCGTTTGCGCTCGGCAAGCTGTGCGTCGCGAGCCTGCAGCTGTGCGCGTAGCGCCTGATCACTCTCGAAACGGGCCATGGCCACGTCGAGTATCGGTTGCAGGCGTTGAGCGTGGATGCCTTCGACGATATAGGCGCTGACCCCGGACTGAATGGCCTGACGCATTACCCCGGGGTCGTGCTCGTCGGTGAACATGACGATCGGACGCGGTTGATCGCGGCTGACCAGTACCACTTGCTCCATCACATCGCGGCTTGGGGATTCGGTGTCGATGAGGATTACGTCGGGACGTACGGCCTCGACCCGTTCGGGCAGGTCGATGGTCAGCCCTGATTCGTCGATCACCTCGAAACCGGCTTCGATCAGCGCGGTTTTCAAGCGCCCGACCTTCTTCGGGGTGTCGTTGATCAATAGAATACGCAGCATGGGTGTGGCTCTCCGGGCAATTACAGGGCGACAGCGTCGCTGTCGGCCAAGGCGTGGAGGGTAAAGCTGCGGGCATAGCCAGCCGGATCTGAACCATCCCAGCCCTTGCCATCGAGCAGCGTCGCGCTGCGCTGTTCGGCCGGTACCCTGATGTTCAAAGCCTCTGCCGCTTGGCGGTAGAGGTCAAGCTGTTGTACCTGACGGGCGATGCCGAGGTAGTCGGGGTCGTCGCGCAGCAGACCCCAGCGACGAAACTGGGTCATGAACCACATGCCGTCGGAGAGGTAGGGCATGTTGACTGCACCCTCAGCGTGAAAGCGCAATGGGTGCCGGTCCAGCCAGGCATGGCCAAGACCATCCTGGTACTGACCGAGGAAACGCGGCTGGATGGCGCTCAGTGGCGCATCCACATAGTCACTGCCGCTGAGCAATTGCGCGGTGCTGCGCTTGTTTTCTTCACTCTCGTCGATGAAGCGGCTGGCCTCCAGCACGGCCATCATCAAGCCGCGCGCGCTGTTGGGGTAGTGCTCGACGAAGGCGCGGGTACAGCCGAGCACCTTCTCCGGATGGTCCGGCCAGATCGACTGGGTGGTGGCCAGGGTGAACCCGAGGTTCTCATCGACCGCCTGGGCGCACCAGGGCTCACCCGCGCAGAAACCGTCGATGCGGCGGGCCTTGAGATGAGCGACCATTTGGGGCGGTGGCACCACCACGCTGTCGACATCGTCAAGCGGGTGAATGCCCTGGCTGGCCAGCCAGTAGTACAGCCACATGGCGTGGGTCCCTGTGGGCAGGGTTTGGGCGAAGGTCAGTCTTGCGCCTTTTTGGTGCGCGCGCAGTTTCAGTGCGTCGCTTGAGGTCACGCCGGCGAATTGCAGTGCGTGTGACAGATTGATGCTCTGGCCGTTCTGGTTCAGGCCCATCAAGACCGCCATGTCGGTGGCCGGTGCACCGCCAAGGCCGAGCTGTACCCCATAGATCAGGCCGTAGAGGCTGTGCGCTGCATCGAGTTCGCCACTGAGCAGCTTGTCGCGCAGGCTTGCCCAGGACGCCTGGCGCTGCAGGTTGATGGTTAGCCCATGCTTCTCGGCGAAGCCTTGAGTGGCGGCGACAATCACCGAGGCGGCATCGGTCAGGGCCATAAAGCCCAGGTTCAGTACGCGCTTTTCCGGAGCCTCGTTGCCGGCTGTTCCTGCTTGTGTCTCGATACGGCCGTTTTTCTGCTCGTTCATGGCGCTTTTCCCAGATCAACACAAATAGGTGCCGTGCCAATGGCTGAGTGACCCAGCGATTGGCGCGACACCATTGTCTATTAAGCCGCTCCCGCCGTTGGAAGGGCTCTGTTGTTTGGGATTAAGCAAGTGATATGCCAGTACACGCCAAGTGTTGCTGAAAGCACCATTGTCGCGCGGCAATGGTGTGAAAAGATGAGCAGGACTTGGCTCAGCGTTCGAGCATCTGCTTGACATCGCTTTGCGGAATCTGTTGCTTGCGCCCTTGGCTGTCGGTGAGCTCGATCATGCCGGTGTCTCTATCCAGGTGCGGCTTGCCATCGCTGGTCAGCATCTGACCATCGGTGGTGGTGATGATGTATTCGCTGCTGCAGCCCGCCAAGGCGAAAGCGCACAGAGCTGCGATGAGCCAGATTTTCATGAATTTCTCCTTGTTGCTGGAAGTTAGGGCGCTGTTTCCGTTATTGGAAAAGGTAGCTGCTGGGCATTCGCCTGCAAGGGCTTCAGCCAAGAAAAAGCCCCGCACGGTGGCGGGGCTCTTTTTGTAGCGTTGTAGCCTTAGGCTTGAACGACCGGGATGTTGGCGTTCGCTGCCGCTTCACGGAACTCGGCGATCTGGTCGAAACTCAGGTAGCGATAGACATCGGCTGCCATGGTGTCGATTTCCTTCGCGTAGACCATGTACTCCTCGACGGTCGGCAGTTTGCCGGTGATCGCCGCAACCGCAGCCAACTCGGCCGAAGCCAGGTAGACGTTGGCACCATCGCCCAGACGGTTGGGGAAGTTGCGGGTCGAGGTCGATACCACGGTGGAGTTCGCTTCAACGCGTGCCTGGTTGCCCATGCACAGCGAGCAGCCTGGCATTTCCAAGCGGGCGCCGGCTTTGCCGTAGATGCCGTAGTAGCCTTCCTCGGTGAGCTGATGCTGGTCCATCTTGGTCGGCGGCGAGAGCCACAGGCGAGTCGGCAGGGAGCCTTCGACTTTTTCCAGCAACTTGCCGGCTGCGCGGAAGTGACCAATGTTGGTCATGCACGAACCGATGAACACTTCGTCGATCTTTTCGCCTTGAACGCTGGACAGCAGACGGGCGTCGTCCGGGTCGTTCGGGGCGCAGAGAACCGGCTCGTTGATATCGGCCAGATCGATTTCGATGATTTCAGCGTACTCGGCGTCCTTGTCGGCAGTCATCAGCTTAGGATCGGCCAACCAGGCTTCCATCGCCTGAGCGCGGCGTTCCATGGTGCGTGCATCGCCGTAGCCTTCGCTGATCATCCAGCGCAGCAGGGTGATGTTCGAGCTCAGGTACTCGGCGATGGCCTTTTCCGGCAGCTTGATGGTGCAACCGGCAGCGGAACGCTCGGCGGAGGCATCGGACAGTTCGAAGGCTTGCTCGACAGTAAGTTCGTCCAGGCCTTCGATTTCGAGGATGCGGCCGGAGAAGGCGTTGATCTTGCCCTTCTTCTCGACGGTCAGCAGGCCTTTCTGGATCGCGTAGTAAGGGATCGCATGGACCAGGTCACGCAGGGTGATGCCTGGTTGCAGTTTGCCCTTGAAGCGCACCAGGATGGACTCCGGCATGTCCAGCGGCATGACGCCGGTGGCGGCGGCGAAGGCGACCAGGCCGGAGCCGGCCGGGAACGAGATGCCCATCGGGAAGCGGGTGTGCGAGTCGCCACCGGTACCGACGGTATCCGGCAGCAGCATGCGGTTCAGCCAGCTGTGGATGATGCCGTCGCCTGGCCGCAGGGACACGCCACCACGGGTGCGGATGAAATCCGGCAGGGTGTGGTGGGTGGTCACGTCGATCGGCTTCGGGTAGGCCGCGGTGTGGCAGAACGACTGCATGACCAGGTCGGCGGAGAAGCCCAGGCACGCCAGGTCTTTCAGCTCGTCGCGAGTCATCGGGCCAGTGGTGTCCTGGGAGCCGACGGTAGTCATCTTCGGTTCGCAGTAGGTGCCAGGGCGCACGCCTTGACCTTCCGCCAGACCGCAGGCCTTGCCGACCATCTTCTGCGCCAGGGTGAAACCCTTGGTGCTTTCAGCAGGCGGCTCAGGCAGCTTGAACAGATCGGTTGGGCCCAGGCCCAGTTCGGCCCGCGCTTTCTCGGTCAGACCGCGACCGATGATCAGCGGGATACGGCCACCAGCACGGACTTCGTCGAGCAGGACCGGGGTCTTCATCTCGAAGGTAGCCAGTACTTCGTCGCTGCCGTGCTTGCAGACTTTGCCCGCATGCGGGTACAGGTCGATCACGTCGCCCATGTGCATGTTCGATACGTCGAACTCGATCGGCAGAGCGCCGGCGTCTTCCATGGTGTTGTAGAAGATCGGAGCAATCTTGTTGCCGAAGCAGAAGCCGCCCGCGCGCTTGTTCGGCACGTTTGGTACGTCGTCGCCGAAGAACCACAGCACCGAGTTGGTGGCGGATTTGCGCGAGGAGCCGGTACCGACCACGTCACCCACGTAAGCGATAGGGAAGCCTTCGCCACGCATGGTTTCGATTTGCTTCATCGGGCCGGTGACGCCTTGCTCATCGGGCACGATGCCATCGCGAGCCATCTTCAGCATGGCCAGGGCGTGCAGCGGGATGTCCGGGCGCGACCAGGCATCAGGCGCAGGGGAAAGGTCGTCGGTGTTGGTTTCGCCAGTCACCTTGAACACGCGCAGGCTGATCTTGTCGGCCAGGGTCGGGCGGTTCTTGAACCACTCGCCATCGGCCCAGGACTGCAGCACGCCTTGAGCGTGAGCGTTGCCGTTCTTGGCTTTTTCCGCAACGTCGTGGAAAGCGTCGAACATCAGCAGGGTGTGCTTCAGTTGGGCGGCAGTAGTAGCGGCCAGTTCGCTGTCGTCGAGCAGCTCAACCAGGGTGGCGATGTTGTAGCCGCCCTGCATGGTGCCGAGCAGTTCGACGGCGTGTTGCTTGTCGATCAGCGGGGAGGTAGCTTCGCCTTTGGCGATGGCAGAGAGGAAACCGGCCTTGACGTAGGCAGCTTCGTCCACGCCTGGCGGTACGCGGTTGGTGATCAGGTCGAGGAGAAAGGCTTCTTCGCCAACCGGCGGGTTCTTCAGCAGCTCGATCAGGCCTGCGGTTTGTTCGGCGTTCAGCGGCTGGGGCACGATACCCTGAGCGGCACGCTCTGCTACGTGTATGCGATAGGCTTCAAGCACAGTTATTACCCTCATCAGTGGTCCCAAAGGGTTGTCCGGGACGCGATCCAGAAAACCCTGAACCAGGCGCATCGTGGCTTTATGGGCCCCTCAGCCGAGGTTTCAGAGGTTTCTTGCGGAAGCTGTTTTCAAAGTTTTACGCCGGCAGGACGGTTTGATGAGGGCTGACGCAGGCACTTGAAAGGGCGCTCCAAGGGCCTGCGTCAACATCGTACCTGCAGGATTTACTGTGCTCGTGACGCTTTGAAAACAGCTTCCAACGGACATTGGCGCCTACAAAAGGCGGGCCGATTCTACTGGAAAGCGTGGATAAAGTTAAGCTAAAGCCCCGCGGCGAGCAGGTTGGGTAAATATCTTCGCGGCAACGGGGGAGATGCGGGGGAACGTCGGTGAAAAGCAGGGTTTCCCTGCGGTTAAAGTGGGTATCGAGTGTTTTATCCATGCAGCAGCCAGGCGCGAGGTGGTTTTCATCCGGTCTGTCGACAGGGATGAACTGGCTTAGACAAAGGGCTAACATGCCTGCCTTTCCGCCAGCATGTATCCAGCCTCGCCATGTCCAACCAGCGCATCAAAACCCCCTGTGTCGGCCTTTGCTCCACTGTCTACGGTGATCTGGTGTGCCGTGGCTGCAAGCGCTTTCACCATGAAGTGATCAACTGGAACGGCTATAGCGACGAGGAAAAATACGCCGTCTGGCTGCGTCTCGAGGTGCTGTTGGTGCAGGTGATGACGGCCAAGCTGGAGGTGTTCGATGACGTGCGCCTGCGCCGCCAGTTGGAGCAACGGCAGATTCGTTTCGTGCCGCAGCAGTCGCCTTATTGCTGGGCTTATCAGCTGATTGCCCGTGGCGCTCGGGCGATCCATCAACTGGAAGCCTATGGCATGGTGTTGCTGCCCGAGTTTCGTGACTGGACCCTTCCGTCACTGCGTGACGCCATCGATCGCGAATTCTTCCTGCTCTCCGAGGCGCACTACCAGCGCTATATCGCGCCGAAATTCCTCCTGGAAGGTCTGCAGTCGCGCACGCAGAGCAGATAGGACAAGGCCACCTGAGTCGGTGGCCCTGTCATACCTGCCAATACCCGGTTTTCTTCAGTGCTGTGCCACCAGTTCCTCGAGGTGGGCGATGATGTCGTCGGGCTTGAGTACCAGTACGTCGCAATCCAGTGCGTCGAGGATCACTTCGGCAGTGTTGCCGATGAGCGCCCCGGACAGACCGGTGCGGGCCACGGTGCCGATGACGGTGACGGCGGCATTCAACTGGTGGGCAACTTGTGGAATCAGTACGTCAGCCGGGCCTTCGGCTACATGCAGGCGCTCCTCGGCGATGTCGTATTCGGCCTGGAAGGCCTTGCATTCATTGCGGTAGCGCGCCTCGATGGTTTCTTTCAACTGGAAGGTCGGGTCTGCGGCCGACAGCATGGGTGCGGGGTGGGCGCTGATCACATGCAGGTCGGCCTTGGCCAGGGCGGCGATGTCATAGCCATGGTTGACGATGCTGTCGTGCAGGGTGCGGTGCTCACCGTCGGCATTACCGACATCGACAGCCGCGAGTATGGTGCCACCAGTCCAGGACTTGTCGGTTTTCACCATCAGCACCGGGGCCGGGCAATAGCGCAAGAGTTTCCAGTCATCCGGCGTGAGCAGGGCTTTTTTCAGCGGATTGTCGGGAAAGTGCTGCTTGATCACCAAGCCACAGCCTTCGGCCTGCTGCACGGTGATGATGGTCTGGTGCAGGTTTTCATGCCAAGCCTGCTGACTGGAGGTACTGTAACCCTCCTTCTCGAGCGTGGCGCACAGGTCACTGAGATAGCTCGCGTGGTCATGTTTCTTGCCACAGACCAGCAAGTGCAGGTGCGATTGGGTCACGCCAGCGATCAATTTGGCCCGCTTGAGTGCCAAGCCTTCGGGTCGTTCTGGTTCCATGACGACTAAAATATTACGAATGGCTTGCATGCTCGTCTCCGTTCGAAGTGGTTGTGACTCGTAATTACTATAGATGCAGCATAGAGGCAGTGACAGTAGCCAGTTCTTGACCGGTATCAATGGCATGGCTGGCTGTTCGCGCCGGCATTCGTATAATGGCCCGCCCGGCCTGCCAGACGAGGCGGCCATCGAACTTCGTGAGCCTATGCAACTGTTCCCTGAAATTGAAGCCTTCCTATTGTGCCCAACGCCTGACGCCTGGATTGCCCAAGCCTTGCAGAATCAGGACGTGATGCTGATAGATCACGCCAATTGTGAGAAGAAGGCCGCCTCAACGGCGTTGACCCTGCTCTTTCGCTATATCGAAAAGGCCGATTTGCAATATAACTTGTCGCGTTTGGCCCGTGAGGAACTGCGTCATTTCGAGCAGGTCGCAGCGCTGATGAAGAAGCGTGGGATCGCCTATCGTCCGGTCAGTGCTGCCCTGTATGCCCAGCGCCTGCACAAGCACATGCGCACCAGTGAGCCGCACAAGCTGGTGGACACCCTGATTGTCGGGGCTTTTATCGAGGCGCGCTCCTGTGAGCGGTTCGCTCGCCTGGCGCCGCATCTGGATGAGGAGCTGGGGCAGTTCTACCGCTCGCTGCTGAAGTCCGAGGCGCGGCACTACCAGGGTTACCTGAAGATGGCGCGCGACTATTCGGCAGAGCCTATCGATGAGCGAGTGGCGTACTTCGCCGAGGTCGAGCGCGAGGCGATCCTCACGCCCGACAAGGAATTCCGCTTTCACAGCGGCGCAGCCGCTTAGGGCAAGCGCCACCTTTATCGGAAATCAGCAGGACTACGCGGCTGCCGGCCTCGCCATCAGCGCTGCCTGGCGGTCGCCGCGCAGGATGACGATGGCCAGGGCCACCAGCAGCAGCGAGGCGCCTGTCAGCACGAAGAACACGTCCTGCAGCGAGCCGGTGGTTTCGCGGATATAGCCGGCCAGCAGGTTGCCCAGGGTGCCGCCCAGGCCGAAGGTCACCATGCAGATGCCGCTGATCTGCATGGTTGCGGTCGATGAATAGTGCTGGTTGAGCCAGCCGGCGACTATGCCCCACATAGGGAAGTACATCAGGCCATAGCCGAAGCCGGCGACCAGGGCGAACTTGCCCGGGTCCGCGACGAATGCCAGCAAGCCCAGGGTGAAGCCGCTGAAGATCACCATCAGCGCGGTGCCATGGCCCTTGCGGTCGGCCAACTTG
>NZ_JBFIIG010000014.1:0-42367 GCF_041601375.1 Pseudomonas sp. | reverse complement strand
CCTCCAGGCGGCTTCCGCCTCAGCGCCAGGCCCGCTGCAATTTGGCCAGGGCGCTGGCGATCTGCTCCTCGTCGACCCCGGCAAAACCCAGCACCAGGCCGGCACGCGCTGGCTGCGCCGGGTCGGCCAGGCAGTAACCGCTCAGGGCACTGAGCTCCACGCCGACGGCTGCGGCCTGCTCGATCAGCTCCCGTTCGCGCGCCACGCTGGCCAGCGGCAAACACACATGCAGCCCGGCCTGCACCTGCGGCAACGCACCGACCGCCTGCGCCGGCCAGCCCTCGAGCAAGGCATCGCGGCGCAATCGGGCGGCGCGGCGCATACGGCGGATATGCCGCTGAAAATGCCCGCGGGCGATGAACTCGGCGAGCACCGCCTGGGTGCCGATCTCCGAATGACGCATGCTCAGGGTGCGCAACTGCGCCAGGGGCTCGACCAGCGCCGGCGGCACCACCAGATAACCCAGGCGCAGCGCCGGGAAGATCACCTTGGAGAAGGTGCCGACATAGAGCACCCGGCCCTGGCGATCCAGAGAGGCGAGCGGCGCCAGGGGCGTGCCGCTGTAACGGTACTCGCCGTCGTAGTCGTCCTCGACGATCCAGGCCTGTTCGCGCTCGGCCCACTCCAGCAGTTCCAGGCGCCGTGCCAGCGACAAGGTGACGCCGCTCGGGTACTGGTGCGACGGCGTGACATAGGCCAGCCGGCAATCGCTCAGGCCCGCCAGTTGGCTGGTGTCCAGGCCGTCCTGATCCACCGCGATGCCGTGCAGGCGCGCCCCGGCGACGGCGAAGGTCTGGGCGGCGGAGCGGTAACAGGGATTCTCCAGCACCACCCCGTCGCCGGCCTGCAACAGCAACTGGGCGCAGAGGCTGATGGCCTGCTGCGCGCCGCTGGTGATCAGCACCTGCTCGGGCGTGCAGCGCAGGCCGCGACCGTTGCGCAGGTAGGCGGCGATCATTTCCCGCAGACGCGGATCGCCGGCCGCGTCGCCATAGCCCAGGCACTCCAGCGCCGGTGCACGCCAGAACTGCGCCTGCAAACGCGACCAGACCTCGAACGGGAACAGATCGAGGGCCGGCAAGCCGAGGCGAAACGCCCGCGGCGGCCCCTCGTGCGACGCGCTTGGCCCATGGGCCTGCAAGCGCGCCCGCAGCGGCTGGGGAATCTGCACCTGCGCCGTCGGCGGCATGGCGGCCGGCATGCCGCCGCCCAGTTCGGCGACATAAGTGCCGTCGCCGATGCGCCCGTCGATATAACCCTCCGCATACAGCTGGTCGTAGGCGCGCACCACGGTATTGCGCGACACCCCCAGCGCCTCGGCCAGTTCGCGGCTGGCCGGTAAACGCATGCGGCTGGCCATGCGGCCGTCGAGAATGCGTTCGCACAGGGCCTGATACAGCTGGCGGGCCAGGCCCTGACGCGGGTCGAGCCGGAAGCCGGCGGGGTCGAGCGGCAAGGGCGGCTTGCTGGACATGGGCGGCGACCTGGGAGAGAGAGACCCAGCATAGATTGGACCTATCAAAATCGCCATAAATGGCTCTTACAAAGGACCAATATCCCACCTAGCATGCTGCCATTGCCGAGGAGAAATGCCATGTACTCACCCGCCGCCTTCCGCATCGACGACCTCGCCGACCTGCACGCACAGATCGAGCGCACGCCCCTGGCGATCCTGGTGACCCAGGGCGAACAAGGCCTGCAGGCCAGCCATCTGCCACTGCTGCTGGAGCGTGATGCCGGCCCGCATGGCCGCCTGCTCGGCCATTTCGCCCGGGCCAACCCGCAATGGCGCGACCTGGCCGCCGGCGCCGAGGGGCTGGTGATCTTTCCCGGCGCTTCGGCCTACGTCAGCCCCGGCTACTACCCGAGCAAGGCCCGCGACCACAAGGCGGTGCCGACCTGGAACTACGTCTCCGTGCATGCCTGGGGCCGCGCCGAGGTGTTCGACGAGCCGGCACGCCTGCGCGAACTGGTCGGCCGCCTCAGCGCGCACCACGAAAGCGGCCAGGCGCAGCCCTGGTCGCTGGCCGAGGCACCAGCCGACTACCTGGACGCCATGCTGCGCGCCATCGTCGGTTTCGAGCTGCCGATCGAACGCGTCGCCGGCAAACGCAAGCTGAGCCAGAACCAGCCGGCGGACAACCGCGCCGGCGTACGCGATGCCCTGGCGGCAAGCCCGGCGCCGCACGAACAGGAAATGGCGCGACTGATGGATAGCCTGCGCTGAAGTCCTGGGGCCATTGAAGGCCTCTTCGCCAGCAAGCTGGCTCCTGCAGCTCATTCACAGAAGGAAGACGGCCATGCCCGAGATCGAGATCCGCCCCGTTAGCGCCGCCGACCATGCCGCCTGGCTGCCCCTGTGGCAGGGCTATCTGCACTTCTATGCAAGCGAGCTGCCGGCCGAAACCAGCGCCAGCACCTGGCAACGCTTTCTCGATCCGGCCGAGCCGACCCATGCCGCGATGGCCTGGCGCGACGGCCTGGCGCGACGGCCGCGCCATCGGTCTGGTGCAATGGATATTTCATCGTTCCAACTGGTCGGTCGCCCACAGCTGTTATCTGCAGGACCTGTTCGTCAGCCCCGAGGCGCGCGGCGGCGGCGTCGGCCGCAAACTGATCCAACACGTCTATGTCCAGGCCCACAGCGCCGGCAGTGCACGGGTGCACTGGCTGACCCAGGAAAGCAACCACACTGCCATGCAGCTCTACGATCGCATCGCCGAACGCTCCGGCTTCGTGCAGTACCGTCACGCCCTGTAGCCCAAGGACGACAACAATGACCAGCCAAGCCCTGCCCAACTGGCAACCCGCCAACCGACCGCCACAGCGTCCGCTCGACGGCCGTTACGTGCGCCTGGAACCGCTCGACCCCGCGCGCCATGGCGACGACCTGTGGCTGTGCCTGCAAGGCGCGGACGCCGACCCGGCGCTGTGGGACTACCTGCCCTACGGCCCGCTCCAACGCCGCAGCGACTTCGATGCCTGGCTCGCCGCCAATGCCGGTAGCGGCGACCCACTGTTTTTCAGCGTCATCGAGCGCGCCAGCGGCCAGGCTCAGGGCTTGCTCAGCTACCTGAACATAGTCCCGGCCCACGGCAGCATCGAGATCGGCCACATCGCCTTCGGCCGCGCCATGCAGCGCACGCCGCGGGCCAGCGAAGCGGTATTCCTGCTCGCCGAGCAGGCCTTCGCCCTCGGCAACCGCCGCCTGGAATGGAAGTGCAATGATCTGAACGCCCGCTCCAAACGCGCCGCCGAGCGCTTCGGCTTCAGCTTCGAAGGCCTGTTCCGCCAGCATCTGGTGATCAAGGGCCACAACCGCGATACCGCCTGGTACTCCCTGCTCGACCATGAATGGCCGAGGCAACGGCAAGCGTTCGAACGCTGGTTGGCAGCCGAGAACTTCGATGAGCAGGGACGCCAGCGCAGCAGCCTGGGCGAGCTGTGCAACCGCTGACTGCCCGCCTAGCCCGAATAAGCCCCAGCGCCATCCGGCACTGCGGCCTAACCGTCCCCCGCTACTTCCACTCCGGCACCTGCGCCCCAATCCAGCGGCTATAGGCCCTGCCAGACAAACCGATGAACGCAGAGCCCCACGCATAGCTCGATCTACCGCGTAAGCACGTCGCTGCGGCGATCCTTCAGGGGCAGAGTGATGAAATAGGTGCCACCCGCCAGGCGGACGCACCGGTAGCTGACCATGCCAACCTCCTTGTTGGTTACGTCTCCTGCGCCGGAATGCGATCCATCAAAACTTCTCCGGCCTGAGCACTTCCACTTGGGCCAGGTAGCAGACCATCGCGTAGTTGGCGTAGTAGCGCGTTTGCAGGTGCTCGGCGAGGCGCTCGGCGATGTCCCGGGCGCAGATGATTTCCACCCGGATATTGCCGTCGGTGTCCCAGCCGGCGCTGCGCACCCCGTGCGCTCCGCGGCCGCGGGCGTCGGAGATGGTCCAGCCGGGCGCGCCGAGCGCCTCCAGCTCGACCAGCAGTTTTTTCTCCAGCGCGGCTTCGCAAATCACGGTGAGCAGGGTGCGGGTGTGGGCGTTCATTTCAGAGTCCCCAGGCGATCAGTTGTTCGGCGAGCATCAGGTAGAGCGGGATGCCGAGCAGGATATTGAAGGGGAAGCTGATCCCCAACGAGGCGGTCAGCGACAGCGACGGGTTGGCCTCGGGCAAGGCCAGGCGCATGGCGGCCGGCACGGCGATATAGGAGGCGCTGGCCGCCAGGGTCGCGAGCACGGCGGTGCCGCCCAGCGACAGGCCCATCAGACGCGCCAGCAAGGCGCCGATGAGGGCGCCGAGCAAAGGCATCAACAGGGCAAAGCCAAGCAGGCGCAAGCCGAACTGCTTGAGCGCGCCAAGCTGGCCGGAGGCGATCAGGCCCATCTCCAGCAGGAAGAACGCCAGCACCGGCTTGAACATGCTGGTGTACAGCGGCTCCAGCGGCTTGATCGCCTCCTTGCCGGCCACTGCGCCGATGATCAGGCCGCCGAGCAGCAGCATGATGCTCTTGCCGAGGAAGATCTCCCGGCCCAGCTCGCGCCAGTCGGTGTCGCGGGCCAGGCCCTTGGCCAGGAGGATGCCGACCAGGATCGCCGGAATCTCCAGGATCGCCACGAACAGCGGCATGTAGCTCTCGAACTCGATGCCGCGGGCCAGCATGAACGCCACCACCACGGCGAAGGTGCCGGCGCTGACCGAGCCATAATGCGCCGCCACCGCCGCCGCATTGACCCGGTCGAAGCCCAGGCCGCGCAGCACGGCGAAGGCCAGCACGGGCAACATGATGCCCAGGCCCAGCACCAGCACTGCCTGGCCGAGCAACTGCAGGCTGGCCTGTTCCGCCAGCTCCACCCCGCCGTGCAGGCCGATCGCCAGAAGCAGGACGATCGACAGGGTTTCATAGAGCGCCGGCGGTAGCTTCAGTTCGCTTTTCAGCAAGCCGGCGCATAGGCCGAAGAGAAAAAACAGTACCACCGGGTCAAGCCCCATTATTGCCTCCGTCAGATAAACCCATATGGTCCATGCATCCAGTGAAAGAGCTGCTGCATTCGGCACTAACCGAGACTGCACTTGAAAAGGTTTTGTCCCCGTTATGTGTTGATGACAAACCCTAGGGTGGACCGACAACAGCTAACGAGCACAGCGTTAAAAAAAGGGAGCCTTGCGGCCCCCCAAGAGGTAAACAGTCGCGGAGCCTTGAACCCATCCTTCGAAGGCGTTCGTTGACCCGCGGTCACTCGATCTCGACCAGCACTTCGCCCGGGTTGACCCGGTCGCCCTTGGCCACGTGCACCACCTTTACCGTGCCGGCAATCGGCGCCTGCACCTCGGTCTCCATCTTCATCGCCTCGCTGATCAGCACCGCCTGGCCGGCTTTCACCTGGTCGCCTTCCTTGACCAGCACCTCGACGATATTGCCCGGCATGCTGGTGCTGACGTCGCCAGGGGCGCTGGCCTCTTTGCGCTTGCCGCCGGCCCCGGCGACGAAGTCGTTGAGCGGCTCGAACACCACCTCTTCCGGCATGCCGTCGATGGACAGGTAGAAGTGGCGCTTGCCCTCGGTCTTGACGCCGACGCCGGTGATATCGACCCGGTAGCTTTCGCCGTGTACGTCGATGACGAACTCGGTAGGCACGCCTTCGCCAGTCGCCCCCGCCACGCCGCCGGCCTCGGGGATCGGCAACAAGGGTTCCGGGGTCAGGCTGCCGGCTTCGCGCGCTTCGAGGAACTTGCGCCCGATGTCGGGGAACATGGCGTAGGTCAGCACGTCCTCCTCGGACTTGGCCAGGGCGCCGATTTCGCCGCGCAGCTTGCTCATCTCCGGCGCGATCAGGTCGGCCGGACGCACGTCGATCACTTCTTCGTTGCCGATCGCCTGACGGCGCAGCTTCTCGTCGATCATGCCCGGCGCCAGGCCGTAACGGCCCTGCAGATAGAGCTTCACCTCGTTGGTGATGGTCTTGTAGCGCTCGCCGGCGAGCACGTTGAACACCGCCTGGGTGCCGACGATCTGCGAGGTCGGGGTGACCAGCGGCGGGAAGCCGAGGTCTTCGCGCACCCGCGGGATTTCCGCGAACACCTCGTTGATGCGGTCCAGGGCGCCCTGCTCCTTGAGCTGGTTGGCCAGGTTGGACATCATCCCGCCCGGCACCTGGTTGACCTGCACGCGGGTATCCACCGCGGTGAACTCGCTTTCGAACTGGTGGTACTTCTTGCGCACGGCGTAGAAGTACAGGCCGATCTCCTGCAACAGCTCCAGGTCCAGGCCGGTGTCGAACTCGCTGCCCTTGAGCGCGGCGACCATCGACTCGGTGCCCGGGTGGCTGGTGCCCCAGGCCATGCTGGAAATGGCCGTGTCGATATGGTCGGCGCCGGCTTCGATCGCCTTGAGCTGGCACATCGCGCCCAGGCCCGCGGTGTCGTGGCTGTGGACGAATACCGGCAGATCGACTTCTTCCTTCAGCGCCTTGACCAGGTCGAAGGCGGCATAGGGGGTGAGCAGGCCGGCCATGTCCTTGATCGCCACCGAGTCGATGCCCATGGCCTGCATGGCCTTGGCCTGTTTGACGAAGGCCTCGACCGTGTGCACCGGGCTGACGGTGTAGGCCAGAGTGCCCTGGGCGTGCTTGCCGGCGGCCTTGGTCGCCTCGATGGCCACGCGCAGGTTACGCACGTCGTTCATCGCGTCGAAGATGCGGAACACGTCGATGCCGTTGACCGCGGCCTTGGCCACGAAGGCCCTGACCACGTCGTCGCTGTAGTGCCGGTAGCCGAGCAGGTTCTGCCCGCGCAGGAGCATCTGCAGACGGGTGTTGGGCAGCGCCGCCTTGAGCTGGCGCAGGCGCTCCCAGGGGTCTTCCTTGAGGAAGCGGATGCAGGCGTCGAAGGTGGCGCCGCCCCAGACTTCCAGCGACCAGTAGCCGACCTGGTCGAGCTTGTCGCAGATCGGCAGCATGTCCTCGGTGCGCATGCGCGTGGCGAGCAGCGATTGGTGAGCGTCGCGCAGGATGGTGTCGGTGACGGTAATCTTTTTGGACATTGCTCGAATCCTCACAGGCCGGCGTGGGCGGCGATAGCGGTGGCGATAGCCAGCGCCAGGTGCGATGGGTTGCGTTTGATCGAATACTGGGTCAGTTCCGGGTGGCTTTCGACGAAGCTGGTGTTGAACTGGCCGCTGCGAAACTCGGGGTTGCGCAGAATTTCCTGGTAATAGGCCGCGGTGGTCTTCACCCCCTGCACGCGCATGTCGTCCAGGGCGCGCAGGCCGCGGTCCATCGCCTCTTCCCAGGTCAGCGCCCAGACCACCAGTTTCAGGCACATGGAGTCGTAATAGGGCGGAATGGTGTAGCCGGTGTAGATCGCCGTGTCGGTGCGCACGCCGGGGCCGCCGGGGGCGTAATAGCGGGTGATCTTGCCGAAGCTGGGCAGGAAGTTGTTCTTCGGGTCCTCGGCGTTGATGCGGAACTGCAGGGCGAAGCCGCGATGGATGATGTCCTCCTGCTTGACCGACAGCGGCAGGCCGGAAGCGATGCGGATCTGCTCGCGGACGATGTCCAGGCCGGTGATTTCCTCGGTGATGGTGTGTTCCACCTGGACCCGGGTGTTCATCTCCATGAAGTACACCTCGCCCTCGGCCAGGAGGAACTCCACGGTACCGGCGTTCTCGTAACCCACCGCCTTGGCCGCGCGCACCGACAGGTCGCCGATGTAGGCGCGCTGCTCGGGGGTCAGTTGCGGACTGGGGGCGATCTCGATGAGCTTCTGGTTGCGCCGCTGGATCGAGCAGTCGCGCTCGAACAGGTGCACCACGTTGCCAAAGCTGTCGCCGAGAATCTGCGCCTCGATGTGCTTGGGATTGACGATGCACTTTTCCAGGAAGACTTCCGCCGAGCCGAAGGCCTTGGTCGCTTCGGAGATCACCCGCGGAAACGCCTGTTCCAGTTCTTCGCGCGAGTTGCAGCGGCGAATGCCGCGACCACCGCCACCGCTGGTGGCCTTGAGCATCACCGGGTAGCCGATGCGCTCGCCTTCGGCCAGGGCCTCGGTGATGTCGGCGACGTTACCCTCGGTGCCCGGGGTGACCGGCACGCCGGCCTTGATCATGCTGCGCCGCGCTTCGGTCTTGTCGCCCATGCGGCGGATCACCTCGGCGGACGGACCGATGAACTTGATCCCGCGTTCGGCGCAGATCTCCGCCAGCTCGGCGTTCTCCGAGAGAAAGCCATAGCCCGGGTGCAGGGCATCGCAGCCGGTTTCCACGGCCAGATTGACCAGCTTGCGCGGGTTCAGGTAACCGGCCAGGGGATCGGCGCCGACCCCGTGGGCCTCGTCGGCACGCTTGACGTGCAGGGCCATGCGGTCGGCATCGGAATAGATGGCCACCGAGCGGATGCCCATCTCGGCGCAAGCGCGCACGATACGGACGGCGATCTCGCCGCGGTTGGCAATCAGGATTTTCTTGATCACGCGTGCTTCCTCGACCCAATGGACAGACAGATGGTCGCTAGTCGCGACCACCCGCTTACCCTACGCCCGCGCGCTGAATAACCGAAATCAGTAATAATTTGCTTAGTTATAAGTCATGGCTTATACCTGCAGCTGAAAGGCCTGCTGTCCGGTTGCGGATAGCCGTCAGCACCTCCGAACAACCACCCAACCACCGCCGGACGAGATAGCCCATGCGCAAATCCTTGATGCGCATCACCCTGCGCCAACTTCAGGTGTTCCGTGCGGTGTGCCAGCAGCGCTCCTACAGCCGCGCCGCCGAAGACATGGCCCTGACCCAGCCGGCGGTCAGCCTGCAGGTCCGCCAGCTGGAGGAGCTGCTCGGCCAGCCACTGTTCGATTACGTCGGCAAGAAGCTCTACCTGACCGACGCCGCCGAAGCCCTGCAGCGGGCCAGCGCGGATATTTTCGGCCGCCTGGAAAGCCTCGACATGCAGCTGGGCGACCTGCGGGGCAGCCTGCAGGGACAGCTGAGCCTGGCCGTCGAGTCCAGTGCCAAGCACTTCACGCCCCACCTGTTCGCCGCTTTTCGCCGCCACTACCCGGAAGTCAGCTTGCAGCTGGTGGTCACCAACCACGCCCAGGCACTCAAGCGCCTGAGCGCCAATCGCGATGACTTGCTGATCATGTCGCAGGTGCCGACCGACCTGAACCTGGAGTTCCTGCCGTTCCTCAATAACCCGATCATCGCCGTGGCGCCACCGACGCACCCCCTGTGCAGCCAGGGGCCACTGAGCCTGCAGGACCTCACCGCCTGGCCACTGCTGGTGCGTGAGCGCGGCTCGGGCACCCGTCAGGCGGGCGAGGAATATTGCCACCAGAAACGCGCGCACTTCGCCCAGACCCTGGAGCTCGGCTCGACCGAGAGCCAGCTCGAAGGGGTGCTCGCCGGCCTCGGCCTGGCCCTGCTGCCGCGCCACGCGGTGCGCCGCGAACTGGCCTGCGGCGCACTGCATGAACTGCCGGTGACCGAGCTGCCCTTGCTGCGCAGCTGGTGCCTGGTGCACCCACGGGACAAATACCTGTCGCCGGTGGCCCAGGCGTTTTTCGCCTTCGTGCGCGACCAGCGCAGTCAGATCAACGCCCTGGCCGAGCGCTTCGCCGAACCCGTCAGCCAGTAGGCGTGGCACAGGCCGCCGAACTGATCGAGCAGCACATCATCGGCGTCTACCGCACCCTCTACGAACAGCTGCCCAACCGGCTGACGCCGAGCCGAGCGGGAAGCGCACGACAAGCGGACGACCTTGCCTTTGGCGCGGGAGGCGGAGTGGCTGGCAACGACCCAAAGGCGGTCGTTGGTAGGCGGCCGCTTTCGGCCAAGAAGCGGACGTTTAGAGTAGAGAAAATAAATCTGAGAATCATCTAGCCGGCCTCCCACCTTCCAGGTTTGCCGGCACCACCAGCGCCTTGGCCTGCAATCCATGGCCCGCCAGCAGCGCGCAGGCCACGGGTGGGCGCAGCAGACGCTCGCCGCGTGGGCCGGGGAACCCATAAGGTTCGGCGATCAGGCCCAGGTCACAGCGCTGTCCCACCACCTGATCGACCACTTCCCGGGACGCGATCCCCTTGCGCCCAAAACCCCCTCATATACCCCGCTCACAAAGCATTCATTTCAGCAATATCACGCACCACCTGATCTGCAGAGTGGTCGAACATCGCCTGCTCCTGCGCATCCAGAGACAACTCGATCACCCGCACAAGCCCCTCCTCTGCCAGCACACAGGGCACACCCATGGCAATGCCTGTTCGCCCGTACTCACCCTCGAGAATCGCGACCGCCGGCAAAATGCGGTTTCGCCCATTGGCGATAGCATCCACCATCTGTGCAATTGCCACGCCCGGCGCATCGCAGGCGCTCCCCAGCTTCTTCAAACCCAGAATCTCGCCGCCACCCTGACGTGTGCGCTGCACAATCCGCTCTATCTGCTGACTGGACAGGAAGTGGGACAGCGGCACCGAACCGACCGCACAGTAGCGCATCAGCGGCACCATGCTATCGCCATGCCCTCCCAGCACCAGCGCCGTGATATCCCGAGCAGATAACCCAGTCTCCTCGGCAATGAAACACTTCATGCGCGCTGTATCCAGCACCCCAGCCTGCCCGAACACCCTCTCGCGCCCCCGACCACTGAGACTCCAAGCCCGATAGGTCAGCACGTCGACCGGGTTCGACACCACCAACACCGTCGCCGCCGGAGCATGACGATTGATATCCAGCATGATGCTATCGAGAATTGGCAGATTGATACTCAATACATCCTGGCGCGACTGACCAGGCTTGCGCGGCACACCCGCCGTAATCACCACCAGGTCAGAATCCTCCAGCATTTCGGCATTGGACCCGCCGTAAACCCGGGTATCAGAACCTGACTCAACGGCTGCCTGCCAGACGTCCAGCGCCTTGCCCTGTGCCAATTCACCCTGCACATCAATCAACATCAACTCACGACAGAACTCTTCCCGGGCGATGATCTGAGCCGCCGCCTCACCCACCATGCCGGCACCCACAATTGATAGCTTTTTCACCTCACACCTCCCCGCGGCGCGCGCCACCAGCAACACGTCCGCGTATACAGGAAAGTATTACCCGTTAATGCAGAAAGGCCACCCGAAGGTGGCCGAAGCCGTCGCTAATGGGCAGTCCTGGCCCCGGGACGTCCCCCCTGCCGACGCTTGCTGGGCCAGTCGGAGTTCGAAAATGGCCTGGCGCAAAGCCGGTCGAAAAGGGGACAAATCTATTTCTCCTACTCTAATGCCCCCTTCTGGCCGATCCTGTCGAAACGTCGGTCTTGCCCGGGGCCGCCTTTCCAGAGCTCAAAAAAACGCACGATTTGGACGTTGCCGTGCGAAAGCCAAGGCAGTTCCGTCTCCAGTACGGTTCAGATTCCAACGTAGGCAACGCTCTTTTGTGAGCAGCCCAATGTCAGTCGAATCATCATCCGCTCCCTCTCCCGATCGGCCTATTACAGTGGCGTCTGCGGGCAGTGGCGGCTTGATTCCTTTCGGCATGGGCAATGACGAATACGGCACAGCCCTGTCCGCGGCGGCATGGTCGGCTGCGGGCCTACGCCCACCGGCCGGACAGGCCCGACCGTCGGCGCAGCCAGTTCAGCGTCCTGACCGAGCGCCTTGCCGCCCCAGCGCCTGACTGGCCGCCAGATAGTTAGCGGCGATCAGCTCCGGGTAATCGACCAGTTGCTGCTGCAACTGGCGGTGTTCGGCGTAGCTTTCGATGGCGCGGCGGTATTCCATTCGCCGCTGATCGAGCAGCTTGCGCCGATTCTTTGCATCGTTGTTGACGTGCGACTGCGCTTCATCCGAGTAACGAGGCATCTCAGGTCTCCCAGGCTGAATAACGGGAGTTACAGGATCGGCCCGGGATGTGACGCTTTGACGGCGAAGGGATGAATAGACGCTGACAGCCTGGACTGATCGCCCCTGGCTTCGCGGGTACGCCGCGCCGTCGCGCAGGAACAATCACTAAGGCGTGCGGCCTGTAGCCCGCCTAACCTCATGGAGCAGGCCCAGGCGCAATTCGGGACAGGCGACTGGAGATGTCGCCCGCTAGTCCTCGTGCAGCTTCACCGATTTGGGCGACAGGCGCAGGCTGCGCAGGCTGCGCTTGACGCTCTTCAGGTGGTTGACCAGGGTCGGCCCGCGGGCCATGGCCACGCCCATGGCCAGTACGTCGATCACCACCAGGTGGGCGATGCGCGAGGTCAGCGGGGTGTAGATCTCGGTGTCCTCCTGCACGTCGATGGCCAGGTTGACCGTGGCCAACTCGGCCAACGGGGTCTGGCTCGGGCACAGGGTGATCAGGGTCGCGCCGCTCTCGCGCACCAGGTTGGCGGTAATCAGCAGGTCCTTGGAACGCCCGGACTGGGAGATGCAGATGGCCACATCGGTGGGCTTGAGGGTCACTGCCGACATCGCCTGCATGTGCGGGTCGGAATAGGCGGCGGCGGTCAGCAGCAGGCGGAAGAACTTGTGCTGGGCATCGGCGGCCACCGCACCGGAGGCGCCGAAGCCGTAGAACTCCACACGCTGGGCCTGGGCGCAGGCGGCGATGGCGCGCTGCAAGGCCTGCGGATCGAGTTTCTCGCGCACCTCGATCAGGGTGTGCAGGGTGGTGTCGAAGATCTTCAGGCTGAAGTCGGCAACCGAGTCGTCTTCATGGATGGCGAACTGGCCGAAACTGGCGCCGGCGGCCAGACTCTGCGCCAGCTTCAGCTTGAGGTCCTGGAAGCCGCTGCAGCCGATGGCGCGACAGAAGCGCACGATGGTCGGCTCGCTGATGCCGACGCTGTGCGCCAGGTCGGCCATGGAGCTGTGCATCACTGCGGCCGGGTCGAGCAGCACGTGGTCGGCCACCTTGAGTTCCGACTTGCGTAACAGATGACGCGACTGGGCGATGTGCTGCAACAAATTCACGGGCATGGGCTCAGGCTGAAAGATGACGAATAGGTCATGCCCCCAACCAAGGACGACTCGGTTATGATCGGGGCATGCCGGGTTGTAGTGATCGTGTAGTTATACTACATGGGCGCCGCCCTCGCACGGCTAAACCGAGTCGGAGTTCCCGCTTTGAGCATTCCCTGCGACATGCTGGTCTTTGGCGGTACGGGCGATCTGGTCCTGCACAAGCTGCTGCCAGCGCTCTACCACCTGCACCGTCTCGGTCGACTGCACGCCGATATGCGCATCCTCGCCCTGGCGCGCAGCCAGCACAGCCGCGCCGCCTACCAGGCCCTCGCCGAACGCCGCTGTCGCGCCCAGGTGGCGCAAACCGATTTCGACAACGCGACCTGGCAGAGTTTCGCCGAGCGCCTCGACTACTTCGCCATGGATGCCAGCCAGAGCGCCGATTTCGGCCGCCTGGCCAAGCACCTGGGCAGCGTCGGCGAGCGCGTGCGGGTCTACTACCTGGCCACCGCGCCCGACCTGTTCGAAGACATCCCCTTGCACCTGCAGGTCGCCGGCCTGGCCGACCCCCATGCGCGCATCGTGCTGGAAAAACCGATCGGCCACTCGCTGCAGTCGGCGCGGGCGATCAACGCGGCGTTCGGTGCGGTGTTCGACGAGTCGCGGGTGTTCCGCATCGACCATTACCTGGGCAAGGAAACCGTGCAGAACCTGATGGCGCTACGCTTCGCCAACGCCCTGTTCGAGCCGGTATGGCGCGCCGCGCACATCGACCACGTGCAGATCAGCGTGTGCGAGACCCTCGGCGTGGAGAACCGCGGCGCCTACTACGACAACGCCGGGGCCATGCGCGACATGCTCCAGAACCACCTGCTGCAACTGCTCTGCCTGGTGGCCATGGAGCCGCCGGTGCGCTTCGATGCCGAAGCGGTGCGCAACGAGAAGGTCAAGGTACTCGAGGCGCTGAAACCCATCGCCGGCCTCGACGTACGCGACAAGACCGTGCGCGGCCAGTACAGCGCCGGCAAGATCGGCGGGCAGGAGGTGCCGGCCTACTACTTCGAAAAGAATGTCGACAACGACAGCGACACCGAGACCTTCGTCGCCGTGCAGGCGGAGATCGAGAACTGGCGCTGGGCCGGCGTGCCCTTCTACCTGCGCACCGGCAAGCGCCTGGCGAAAAAAACCTCCGAGATCCTGATCCAGTTCAAGCCGGTGCCGCACCAGCTGTTCGGTGACGGCGAGGCCAATCGTCTGCTGATCCGCCTGCAGCCGGAAGAGTGCATCAGCCTGCAACTGATGGCCAAGCACCCGGGCAAGGGCATGCGCCTGGAACCGGTGGAACTGGACCTCAACCTGGCGCATGCGTTTCGTCAGAAGCGCCGCTGGGAAGCCTACGAGCGCCTGCTGCTGGATGTGATCGAAGGCGATTCGACCCTGTTCATGCGCCGCGATGAAGTCGAAGCGGCCTGGAACTGGATCGATCCGATCATCGATGGCTGGCGGCAGCACCACCAGAGCCCGCGCCCTTACCCGGCCGGCAGCAGCGGGCCGGAACAGGCCAACTTGCTGCTGGAGCGGGCGGGACACGAATGGATGGAGTGACGCGCCGGCGACGACCTGGCAGTACGTCGCACGGAGGGCTGTGGCTTACTTCAATGAACGCAGGAAGCTGATCAGGTAATCCTGTTCGGCCGGATCGCTAATGGAGACGTGACGCATGCGCGTGCCCGGCACCAACGCCTCGTTGTCGGCAATCCACTTGCGCAGATTGTCTTCGGTCCAGGTGATCCCCGAGGCCTGCATGGCTTTCGAGTAGGCAAACCTGGGCACGGAAGCCGCCGGGCGATCCACCACACCGAACAGGCTGGGGCCGAAGGCGTTCTCGCTGGTATCCAGTGAGTGGCACGCCGTGCAGTGGTGGGTAAACAGCTGACGCCCGGCGGCCTCCATGGCCTTCTCATCGGCCTGAACGGACGGCACAACCGTCAATGCACTGCTTAACGCTAAAGACGCTAGCAAGATCGCTTTCATAAATGTTCCCTCAAAATGGCTCGGCAAAGACAGTATATTTTGTAAGGTTAAGCGCCGGCTCTTGTACAAAAGCAGCATTTTGCCCGTACCAAAGTACATTTCTCGGGACCGCCTGGCACGAGCACGCGGCGGGCAACTCCGCCGACCCGGCGATATGTGCGGGATAGAGGGCCTAGCGGCACTTCGAGCGCCGGTTCGATATAGCCGAGGTCGGCTTGGTGAATAGCGTTTATATACCCAATAGTCACTAGACTTGATCCGGCCGCCAATGCGGCGTGCAACCAAGCTCTGCGTCACTACATATATGGCCTTCATTATCCAAGTATTCTCTGCGCGACCCAGAAAGTTCAGGCACGCCATATTCACCCGTATATCGCCACGAATATGCGTCGCATATCGGCCACGATCCAAGCCACTTCCGCAGGCAATCTAGGAAACCCTGAGTTACGCGCAAACCCCCGTATTCAGCGGCATGCAGAGGATCACGCGGACGCCCTTGCGCTGCCTTGTTCGGCGCCATCAAGCAACTACTGCGCCAGTCGCTGGACAGGCTGGGCAAATCGCACAATCACCCGCCGATTATCGCGCCTAGTTATCTGCCCCCGCAGCGCGGGCAATTCGCTAGTTGCTCGACCCTGAATTAACCCTGCTCGAGAAGATTCTTCACCGGCTCGTCATCTTGACCATCGGCATTGCGGGTTGAGAAAACTTCCGATGTATGTTTACCCTAATAGGGATTTGCACAACTTCAAGGATTCTGGTTTGAGTGTTGCCCCCGTCACGCTCCGTCGCCCAACCGACGGCGACGGATATCCGCTTCATCAATTGGTAGCCCGCTGCCAACCCCTGGACACCAACTCGGTGTATTGCAATCTGCTGCAGTGCGCCGACTTCGCCGATACCGCCATAGCCGCCGAGAACGCTGACGGCCAGCTGGTGGGATTTATCTCCGGCTACCGTCCTCCCTCGCGCCCAGACACGCTATTCGTCTGGCAGGTCGCGGTGGATGCCTCGCTACGCGGCCAGGGTTTGGCCCTGCGCATGCTGCTGGCGCTGACCCAACGGGTCGCTACCCAGGGCGTACGCTTTCTCGAAACCACCATCTCGCCGGACAACGGCGCCTCCCAGGCGCTGTTCAAGCGGGCCTTTGCCCGCCTGGGGGTCGACTACGAGACCCGCACCCTGTTCTCCCGCGCCGCGCATTTCGCCGGCCAGCATGAGGACGAGGTGCTCTATCGCGCCGGCCCGTTCAACGCATCCGTCTTGGAAGAAACCCTCAAGGAGACCGCATGAAACTCTTCGAACAGAATGAATCGTCCGTCAGGAGCTATTGCCGCTCATTTCCCGTGGTGTTCGACCAAGCGCGCGGCGCGGAACTGATCACCCGCGACGGCAAGCACTACATCGACTTCCTCGGTGGCGCCGGCACGCTCAACTACGGGCATAACCACCCGGTGCTCAAGCAGGCGCTGCTCGACTACATCGGCAACGACGGCATCACCCACGGCCTGGACATGTATTCCGATGCCAAGGAGCGTTTCCTCGAGACCTTCAGCCGGCTGATCCTCAAGCCGCGCGGCATGCACGATTACGTCATGCAGTTCACCGGGCCGACCGGCACCAACGCGGTGGAAGCCGCGCTGAAACTGGCACGTAAGGTCACCGGGCGCAGCAACGTCATCAGTTTCACCAACGGCTTCCACGGCTGCAGCATCGGCGCCCTGGCCGCCACCGGCAACCAGCACCATCGCGGCGCCGCCGGCGTGCCGCTGACCGACGTCAGCCGCATGCCCTACGCCAACTATTTCGGCGACAAGGTCAACACCATCGGCATGATGGACAAGCTGCTCGGCGACCCGAGCAGCGGCATCGACAAGCCGGCCGCGGTCATCGTCGAAGTGGTGCAGGGCGAGGGCGGGCTGAATGCCGCCTCCGCCGAATGGGTGCGCAAGCTCGAGAAGCTCTGCCGCAAACACGGCATGCTGCTGATCGTCGACGACATCCAGGCCGGTTGCGGGCGCACCGGCAGCTTCTTCAGCTTCGAGGCAATGGGCATCAAGCCGGACATGATCACCCTGTCCAAGTCGCTCAGCGGCTACGGCCTGCCGTTCGCCATGGTGCTGCTGCGCAAGGAGCTGGACCAGTGGAAGCCGGGCGAGCACAACGGCACCTTCCGCGGTAACAACCATGCCTTCGTCACCGCGACCGCCGCCATCGAGCACTTCTGGCGCGACGACCAGTTCGCCAAGAGCGTGCAGGCCAAGGGCAAGCGCATCGCCGACGGGATGAACAAGATCGTCCGCCGCTACGGCCCGGATTCGTTGTTCATCAAGGGCCGCGGCATGATGATCGGCATCAGTTGCCCGGATGGCGACAGCGCCGCCGCCATCTGCCGCCATGCCTTCGAGCACGGCCTGGTGATCGAGACCAGCGGCGCCCACAGCGAAGTGGTCAAGTGCCTGTGCCCGCTGATTATCAGCGAAGCGCAGATCGACAAGGCCATGACCATTCTCGACGCGGCCTTCGCCGCCGTGATGTCCGAGCAAACCGCCAACCAGGCCTCCCAGGCCTCTTGAGGAACCGAACATGATCGTACGCACCCTGGCCGACTGCGAGCAGTCCAACCGCAAGATCGTCACTGAAACCTGGGACAGCACGCGCCTGCTGCTCAAGGGCGACAACATGGGCTTCTCCTTTCACATCACCACCATCTACGCCAATACCGAGACGCACATCTGGTACCAGAACCACCTGGAGTCGGTGTATTGCATCAGCGGCGAAGGCGAGATCGAGACCATTGCCGACGGCAAGATCTACCCGATTGCCCCCGGCACCCTGTACATCCTCGACAAGAACGACGAGCACCTGCTGCGTGGCACCACGGAAATGAAGATGGCCTGCGTGTTCAACCCGCCGCTCAACGGCAAGGAAGTGCATGACGAAAGCGGTGTCTATCCGCTGGAGGCAGAAACCGTCGCCTGACAGGCCCGGCGAAAGGAGAAATTCCACGTGACCCCTGAACGAATCGACCTCTACCCCTCGCGCCAACACGAGCAACCGAGCTGGCAGGACCGCCTGGATCCGGTGGTCTACCGCAGTGATATGGAAAACGCGCCGCTCAGCGCGCAACAGCTCGAGCGCTACCAGCGCGACGGCTACCTGGTGCTGCACGACGTGTTCAGCGCCGACGAGGTGGCGGTGCTGCGCCAGGAACTCGATCGCGTGCGCTGCGACCCGGCGCTGACGGATTCCGGCAAGACCATCACCGAACCGGAAAGCGGCGCGGTGCGCTCGGTGTTCGCCATCCACAAGGACAATCCGTTGTTCGCCCGGGTGGCCCGCGACGAACGCATCGCCGGCATCGCCCGCTTCATTCTCGGCGGCGAACTGTACGTGCACCAGTCGCGGATGAACTTCAAGCCGGGCTTCACCGGCAAGGAGTTCTACTGGCATTCGGACTTCGAGACCTGGCACGTCGAGGACGGCATGCCGCGCATGCGCGCGCTGAGCTGCTCGATCCTGCTCACCGACAACGAGCCACACAACGGCCCGTTGCTGCTGATCCCCGGCTCGCACAAGCACTATGTGCGCTGCGTCGGCGCCACGCCGGAGAACCACTACCAGGATTCCCTGCGCAAGCAGCAGTTCGGCGTGCCGGACGACAACAGCCTGAGCGAGATGGCCAGCCGTTACGGCATCGACACCGCCCTCGGCCCGGCCGGCAGTGTGGTGTTGTTCGACAGCAACATCCTCCACGGCTCCAACAGCAACATCACCCCCAGCGCGCGCAGCAATCTGTTCTACGTCTACAACCAGGTGAACAACGCGGTGCAGGCGCCCTTCTGCGCCCAGACGCCACGCCCGGCCTTCGTCGCCGAGCGCGAGGACTTCACGGCACTGGATATCCAGCCGCAAGCGTACCCCTGACACACAGACAGGCCCGCAACAGCGGGCCTGATCTATTCCTGGGTGGGCGCTTGTCGGCCACCCGCTGCAATCACCACGACCGGACTCTCATGCATACCGTAGAAAAAATCGGCGGCACCTCCATGAGCCGCTTCGAGGAAGTGCTCGACAACATTCTCATCGGCCAGCGCCAGGACCAGCGCCTATACCAGCGGGTCTTCGTCGTCTCGGCCTTCAGCGGCATGACCAACCTGCTGCTGGAACACAAGAAAACCGGCGAACCCGGCGTCTACCAGCGCTTCGCCGATGCCCATAATGAAGAGGCCTGGCTCGAGGCGCTGGAAGCGGTGCGCCTGCAGATGCTGGCGAAGAACGCCGCGCTGTTCGCCGGCGAATTCGAGCGCCAGGCGGCCAACCAGTTCATCGGCGCGCGCATCGACGATGTCCGCGAGTGCATGCACAGCCTGCAGCGGCTGTGCGCCTACGGCCACTTCCAGCTCACCGAACACCTGATGAAGGTGCGCGAAATGCTCGCCTCGCTGGGTGAAGCGCACAGCGCCTTCAATACCGTGCTGGCGCTCAAGCAGCGCGGGGTCAACGCCAAGCTGGTCGACCTCACCGGCTGGCACCTGGACGCGCCACTGCCCTTCGAGGCGATGATCCGCAGTTGCTTCGCAGAGGTCGACCTGAGCTGCGAGCTGGCCGTCGCCACCGGCTATACCCACTGCAGCGAAGGCCTGATGAACACCTTCGACCGCGGCTACAGCGAGATCACCTTCGCCCAGATCGCCGCCGCCACCGGCGCCCGCGAGGCGATCATCCACAAGGAATTCCACCTCAGCAGCGCCGACCCCAAGCTGGTCGGCGCCGACAAGGTGGTGACCATCGGCCGGACCAATTACGACGTCGCCGACCAACTGTCCAACCTGGGCATGGAGGCCATCCACCCCAAGGCCGCCAAGACCCTGCGCCGGGCCAATATCGAGTTGCGCATCAAGAATGCCTTCGAGCCCGAACATGCCGGCACCCTGATCAGCCAGCCCTACCGCAGCGAGCGGCCCTGCGTGGAGATCATCGCCGGGCGCAAGGACGTATTCGGCCTGGAGGTCTTCGACCAGGAAATGCTCGGCGACGTCGGCTACGACATCGAGATCACCAAGCTGCTCAAGCAACTGCGCCTGTACGTGGTCAACAAGGACTCCGACGCCAACAGCATCACCTATTACGCCTCGGGTTCGCGCAAGCTGATCAACCGCGCCGCCCGGCTGATCGAGGAACGCTACCCGGCCGCCGAGGTGACCGTGCACAACGTCGCCATCGTCTCGGCGATCGGCTCGGACCTGAAGGTCAAGGGCATCCTCGCCAAGACGGTGGCGGCGCTGGCCGAAGCGGGCATCAGCATCCAGGCGGTGCACCAATCGATCCGCCAGGTGGGGATGCAGTGCGTGGTCAACGAGGAAGACTACGACGCCGCCGTGGCCACGCTGCACCGGGCGCTGATCGAACCGGAAAACCATGGCGACGTGATCGCCGCGGCCTAGTTTTTGTAGGCTGGCCCGGGGCGCGTAGCCCGGGCCGCGCAGGCTGAACTCCGCGAAGCCCAACACGTTGATGTTGTTGGGCTTGGTTCCTCAGCGCCAACCTACAAATTGCGTTCGATTGCCGTTCTCGGACAACCTCATTTTGGCCGGTTCTGGCCGGCCTGAAGCGGAACGAGCCGATGGCGCATCCCTCATCCCGCATTGATCTCAGAGTAGACGGGCCTGGTCGCGCAGCAACTGGGCGAATTGCTCCGCCGGCACCGGCTTGCTGATCAGGTAGCCCTGGATTTCGTCGCACTGCTGGGCCTTGAGGAAATCCATCTGCTCCTGGGTTTCCACGCCCTCGGCGACCACCTTCAACTCCAGGCTGTGGGCCATGACGATGATCGCGCGGGTAATCGCTGCATCCTCGCCGCCGATCGCCAGGTCGCGGATAAAGGTCTGGTCGATCTTCACGTAGTCCACCGGGAAGCGTTTGAGGTAGCTGAGCGAGGAGTAGCCGGTGCCGAAGTCGTCGATCGCCAGCTTGACCCCCAGGTCGCGCAGCTGCTGGAAGGTGGTGATGACGCTCTCGACGTTGTCGAGCAACTGGCTCTCGGTCAATTCCAGCTCGAGGAACTGCGGCGCCAGGCCGGTTTCGTCGAGCACCTGGCGCACCAGGCTGGTCAGCTTGCCCTGGCGCAACTGATGCACCGACAGGTTCACCGACACCCGGATCTGCGCCAGGCCCTGCAGTTGCCAGTCCCGTGCCTGCTGACAGGCGCGGCGCAGGACGAATTCGCCGATAGGCGCGATCAGCCCGGTCTCCTCGGCCAGGCCGATGAAATCCCCCGGCGGCACCAGCCCGCGCTCCGGATGGCGCCAGCGCACCAGCGCCTCGGCGGCGTTGAGGCTGTCGTCGGCCAGGCACAGCTTGGGCTGGTAGAACACCTCCAGCTGGTGCTCGTCGATCGCCTTGCGCAACTGGGTCTCCAGTTGCAGGCGTTCCAGGGTGCAGGCCTGCAGATTGTCGGTGAAGAACTGGAAGGTGTTGCCGCCCAGGTGCTTGGCATGCTGCATGGCCATATCGGCCTGGCTGACCAGAGTCGAGATCTCCCGCGCGTTGTCCGGCAGCAGGCTGATGCCCAGGGAGGCACTGACCACCAGTTCCTGACCGCCGATGGTCATCGGCAGGCGCAATTTGGCCAGCAGGCGGCTGGCCATGCGCGCCAGGGTCGAGAGGCTGCCGTAGGAATCGAGCAACACGGCGAATTCGTCGCCGGACAAGCGCGCAATGGTGTCGGCCTCGGGTATTGCCTGACTCAGGCGGCGGCTCATCTGCCGCAACAATTGATCGGCCACTTCATGGCCGAGGCTGTCGTTAAGCCACTTGAAGCGGTCCAGGTCGACGTGCAGCAAGGCCAGGCCGCGCCCGCTCTGCCGCGAACGCTGACTGGCCTCGTGCAGGCGCTCGCGGAACAGGCTGCGGTTGGCCAGGCCGGTCAGGTCGTCGTAGTGCGACAGATAGCGCAGACGCTCCTCGGCCTCGCGCCGCGATGACAGGTCGGCGAAGAAGCCGACGATATGGCTGACCAGCCCGCGCGCATCGCGCACCACGTTGAGTTGCAGCAGTTGCGGGTAGAGTTCGCCGTTCTTGCGCGTCTCGATCAACTCGCCCTGCCAGTGGTCGCCGCGTTCCAGCTCCAGGCGGATCATCTGGTACTGGTGGCGGGTGTCGCGGCTGCTGATCAGGCTGGCGACGCTCTTGCCGAGCACGTCTTCCTGGCGATAACCGGTGACCTGACTGAATGCCTGATTGACCGCCAGCAGGCGGTAGTCCGGGTCGAGAATGACGATGCCTTCGCTGGCCGCCTCGAACACCGTAGCGGCCAGGCGTTGCTGTTCTTCCTGCTGCTTGCGTGCGGTGATGGTGCGCCGCGTGCCGAGCATGCGCAGCACCCGGCCCTGGGCGTCGCGCTCCACGGCGCGGCCGCGATCCTCGACCCAGACCCAGTGGCCATCGGCGTGCTTGACCCGGTATTCGATCTGATAACCGTCGCTGCGGCCCTTCATGTGTTCGACCAGGGTGCGGCGCAGCAACGGCAGGTCGTCCGGGTGCAGACGCGGCTTGAGGTCGCGCAGCATGGCCTGCACCGCCTCGGGCTCGAGGCCGAAGATTTCCTTGAGCTGCGAGTGATGCACTTCATCGCTCTGCAGGTTCCAGTCCCACAACCCCAGTTCGCTGGCCTCCAGGGCCAGGGCCAGGCGCGCCTCGCTCTTGCTCAGGGCATGGGTGGCATCGTCCAGCTCCAGGGTGCGCTCGGCCACGCGCATTTCCAGCTCGGCATGGGCCGTGCGCAGCTCACCTTCGGCCCAGCGGCGCTGCTCGACCTCGCGTTCCAGTTCGCCATTGAGCGTCTCGGCCTGCTGCCGGGCATGCTCCAGACGGCCGATCAGCGCCTGATTCTGAAAGCGCTGCAACAGGCTGCGCTGCAGCAGGCGGTTGACCTGCCAGGTCACCACCAGCAGGGTCAGCAACAGGATCCCACCAAGCATGCCCCAGCCGCGCTGCAGGCTATGCTCGCTGAACAGCAGATAGGCCACCGACGGCAGCAGGCAGGGCAAGGCGAAGGTCAGAAACGCCGACAGGCTGACGGCATAGGCCACGCTGGCGGAAAGAATTGCCGCGGCGATCAGGCCGTAGACCAGGGCCTGCTGGTAGAACACATCGGCCGGCACCAGGGCGATGGCGGCGAAGGCCAGGGTCAGCCCGGAGGCGCCGGCGCCAAACAGGAAGTTGCGCCGCCAATGCGCCTGCACCTGGCAACTCGGCTGGGCACGATTGAAGGCGCCGACCTGGAGCAGGCGCAGAACGGCCAGCAGCACCAGCCAGATCAACCAGCCGGAGAGCATGACCCGGCTCGGCGGCGCCCAGAGCAAATAGGCGCAGGCCGCGCCATTGAGCAGCATGAATAGCGTAGGCACCCACGAGCCCTGATACAGCAGGCGGGTACGTTCGATGGCGATATCCGTGGCGAATTGCTGACGAATCTCTTGTGTACTGTCCAGCGTCGGTTTGGCAGTGGCGCTAGCGGTCTGGGTCATAGGCTATTTTCTTGTATTGGAGTGCCTAGGTCGGCGGAGCATACCCGAGCTAGACGCTTCGCCCAACAATCATCTGTGCAAATTTACCGAGCCGACAGGCCACCCTGCCGGGTCAGAATGACCTGCAACATCCACCCGGCAAGGTGACTGGCCGGTCGTCCACTGGCAGCCGTGCGGCGATGTGCCGCGCTCCCGGTTTGCCCTCGCCGCCGCCGCCGCCTAGAATGCCGCGATGCAAAATGACCCCGAACTCCTGATCGCCTCCCTCAACGATGCCCAACGCCGGGCCGTCACGGCCCGCCTGGGCCGGCAGCTGGTGCTGGCCGGCGCCGGCTCCGGCAAGACCCGGGTGCTGGTGCACCGTATCGCCTGGCTGATCCAGCTGGAAAACGCCTCGCCGCACAGCGTCCTGTCGGTGACCTTTACCAACAAGGCCGCCGCCGAGATGCGCGCACGCATCGAACAGATGCTCGGCGTCAATCCGGCCGGCATGTGGGTCGGCACCTTCCACGGCCTGGCCCACCGCCTGTTGCGCGCGCACTGGCAGGAAGCCGGCCTGGCCGAGAACTTCCAGATCCTCGATTCCGACGACCAGCAGCGCCTGGTCAAGCGGGTGATCCGCGAGCTGGGCCTGGACGAGCAGCGCTGGCCGGCCAAGCAGGCGCAATGGTTCATCAACGGGCAGAAGGACGAAGGCCTGCGCCCGCAGCACACCCAGGCCGGCGGCGACCTGTTCCTCGCGACCATGCGCGGCATCTACGAAGCCTATGAAGCGGCCTGCGCCCGCGCCGGAGTGATCGACTTCGCCGAACTGCTGCTGCGCGCGCTCGACCTGTGGCGCGACAAGCCGGGCCTGCTCGCACATTACCAGCGGCGCTTCCGGCATATTCTGGTCGACGAGTTCCAGGACACCAACGCCGTGCAGTACGCCTGGTTGCAGCACCTGGCCAAGGGCGGCGACAGCCTGATGGTGGTGGGCGACGACGACCAGTCGATCTATGGCTGGCGCGGCGCCAAGATCGAGAATATCCAGCAGTTCGACAGCGATTTCCCGGATGCAGAAATCATCCGCCTGGAGCAGAACTACCGCTCCACTGCCAATATTCTCAATGCCGCCAACGCGCTGATCGCCCATAACCAGGGGCGTCTGGGCAAGGAGCTGCGGACCGATGTCGGCAACGGCGAATTGCTCGATCTGTATGCCGCGTTCAACGAGCACGACGAGGCGCGCTACGTGGTCGAGACGATCGAGGACGCCCTGCGCAAGGACGGCCTCAAGCGCAGCGAGATCGCCATCCTGTATCGCTCCAACGCCCAGTCGCGGGTGCTGGAAGAGGCCCTGCTGCGCGAGAAGATCCCCTACCGCATCTACGGCGGCCAGCGCTTCTTCGAGCGCGCCGAAATCAAGAACGCCATGGCCTATCTGCGCCTGCTCGACGGCCGCGGCAACGACGCGGCGCTGGAGCGGGTAATCAATGTGCCGGCGCGCGGCATCGGCGAGAAGAGCGTCGAGGCGATCCGCGCCTACGCCCGCGAACATGATGTGGCGATGTGGCAGGCGATCCGCCTGATGATCGCCAACAAGGCCCTGCCGGGCCGCGCCGCGGGCGCCCTGGCCGGCTTCGTCGAGTTGATCGAAAACCTCGCCGCCAAGGTCTTGGACATGCCGCTGCACCTGATGACCCAAACGGTCATCGAGCAGAGCGGGCTGATCGCCTACCACCAGGCGGAAAAGGGCGAGAAGGCCCAGTCGCGGATCGAAAACCTCGAGGAACTGGTCAGCGCCGCGCGCACCTTCGATAACGCCGAAGACGACGAACTGACCCCGCTGCAAGCCTTCCTCGGCCACGCCTCGCTGGAGGCCGGCGATACCCAGGCCGCGGAGAACGAGGACAGCATCCAGCTGATGACCCTGCACAGCGCCAAGGGCCTGGAGTTTCCCCAGGTGTTCCTGGTCGGCCTGGAGGAAGGCCTGTTCCCGCATAAGATGAGCCTGGAAGAACCCGGCCGCCTGGAGGAAGAGCGCCGCCTGGCCTATGTCGGCATCACCCGTGCCATGCAGAAACTGGTGATCACCTACGCCGAGACCCGCCGCCTCTACGGCAGCGAGACCTACAACAAGGTGTCGCGCTTCGTCCGCGAGATTCCAGCGCAGCTGGTTCAGGAAGTACGCCTGTCCAATAGCGTCAGCCGGCCCTTCGCCACGAACAGCCGCAGCACGAACGGCGGCATGAGCGGCAGCAGCCTGTTCGCCGGCAGCGCCGTGCCGGACACCGCGTTCAGCCTCGGCCAACGGGTGCAGCATGCGCTGTTCGGTGAGGGCACCATCCTCAACTTCGAGGGCTCCGGCGCCCAGGCACGGGTGCAGGTGAATTTCGAAAGCGAAGGCAGCAAATGGCTGATGCTCAGCTACGCCAAGCTGAACGCGCTGTAATTAGGGCGGGTGCAACCCGCCTGGCTTTTGGCGGGTTGCACCCGCCCTACATACAAACAATAAGGAAGCACCGATGAATCGCCGCAACCTCTTCAGCGCCGCCGTGGTTCTGCTCGCCGCTATCGGCCTGGCCGGCTGCAAGGATGAAAAAGCCGCCAGCGAGCAGGCCACGGCCGCGCCGGTGCAGAGTTTCCAGTGGAAGATGGTCACCGCCTGGCCGAAGAACTACCCGGGCCTGGGCACCGCTGCCGAGCGCCTGGCCGAGCGGGTCGCGACCATGAGCGCCGGGCGCCTGACCATCAAGGTCTATGCCGGCGGCGAACTGGTGCCGCCGCTGGAGGTGTTCGACGCGGTCTCGCGCGGCACCGCCGAACTGGGCCATGGCGCCGCCTATTACTGGAAGGGCAAGGTGCCGGCCGCGCAGTTCTTCACCGCCGTGCCCTTCGGCCTGTCCACCGCGGAGATGAATGCCTGGCTGAGCAAGGGCGGCGGCCAGGCGCTGTGGGACGAGGCCTACGCCCCCTACGGCGTCAAGCCGCTGGTAGTGGGCAATACCGGCATGCAGATGGGCGGCTGGTACAACAAGGAGATCAACGCCCTGGACGACCTCAAGGGCCTGAAGATCCGCATGCCCGGCCTCGGCGGCGAGGTGTTGAGCAAGCTCGGTGCGACCACCGTCAACCTGCCCGGCGGCGAGGTGTTCACCGCCCTGCAGACCGGCGCCATCGACGCCAGCGACTGGGTCAGCCCCTACAACGACCTGGCCTTCGGCCTGCACAAGGCGGCCAAGTTCTACTACTACCCGGGCTGGCAGGAGCCGCAGGCGGTGCTCGAACTACTGATCAACCAGAAGGCCCTGGACAGCCTGCCGGCCGACCTGCAGGCGATCCTCAACGAAGCGGCCCGCGCCGCCAGCCAGGACATGCTCGACGACTACGTCTACAACAACGCCCTGGCCCTGGACGAACTGCAGCAGCAGGGCACCCTGCTCAAACGCTTCCCCGACGAGGTGCTCGACGCCCTGCAGCGCGAATCCGCAGTGGTGCTCGGCGAGCTGGCCGCGCAGAGCGAACTGAACGGGCGCATCTGGGCCTCGATGAAGGCCTTCCAGGCGCAAACCAGCCAGATGCACAAGCTGTCCGAGAAGGAGCTGTATAACTGGCGTTGAGCCGCTGCAGGGTGCGCCGCGCGCACCCTCGCAATGCCAGGTGGTGCGCACGGCGCACCCTACGACCAACCGGGGCCTCGGCTTCCGTTGGTCGACTCCGCCTCGCCTCGCGCTCCTCCCGGCCCATACTGCTTGGCGAGGTGAGCCGATGAAAAAGCCGACAACTACAGCGCCCCAGATCCTCGATGCCGCCCTGCAACTGGCCGATGTCTGTGGCTGGGAACGCCTGCACCTGTTCGATGTGGCCGCGCACCTGAACGTTGGCCTGGACGCCATCGCCGCCCATTACCGGGAAAAGGATCAACTGGTCGAAGCCTGGTTCGACCGCGCCGACCGCGCCATGCTGGCGCGCAGCAGCGCCGCCGACCTCGGCCCGCTGGAGCCGGCCAAGCGCCTGGAAGAACTGCTGGTCGCCTGGCTCGACAACCTGGCCGCGCACCGCTCGGTGACCGGGCAGATGCTGCTGTACAAGCTCGAACCCGGGCACCTGCACCTGCAAGTGCTCGGCCTGCTGCGCATCAGCCGCACCGTGCAATGGTGGCGCGAGGGCGCCCGCCGGGAAAGCCGGCACCTGCAGCGCATCGCCGAGGAAAGCCTACTGACCGGCGTCTACCTGCGCAGCTTCATCCACTGGTTGCGCCATCCCGAGGAGGATCCCGTCGAGTTCCGTGCCTTCCTGCGTCGTCAACTGCGCTGCGCAGCGCTGCAGATGCTGCTGCACCGCTAGGTTGCCGCGCCGAGGCCATACCTACCCTTGAGCGAAAAGCAAAAGCCCGAAACATTCTATGGCTGGCCTTCCGCAGCGTTGGCGGGCAAGATGCCGTGCAGCGTTCCAACCACCAAGAGACAGCTAAACATGCAGCGTTTCCTTAGCATTGCCCTGGCCATGTGCCTGAGTGTGGGCCTTACCATGAGTTTCGATGCCGAAGCCAAGCGTTTTGGCGGCGCCAAATCCTTCGGCTCCGCGCCTAGCCACCAGACTCGCCAGACCACCTCGCCAACCTCGACCGCCACCACGCCGACCGCCGGTCGTCAGCCTGCTGCGGCCAGCGGCGCCTCGCGCTGGCTTGGCCCATTGGCCGGCCTGGCCGCGGGCGGCCTGCTCGCCTCGATGTTCATGGGTGACGGCTTCGAAGGCCTGCAGATCATGGACATGCTGATCTTCGGCCTGATCGCCTTCCTGCTGTTCCGCTTCCTCGCCTCCCGGCGCAAGCAGGCAGGCCCGCTAACCGCCAATGGCGCGCCCATGCAGCGCGACATGCCCGCCCAGGCTGCGCCCGCCTCGATCTTCGGGGGTGCCGGCGCCGCCGCCATCAAGCCGGTGATCAATGCGCCGGCCTGGTTCAACGAGCAAAGCTTCGTCAGCGCCGGCCGCGAGCACTTTCTCAGCCTGCAGCAGCACTGGGACGCCGACGAGATGGACAAGATCGCCGAGTTCGTCACCCCGCCGCTGCTCGAATTCCTCAAGCGCGAACGCGCCGACCTGGGCGAGGGCTTCCAGTCCACCTATGTCGACAACCTCGAGGTGCAGCTGGACGGCGTCGACGACCTGAGCGACAAGACCGTCGCCACCCTGACCTTCACCGGCGTGGCCAAAACCTCGCGCTTCGACCAAGGCGAAGCCTTCAGCGAAAGCTGGCGCATGGAGCGCGTAGCCGGTGACAACCAGCCGTGGCTGGTCGCCGGTATCCGCCAGAACTGAGCAGCGGTGAAAAACCCTCGCCTCGCAGGCCGTTGAAAAACGTCGGCGCGGCAGCCGAGCCTGTTTATAACGACGCATCGGCAACGTAGGTAGTTTTTCAACAGCCGGTCAGTGGCCCCGGGTTCGCCCCGGGGCTCCTCAGCGGCGTCCCTTCACCCGCGGCTGACCGACCCGATGCGGCTGGCGCCGGGCGATCGAACGGCGCCAGACGAAGATCGGCGGCACCGGAGGCCTAGCCGGGCTGCGGGCACAGTTCACAGACTTCGGCATGGGGCACCAGCTTGAGAAACTGCTCGGTGCTCATGTGCACCAGGCTCTCGTGATCGCCGGCCTCGAAGTAGATGTCCTGCTGGCGGGTCAGCAGGGGGTCGACGCGCATGCTCATCCCGTAGGGCTCACTGACCGCCGGCACCGCGCCCAGCTCGCAATCCTTGAACAGGCTGGCGATGGTCGATTCGCTGGTCAGTTCCCAGTGCTCGTTGCCCTTGCTGACCATGCTCATGTCCAGATGCCGGTTGGCCGGCACCACCGCCATCAGGTAGTGCCCCTTGCGATCGTCGAGGATCACCGGCTTGGCCAGGCGCTCGGCCGGGATGCTGGCCACCCGCGCCGACTCCAGGCTGCTCGCGGAATGCGGGTGAGGGACGATCTCGAACTGGCACTGCGCGCTTTCCAGGCTACGTTTCAACGTTGCTGCCATATGCATGACCCACCTCCTGCTCGAGCCTGACGCTCAAGCTGTAATTAAGTGACAGGCTCCTGTTCGAAGTTTAGTTCGCGCCCAGGCGCCGAGCCGCACCAGTGGATGGAAGGCCACCAGCGGCCGGCGCTTTTCTGCCTTGCACAGATAGACGGCAAGGGTCGTCAACACCCGCAAACAGCAATGGCGGGACGGGCGGCTTTTCCTCCGCACGCCGGCTACTGTATAAAACCCATCCCTATGCACGAGGTCCTGCTGCCGTGGAAGAAGTCATCGAACAACTGCGTGAAATGAACGAACCGGTGCCAGTGCCGCTGGAACTGCCGGAAGAAGAACTGCTGGTGGAGATCGAAGAGCAGATTCTGATCAACCTGCCGTTCGAGCTGCGCGAGTTTCTGCTCAAGGTCAGCGATGTGGTCTACGGCCGCCTGGAGCCGGTCACCGCCACCGACCCGCAGTCGCACACCTACCTGCCGGAAGTCGCCTCGGTGGCCTGGTCGCTGGGGGTATCACGCGAGCTGGTGCCGATCTGCGAGGATCGCGGCAACTACTACTGCGTCGAACAGGACGGCACCGTGGTGCTCTGGGACGGCGAGAGCGGCGAACTGAGTGAAGACGAGAGCTGGGACTCGGTGTGGCACTGGGTACGCGACGTCTGGCTGGAGAGCTGAGCCCGTCCGAGCCTGGCCAGGCTGGTATCAACCCTGACGACTGGCCTCGCCCTGCTCCAGCCCCAGCAGATTGAGCAGGAACTGGCCGAAGAAGCTCAGGTCCTGCTCCATCGCCGCCCGCGCCGCCTTGCCGTCGCCGGCGCGCAGGGCCCGGAACACATCCTCGTGGAAATCGTTGAGGCGCAGTGACAGGTCGGCCTCGGTGAACAGGCGATTGAAGAAGGGCCCGACCTGCAGCCACAGCGACTCGATCAGGCGCAGCAGCACCGGATTACCGCAGGCCTGGTACAGGCTCAGGTGAAACTGGCTGTTGTCGCTGAGGTAGGCCTGCACGTCGCGCCGCTCGAGGGCGCTTTCCATGCGCGCGATGCACGCCTGCAGCGCCGCCAGTTCGGCCGGACCGATCCGCGCGGCGGCCAGCTCCACCGCCAGGCCCTCTAGGCTGATGCGCACCGGCAGCAGCTGCTGGTAGCGCTCGCGGGTCATCGCTGGCACCCGCAGCGAACGTTGCGGCTCGCCCTCCAGGGCGCCCTCGGCGACCAGCCGCTGCAAGGCGGCGCGCACCGGCATCGGGCTGGTGCCCCACTCGGCCGCCAGGTCACGAATCTTCAGGCGCTCGCCGGGCTGGAAACGCCCGGCCAGCAAGGCACCACGGATATTCTGGTAGAGCTGTTCCTGCAGGTTGTCGGCCATGCTTCAGCGCCCCTGTGGCGGTGCGGGGAGCTGGGAAAGGGTCAGTAGGCAATTGCGCATGCTGTTCTCCAATGTATTCAACGAAAGCTGAGCGCTTCTGCTAGCGGCAGGCTAGGCGCAGGGGTGCTTGAAAAGCGGAGTTGACTGCAGTCAATGAGCATTTTCGAGCCCCCCTGCAACAACGCCTGACCGACGCAGAAACGCTCAGGGGGCCTTGTTTTCGATCAGGCAGTTGCCGCCGTCCACAACCAGCACCTCGCCGGTAATGTAGCTGGCTTCGGGCGAGGCGAGAAAGGCCACGGCAGCGGCGATCTCCTGCGGACGGCCGGCCCGGCCCATCGGCGTGTAGCCCGCGGCGTGGCGCTCCTCGTCGGTGCTCGATCCGGTGGCGATCCAACCGGGCGCCACGCTGTTGACCGTGATGCCCTGCTTGGCCACTTCCAGCGCCAGGCCCATGGACAGGCCGAGCATGCCGGCCTTGGCCGCGCTGTAGGCGGATTCACCGGGGTTGCTGCCGCGGGTGCCGGTGGTCGAGCTGATATTGACGATGCGCCCGTAGCCACGCTCGCGCATACCCGGCAACACGCCACGGGTAAGCAGAAAGGTGGTGGTCAGATTACGGTTGAGCGACAGGTTCCAGGTAGCCAGGTCCATCTCGGCCAGCTCGGCGAACGGCTCCGGGCTGCCCTGCATGGCCATGCCGGCGTTGTTCACCAGGATGTCAATCTGCCCCCACTGCGCCAGGGCCCATTCGACCAGTTCGGCCACCTGCTGCTCATCGGTTAGGTCGGCGGCGCGGGCACGCGCTTGAATACCTTCAGCGCACAGCTCGGCAGCACGCTGTTCGACCCGTGCGCTGCTGGCCGTGAGCAGTACGCGCACGCCCTGCTTACCGAGGCGGCGGGCGATGGCCAGGCCGATACCGCTGTCGCTACCCGCCCCGCTGACCAGGGCCACCTGCTGCATATTTTTCATTTACATCCAACCTGTGATCACAAAATTAAGATTAATCTACCTGAATACCGCTTGTAAGGCATCTATTGACTTATTTGTGATCACAAAAGATCATGTTCGGAAATTCGAACGAGGTGTTCAACATGACTGCCAGTGGTATCAGCCCATCCGCCGTAGAAGCCTTCGCCCAGCGCGAGCGCCAGCGCTTTATCGAGCGCAACCCCCAGTCCGTGGCCCTGGCCGAACGCGCGCGCAATTCGTTATATGGCGGCGTGCCGATGCACTGGATGGCCGACTGGTCGACCCCGGTGCCGCTGTTCGTCGAACGCGCCAAGGGCGCACGCTTCTATGACGTCGACGGCCACGCCTACATCGACTTCTGCCTGGGCGACACCGGCTGCATGTTCGGCCACTCGCCGGACCCGATCGCCAAGGCCATCAGTGATCAGGGCAACAACGGCCTGACCACCATGCTGCCGGGCGAAGATGCGGTGGTCTGCGGCGAACTGCTGGCCGCACGCTTCGGCCTGCCGTTCTGGCAGGTCACCGCCACCGCCACGGATTCGAACCGCTACGTGCTGCGCTGGGCCCGCGAAATCACCCAGCGCAAGACCCTGCTGGTATTCGACGGCTGCTACCACGGCACCGTCGACGACGTGATGGTGCGCTACCGCGACGGCGAGACCGTGCCGCGCTCTGGCCTGGTCGGCCAGGCCTATGACCTGACCCAGTACAGCCGCGCCATCCCGTTCAACGATGTCGCCGCCCTGGAGGCCGCGCTGGCGAAGGGTGACGTCTGCGCCCTGCTCTGCGAGCCGGCGATGACCAACATCGGCATGGTCCTGCCCGAGCCGGGCTTCATGCAGCAGTGCCGCGAGCTGACCAAGAAATACGGCGCGCTGCTGATCATCGACGAGACCCACACCATTTCCACCGACATCGGCGGCTGCACCAAGCTGTGGAACCTCGAGCCGGACTTCTTCGTGGTCGGCAAGCCGATCGCCGGCGGCGTACCCTGTGGCATCTTCGGCTGCAGCGCGGCGATGGCCGAGGCCATGACCGCCGCCGGCCAGCGCGCCAGCGAGAACAGCCACGGCCACGGTCACAGCGGCATGGGCACCACCCTGTCGGCCAACGCCCTGGCCATGCACTGCATGCGCGCCAACCTGGAACAGGTGATGACCCCGGCTGCCTACGACCACATGCTGCCGCTGGCCAAGCGCCTGGCCGACGGCTTCCGCCGCCTGATCGGCAAGTACGACCTCAAGTGGTCGGTGACCGAGCTGGGCGCGCGCAGTGAGTTTCAGTTCTGCCCGGTCTCGCCGAAGACCGGCGCCGAGGCCGAAGCGGCCTTCCACGACGAGCTGCAGATGGCCATCCACCTGTACCTGATCAACCGCGGCATCCTGATCACGCCGTTCCACAACATGACCCTGTGCTGCCCGAGCACCACGGTAGAGGATGTGGACCAGCTGATCACCATGCTCGATGCGGCCTTCACCGAGCTGCTGGCCATCCCCGGCGCCCGCGAATAACGCCGGCAATTTCGTAGGATGGGTCGGGCCGCGCTGGTTGAGCACCGCGATACCCATCAGATCGCATCGATGGGTTACGCCGGCACGCGGCTAACCCATCCTACCCAGGACACCGACCATGCAATTCGCCGATATCCAGGAAGCCCATGACTTCCTCGCCCGCCACCCCGAAGTACGCAGCATCGAGCTGATGCTGATCGACGCCAACGGTATTCCGCGCGGCAAGCTGCTGCACCGCGACGAACTTTTGGCCATCTATGCCAATGGCCGGCCGCTACCCAGCTCGATCCTGGCGCTGACCATCCAGGGCGAGGACGTGGAAGAAAGCGGCCTGGTCTGGGAAGTCGCCGATGCCGACTGCTGGACCTACCCACTGCCCGGCAGCCTGACGCTGCAACCCTGGCGCACCACGCCCACCGGCCAATTGCAGGTGAGCATGCACCCGACCCAGGGCCTGCCCGCCAGCCCGGCCGACCCACGGCATGTGCTGGTGCGCGCCATCGACCGGCTCAAGGCCGACGGCTACCACCCGGTGATGGCGGTGGAACTGGAGTTCTATCTGCTGGACAAGACCCGCGACGCCAACGGCCGCCCGCAACCGGCGCTGCAGATGAACGGCGTACGCCCACAGGCACCGCAGGTGTACGGCGTCTACGAGCTGGAGCAAATGCAGCCGTTTCTCGATGACCTCTACGCCGCCTGCGAAGTGCAGGGCTTGCCGGTGCGCACGGCGATCTCCGAGTACGCCCCGGGCCAGCTGGAGCTGACCCTGGAGCACCGCTTCGACGCGCTGCAGGCGATCGACGAAGGCGTGCGCTACAAGCGCCTGGTCAAGGGCGTGGCCAACAAGCATGGCTTGCAGGCCTGTTTCATGGCCAAACCATTCGGCGACCTGGCCGGCAGCGGTATGCACCTGCACGTCAGCCTGGCCGATGCCGAGGGCAACAACCTGATGGCCAGCGAGCTTTCCGACCTTGAAGGCGGGCAGGGCACGCTGCTGCGCCATGCCATCGGCGGCATGATGGCCACGCTCAACGACGCCCTGGCGATCTTCTGCCCCAACGCCAACTCCTACCGGCGCTTCCAGGCCAACAGCTACGCGCCGCTGACCAAGAACTGGGGGGTGAACAACCGCACGGTGTCGCTGCGCGTGCCGGGCGGCCCGGCCAACAGCCGCCACATCGAGCACCGCATCTGCGGCGCCGACGCCAACCCCTATCTCGCCGCCGCGGCGATCCTTGCCGGCATTCACACCGGCATCCAGCAGCAACTCGATCCGGGCCCGGCCATCGTCGGCAACGGCTACCAGCAGGCGTGCGAGACCCTGCCGACCGACTGGCTGACCGCCCTGCGCGCGCTGGAACACTCCAACTGGGCCAGGGAAGCACTGGGCGAGGACTTCCTCAAGGTGTTCCTGGCGATCAAATGGGCCGAGTTCCGCCAGTTCATGGGCGAAGTCGGCGAGCAGGACTGGCGCTGGTACCTGAGCCACGCCTGAGCCAACCCTCCAGCCTTACCTACACTGATTGAACCAGCCACGAGGAGAACTTCATGAGCACGCCCGTCATCCTGATCACCGGCGCCGCCGGCGGCCTCGGCCGCGCTATCGCCAAACGCTTCTCCCAGAGCCGCTGGCGGGTCACCGCCAGCGATGTCGACAAGGCCGGTCTGCATGCGCTCAATACCGTGGTGCCGCTGGACTTCAGCGCCACCGCCGACCTGCGCAGCGCCAGCAACTGCCATGAGCTGATCGCCGAGACCCTGGTCGCCACCGGCCGCCTGGATGCCGTGGTCAACGCCGCCGGGGTCTGGCGCGAGGGGCCGGTGGAGAGCTTCGGCGAGGAGGACTTCGACCTGGTCATGGGCGTCAACCTGAAGGCGGCCTTCTACATCAGCCAGGCGGCCATCCCCCACCTCAAGGAGAGCCGCGGCTGCATCGTCAATATCGCCAGCGACGCCGGCCGCCAGGCCTACCGCGGCTCGGCGGCCTACTGCGCGAGCAAGGCCGCGCTGGTGATGCTGAGCAAGACCCTGGCTCTGGAGCTGGCCGGGCACGGCGTGCGGGTCAACGCGGTGTCGCCCGGCGACATCGCCACGCCGATGCTCGACTACCAGGCCGAACGCTACGGCAAGGGCAACCCGACCGGCTACAAGCGCGAGCTGCTGAGCCTCTACCCCCAGGGCCGCGAGGCACGCTTCCTGCGTCCCGAGGAGGTCGCCGAACTGGTCTGGTACCTGTGCCAGCCGCAGGCCGAGGCGATCACCGGCGCCGACCTGGCGATCGACTTCGGCCTGTCGGCCGGCAGGTAAGGCCGGCTCACATGCCGTTGGCGAAGGCCGGCTCGATGGTCGTGCGCAGCAGGCGCATGGCCCGCGCATACTGCACCAGCACCCCGAGCGCCCAATCGGCGCGGGCGCGGATCCGCGCATCGTCTTCGTCGGCTGGCAGCTCGCCGTTGAGCACCGTTTCGACCTGACGCACGATCAGTTGCTCGGGCAGGTAGCACAGCCGGCAGTTCTTGTAGCTGGAGGCGCGCAGCTCGCTCAGCGGGTAGGCGCCGCCCTGGCCAGCCGAGACACCGACCAGCAGCCCCGGCTTGTGCCCCAGTTCGCGGCGCCCGGCATAGACGAAGAAGTTCTTCAGCGCCGGGCTGGCCATGCCGTGCCATTCCGGGCTGACCAGCACCAGCCCGTCCGCCTCGCGCAGCAGCGCCGCGCAGTCGGCCCAAGCGCCGCCAGGGTCTTCGGCCGGCCACAGCGGCAGCGGGCTGGTGCCGAGGTCGATCAGGCCGAGGTCCGCCGCCGCGCAGTGACCCAGCTCCAGCAGGCGCCGGCGCAGGTAGGCGGCGACCTTGGCCGACTGGCTGGACGGCTGACTGGAACCGGCCAGCAGCACCAGTTTCAGGCTCATTGGCCACCTCCATCGCCCAGTGCCCCGGGCGCCACGACCTTGGCCGGCTGGCGGCGGCGCACCAAGGGCCAGAACAGCTCGTGCTGCCAGCTCACCGGGCGCAGGTTCTCCACGCCGAAGGCCTGGGGCCGGCGCCGGGTGATCTTGGCCGTGCCGAACAGCACGTCCCAGAAGAACAGCAGGTTGCCAAAGTTGCCCTTGTAATGGGTTACCCCGTCGGCGGCGTTCTGGCCGTGGTGGGCGGAATGGGTCGCCGGGGTCGAGATGGTCCGCTCCAGCAGCCACATCAGCGGGCGCAGGGCGCGGATGCGGTAGAGCCTGTCGTCCCAGGGCAGGCTGCTGTGGGCGCCGAAGATCACCGTCATCTTGATGATCAGATAGACATAATAGACTTCGGCCAGGCCCAGATAGACCAGCACGGCGGACAGCCAGATACCGGGCATCAGCAGGTAGTAGAAGCTGTTGTTGCGGTAGACGATGCGGATGCTCATGTACGGCGCCGAGTGGTGCGCGCGGTGCAGGGCGTACAGCCAGGGCACCCGGTGCGACAGGCGATGCCACCAATACTGGGTCAGGTCGTCGCCCAGCAGCAACAGGCCGAAACCGGCCAACCAGGGCACGCCGCTCAGGGCGCCGCGCGCCTGCGGCGCCCAGTGCTCGAGCAGTGCATCGCAGAGGAAGAACACCAGTGGGAAGGTCAGGCCGAGCAACAGGCTCGAACCGATCACCTCGATGGCGACATCGCGCCACTGGCCCTTGGCCTGGCGGAAACAGCCACAGGCCAGTTCCAGCAGGATGAAGCCGAGAAAGATCGCGCCGACCACGAGCGCGGGATTGTTGGCGATTGTTGTTGGATTCATGGCAACCTCGACTGGGCCCGGCAGACGCACCGGGCGACAGCCCCATAAGAAGCCAAGCAGGCCCGAGACGACATGCGCGAACTGGACAAAAACACCCGAGAACGGGCCAAGTTGCCGGCCCGGCGCTTCCACCACGGCCCCCTCGGCCGGGTCCTCGAACGCTTTCTGCAGAGCCGTGCCAGCGCTTCGGCCGATTTCAGCCTGGTCGCGCTGGAACAGCTGTGGCTGGCAGCCGCCGAACACGATCCGGCCATCGGCCTGCATCTGTTCGGCCAGTTCAGCCCCCAGGACTGGCACGTGCTGGCGCACCTCTGTCTGTTCTGCGCCGACGTCGCCGAGGCCAGCCGCTGCTGGGCGCGCTATGCCAGCCTGGCCGCCGACAGCGACCAGTTGCGGCTGGTCGAGGAGGCCGAGGGCAGCGGCGTTGAACTGCAGATCGACGCCCCGCCGCAACTGGCCCGCTACCTGGTCGAGCACTACATGGTGATGGCGGTGACCCAGATGCGCCGCGGTACCGGCCAGCCGCTGTCGCCGGTGTGCGCGCGCTTTCGCCATGCCCGTCCGGCCTACCATGAGCACTACCGGCCCTGGTTCGGCGAGCGGGTCGAGTTCAATGCCGAACACAACCGTCTGCTGTTCGCCCCTGCCACCCAGGCCCAGCCGATGCTCAATCGGCATGCCGGCATGGTCGAACTGCTTTGCCAGGAGCTGGAGCGCCGTCTGGCCCGGCGCCGTCAGCTCGGCGGCTGGGCCGACAAGGTCGCCACGAGCGCGCGCCAGGCGCTGGAACAGGGTTTGACACCGAGCCTGGAAAGCATCGCCGAAGCCCTGCACCAGAGCCCGCGCACCCTGCGCCGGCGCCTGGAGGAACAGAACCTGAGCTTTCGCCAGGTACTCGACCTGCTGCGCGCCGAACTGGAGCAGCACTACCAGCTGCAGGGCTGCAGCCGCGCGCAGATCGGCGAGCTGCTCGGCTACAACGACAGCGCCGCCTACCTGCATGCACGCAAACGCTGGCGTGACCCGCCGGTCAGCTGAATCGTTCTGATAGAGAGGGCGTCACAATGCCCGGATCCACTCACCTCAACTGCAAGAGAGCCCTATGGAAGCCGGAAACGCCCAACTGACGATGACCGTGTTGATGACCCCGGATATGGCCAATTTCTCCGGAAATGTCCACGGCGGCACCCTGCTCAAATACCTCGACGAGGTGGCCTATGCCTGTGCCAGCCGCTACGCCGGCTGCTACGTGGTGACCCTGTCGGTGGATCAGGTGACCTTCCGCCAGCCGATCCACGTCGGCGAACTGGTGACTTTCCTCGCCTCGGTCAACTACACCGGGCGCAGCTCGATGGAGATCGGCATCAAGGTGGTCACCGAAAACATCCGCCAGCGCTCGGTGCGCCACACCAACAGCTGCTTCTTCACCATGGTCGCGGTCGACGACCAGGGCAAACCGGCAATGGTACCGACTCGCCAACCGCAGACTTCCGAAGAACAGCGGCGCTTCACCCAGGGCCAGCAACGCCGGGCGATTCGCCAGGAGCTGGAACAGCGCTACCGCGACCTCAAACACGACGGCTGAGGGCTCGGGCAAGACAGCCCGCAGCGGGACTGGCAGAATGGCCTGAGCCACCTCGCGCCAACCTGCGCTCTGACCAAGCCCTCCTGGAATCCGCAATGCTGACCCTCGGTAATATTTTCGTCCTGATGCTGCTGGCCACGGCCGGCGGCTGGCTGTGGCATGCCCACGGCTTGCGCGAGCGCGCACTGGCACAGGTCAAACAGCACTGCGCGAAAGCCGATGTCGAACTGCTCGACGGCAACGTCGCGCTGCGCAAGATCACCCTGCTGGCCGATGCCCGCGGGCGCAAGCGCCTGGCGCGGGTGTATGGCTTCGAATTCACCGTCACCGGCGAACAACGTCATGTCGGCAGCATCGTCATGTTCGGCCAGCAGGTCGGCCGCATCGAACTGGCGCCCCATCCGTTCAGAACGCCACCGGCGGAAAATCCGCAGGTGATCGAACTGCACAAGTGGCGGCGCGAGCATCGGCCACCCGAGGACTGAGAGGCTGACTTCAGGCATATTGCGGCAGGCAGAAATCGCGCACGCGGATGGCGGCCTCCTCGGGCTGCTCCTGCATGAAGCAGTGCCCGCCATCCACCACCTGGGCATGAATGTGCGGATTGCTGGCGCACCAGCGCGCCACCGACTTGGCGACGAAGGGGTAGCTGTGCTGGCCGTATAACACCTGGGTCGGCGTCGTCACCTTGGCCAGCGACGGCCACAAGCGCTTGGGGAAGGAGCCGAAGATTTCCGCCTCGCGGCTCGGCCGGCACTTCAACTCGACACCCTCTTCGGTGTCCTTCAAGGCGTGATTGATATAGGCGTAGAAGGCGTCCTCGTGCCAACCACGGAACATCCCGCGGCCATGCAGCGCGGCATGCGCCGCCGCGCGATCCGGCCACTCGCGGCGGCGCTTGCGCGCCTTGCTCGCCAGGGTATTGCGCTGGCTCAGACCGACCACGTCGGAAAGCGCCATGACCCCGATCATCGCCGGGGTGAACAGCACCGGGTCGAGCAGCACCGCACGCTGAAACAGCTGCGGCTGCTGGGCCAGCATCAGGCTGGTCAAGACCCCGCCAAAACTGTGGCCGACGGCAAACAACGGCACCTCGGTAAAGTGCTTGCGGCCCACGGCGAACGCCTCCAGGGCCAACTCGGCGCTGCGGTTCCAGCCATGGAAACGACCGCCGTGATCGCTGTCGCCATGGCCCTGGGCATCGCACAGCCAGAGGTCGAAATCCGCGGCCAGACAGGCCAGCAGCGGCTCGTAGACGCGTCCGCAATAGCCGTTGCCATGCAGAAAATGCAGCAACGGCTTGCCCGAAGGCGGCGAATGCCAGCCGCGCAGGGTGAACCCGGCGGAACAGGCGTGGGACCAGGATTCGAGGTACATGCGGCGGCTCACTGTCGGCTGGCCGGCCAGTTTACTGCCAGTGGCGGCCTGGCGCCGCACAAACAAAAAAGAGGGCGCCCCTAGGCGCCCCCAACTCCACGCTCAACTCTCTGATTACCGCTGCGCGCGGATAAAGCGCTCCAGCAAGGCGTTCAACCGCTCGGGCTGGTCCAGCGGCGTGGCATGCCCCGAATCGGTCACCACCGGCCGCTCGGCATGGCGAGGCGGGGGCGTTCGGCGCTTGACGGAATCGGAATCCGGGTTTCACTTCAGTTCGTCCCGCCAGGGAAACCCCTCCAGGTTCAGGAGGGCGACACGGAAAAAACCAACAAGAAGACGGAGCACTGCCATGTCTACTGTCAACCCGAGTATCCGCCGGCTGGGCTTGATCGCCCTGCTGACCTGCCTGTTCGCGAGCCCGAGCTGGGCCGACTCGCCCTGCAGCGAGCGCAAGAAAACCTGGTTCCTGCCCGGCAAGATCAGCTGCAGTCATCAGTCGACCTGGATTGCCTCAGGCGCGCTGAGCAGCCGCCAGGTGATCTACCAGACGCCGGCCGGCACCCCGCCTGCCGGCGGTTGGCCGGTGGCCATCCTCTATCAGGGCTCGTTCTTTGCCATGGACGACTTCGTCTATTACAGCAACGAGTGGCTGGGCAAGCTGTACAACGAGGGTCGGACGATCAAGACCCTGCTGGACCACGGCTATGCGGTGATCGCCCCCAGCGCCCCGGCCGACCTGTTCTGGCAGACCAATGTCCCCGGGCTGTCGGGAGAGCTGTACCCGACCGGCACGGACTTCACCTTTCTGAGCAACCTGTTCCAGGCCATCGATGACGGTCACTTCGGCCCGCTCAACGGCCAGCGCAAATACGCCACCGGGATTTCCAGCGGCGGTTACAACAGCAGCCGCATGGCGGTGTCCTTCCCTGGCCAGTTCAGGGCCCTGGTGGTGCATTCCGGCTCCTACGCCACCTGCAGTGGGCCGCTCTGCGCGGTGCCGGACAGCCTGCCGGCCGACCATCCGCCGACTTTCTTCATCCATGGCTTCGTCGACACAGTAGTGCCCTGGTGGAGCATGGACATCTACTACGACCGCCTGCTCTATCAGGGCATCCCTACCGGCCGTTATACCGAGCCCCTGGGGAACCACGAATGGTTCGACGCCTCGCCGGGCAAGGTGCTCGCCTGGTTCAACGCCCACCCCTGAGCAAGCGGCTAGATCCGGCAGGCCTCCATGCCCCGCCGCAACGTCTCGACCTCCTGGGGCTGATCGAAGATCAGTTCCAGCCGCGAGTCCTTGCGCCATTCGCTGTTTTGCCAGTGCAACGCCTGACCGTCCAGGGCATTGGCCGAGAGCCAGCCGGCATTGGTCTGCAACACCAGCTTGGCGCGGCGCCAGGACAGTGCTTGCAGCCACTGCTGCACCCGCATCAGCTCGAAACGCTGGCTCGGGTGCCAGCGCCAGCCGATGCTCCAAGCCTCGGCTTGCGCCTGAACCTGGCAGATCGGCTCGGCGAGCGTGCGCCAGATCTGCGGCACGGCGGCGGCACCACCGGGCAGGCCGTCCAGCCCCGTGCCCGCTTCGGCCCGGGCGGCGAAGCCGGGCAGCTGGCTCAAGGGCAAAGCCGCTTGGCTCGTCCACAGGAGTGGGCGCGCCGGCAGTTGCGCCTGGATCCGTGCCCTGGTCGCCTCGTCCAGATTCTCGGCCTTGTTCAGCAGCAGCAAGCCGGCGCTGCTCAAGCTGGCCTGCTGGCTGTCGGGCAAGCCAACGCCGGCAGCCAGGGCGGCGGCATCCAGCACCAGCACCGGCGCCTGCACGGCCAGCACCCCGGCCCAGGGTGGCTCGCCCAGTTGCGCCAATAGTTGCAGCGGATGCCCCAGGCCGGAGGGCTCGATCAGCAGACGATCCGGCCGGGCCTTGCGCAACAGCCGGCTCAGGCCGACCTGGAAGGGCACGCCGTTGACGCAGCACAGGCAGCCGCCGGCCACCTCGCCCATGGCCACGCCGTCGGCGTCGCTGTCGAGCAGGGCAGCGTCCAGGCCGATCAGGCCGAACTCGTTGATCAGCACCGCCCAGCGCTCGGCGGCCGGACGCTGAGCCAGCAGGTTGCGGATCAGGCTGGTCTTGCCGGCGCCCAGGGGGCCGGCGATCAGGTGGGTGGGGATATTCTTGAGCATGGGCCTATGCTGCGGTTGTTCGAGCGGAAGGGGAAGGGTTTGTGTGCGGAGCGATCTGCAACGGGGCAACGATCTGTGGGAGCGGGCTTGTCCGCGATCGCT
>NZ_JBFIIG010000013.1:0-42867 GCF_041601375.1 Pseudomonas sp. | reverse complement strand
GATCTACGACGACCTGGAAGACGATGATGTCGAACAGTGGGTCCACCGGGTCAAACGCCTGTCCGAGCTTGGCCTGGAGGAAGAAGCCAGCGAGCTGGAACAGAGCCTGATCGAACTGACCCGCAACGACCCCGAACTGCAGGCAGACTTCCTGCTGGCACTGACGCGCGATGCCGGGCGCCTGGTTGCCGACCCCGGCAACGACTGAACGGGAGCATGGCCTTGCGCCTGTGCCTGACCCTGCTGATTACGCTGCTGTGCCTGCCCGGCCATGCCAGCCTGCGCCAGGCACCGGAGCCGGAACTGCGGGCGCTGCTGCAGCGTACAGTGGCCGACGCCGACAGTTTTCAGGATCGCTTCGATGCCGAGGTCTGGCTGCTGGACATGTCGACCCGCATGACGCGCTACATCGCCGATGCCGAACAACGCCTGAGCCTGCTCACGCTAGTGCACCGCGAAGCCAGCAAGGCCGGCTTGCGCCCTGACCTGGTTCTGGCCCTGATCCACACGGAAAGCCATTTCGACCGCTTCGCCATTTCCTCGGCCGGCGCACAGGGCATGATGCAGGTGATGCCCTTCTGGAAAGCCGAACTCGGTCGCCCGCAGGACAACCTCACCGATAACGCCACCAATCTGCGCTACGGATGCACCATCCTCAGCTTCTATCTGCGCAAAGAGAACGGCAACCTGAGCCGCGCCCTGGCCCGCTACAACGGCAGCCTCGGCAAGCAGGCCTACCCCGCCAAGGTCATCGGTTTCTGGCACGACTTCTGGTACGTCAAGCCGTGATTCGCGGATGGCTGGACGCATCCGCATAGATCCCGAGTTCATGTGCGAGGTCTGTAGCAGCGTAGGCCGAGTGCATACCTCATAGGAGCGGCCGCCCCGTCTTCGACCCCGCGCTGTCGCGCAGCAAACTGACTGCTCGGCCCCCTGCTGTAGGAGCGGCTTCAGCCGCGAATTCTTCGATGCACAGCAACGCTTCGCGGCTAAAGCAGAACGCCGCCCGGCCACTCCTACGAAAAGCAACCTGTTCGGGGCGTGCGGCTACATCAACGCCAGCCAGCACGCCATCAGCGCCGCACAATGAATCCGGCGATCCCTTGCAGCGCCTGTTCCTCCAGCGCCAGCGCGGTGACCTTGGCCTTTGGCGGCCCCTGCTCCAGCCAGGCGGCCAATTCGCGCACCGCAGAGTCCTTACCTTCGAGCAACACCTCGACGCGACCGTCGCCGAGGTTACGAACCCAGCCATCCACATCCAGGCGCTCGGCTTGTTCGGCAGTGGCCTGGCGAAAAAACACCCCCTGCACGCGACCACTGACATAACCATGTAAACAAATTCGCTGCATGCCACTACCCTCCAGTACGCAAGGCCTGCACCCGCGCCGCCAAGCCGCGCGCCGTCTGCTCGCCGAGCAAGCGTTCGCGCATCTGCCCCCTGTCATCGACGATATAGGTGACCGGTAACACGGCACTGGGCGGTAACCCATAGCGCGCGGCCGGGTCTTGCTCGAGCACGGTGAACTCAATCCCCATCGCCTGGGCCGCCTTGCTCAACTGCGCGCCCTGCAAACCGTCGAAGTTCACCCCCAGGACGCTCACCGATTGCGCCTCCAGCTGCACGGAGAGGGCATTCAGTTCGGGAATTTCGTCACGACAGGGCGCACACCACTCAGCCCAGTAATTAATCACCAACCACTGGCCTTCCAGACGCTCAGCCGGTACCTTTCGTCCATGCTGGTCGACGCCGACATCTTCACTGCAACCTGCCAGAATCAAGCCGGCGCAGATTCCCACCACCGCACGCCTCACGACCTGGAATCGCATTCCCATGCACTCGCTCCTCGTCCACATTGGGTTGATATGACGCTAGATGCCTTGCGCCTTGAAGTGCCGGACATCCTCGAAGAAGCCGCGACCCCCTTGGCCGACCTCAACGAGCGGTTAGCCCAGGCTCGCTCGCTGCAGCACGAAGATGCGCTGCAACAGGTGCTCGGCCTGCTGTTCAGGCTCAACCGCAGTGCCATGACCTTACTCGAAAGGCAACGCGCGCTGCAAAACTGCAGCGACGAATACCGCCACTATGCCGCGGCCTACCTCGACGGCAAGCCCCCCTCGCCGCTGTTCGTGCGCCTGTGCAACGAGTTGGCTATCGGCTTCAAACGCCTGCTGTTGCAGATCCTCAAAGGCCGGCAACCCTCGCTCCCGCATTTGGCCTGGTGCCTGTACATGGCCCTGCATTTTCTCGCACAGAGCCTGTTGCGCCACTACCAGCTGTATCAGGAGCCGCCGCCCAGCCTGTGGCGCGATAGCCACCTGCTGTACTGGATCGGCGAACATCAGGAATGCCTGGACGAACCCGTCGCGGCAGCCTTCCAGCCAACGCCGGCGAGCACCTTGCGCGGCCTTTACCAGCAAATGCTGCTGCTCGCCCTGAGCAACCCCTTTCATCTGGCCGAGGGTGAATGTCCGCAGTTGTTTGGCGCCCTCGCGCCCTTGGCGGGCCTCGCTCGTTTGCTGCCCTGGGATGACGAGGGCGACAGCGAAACCCCGACCGTCGACCTGACGGAGTCGCAGCCTTGCCTCGGCTACGCGCAACAGCCCGACGGCAGCCGCGACTACCTGCGACGTTTCGAGCTGGGTGCCTTGCTGGTCGCCCTGCATGATCCCGCCCCACTGCAAAGCACCCACGAGCGCCAACTGCTCGAGCGCATTCAGCACCACTGGATGGGCCAGCAACAACGTCGCTACCCTCGCGAAGAGCTTGATGCGACCTGTAACCTGCTGGTTGGCTTACCGGCCATCCATGCCCAATTGCTGGAGCAGCGGCCTTCTACCTCTCCAGTCCAGATGCTCGATGCCAGTGCAGGGGGCGCGCGCCTGCTGTGCCACCCCGATCAAGCGGCGCACGTTGCCGTGGGGCAACTGGTACTCTTGCTGACCAGCAGCCCGACACCGCTTCTGGCGCTGGTGCGCTGGCGCCATCTCAATAGCGAGGGGTTGCACCTGGGGCTGCACTACCTCAAAGGCCTGGCGAAGCCGGTCTGGTTGCGCCGCACCCCCAGCGCCCAAACCCACCAAGGCGTGTTGCAGAGCACACCCGCCCCCGGCAATGGCTGGCATCACGGGCTGTGGCTGCCCAATGGGCAATTCGGCGAAGGGGAAAACCTCTGGCTGCAGCAGGCCAACGTGCATAACCAGGTGATCATGCCGCTGCCCCCGGCCAACCTCAGCACCGCCGCGGTTACACGCCACCCACTGCAGCTGGCCTGAACAACAGAAACTGCGAGGCTGGTCACAGCGAACGGGGGCCGAGTGCACAGTTTGCTCGGCGCAGCCCTGCTTATAATTCATGGCCTGCGTATCGATACGCTCCGCCATGAGCCTGGAAACAGCACAATGACCAATGCCCACGACAAGTTGATCGGACCTGCACCATCGCGCATCGTCGATGCTGCCCGCCTACTGGTCACGCCCTACGAAGGGCGTGTAGCCGAATACAACGTCGCGACCTGGCTACAACTGCCGGGGCTGGCCAATCTGCCGGTATCCCTGCTGGTCAGCTACCGTGATGGCGACAGGCGCCGCGAGGTCAGCGTGGATCATGGCAACGTCAGCTCGAACAACAAGATCCTGCTGTCCGGGGTCGCCCGACTGCCGGTCAAACACAAGATCGAAGATATGCAGATACGCCTGCGCTCTGCGGTGCCGGCGGCGACCCTGGTCGTCGAAGAGCTGTTCATACAAGCGGTCGAAGCGGCCCGCCAAGACAGCCGCCAAGCGTCAGCCTAAACCTGAGAGTCGTCGACCAGCCCGCACAGAACCGCGGTTTTTTGCGTTGCCCAAACGCCGACTCGCGTCCTAGAACCGCTGTGCTCGGCTAGCGGCTCTGCTGTGGGCTCTGGAGGAGCCACCAGCGACTCGGGCCAGCGTGCAAAATGCAGCCCGGTAATCCGGTTCAGTCGCTCCAGCGCTTCTTGCGGAACGCGCCGATGCAGTTGGATCACCTTGCCATGAGTGGCTTCGCTAAAACGGTCAGTGGTCATGGAACGCCTTCAATCCCCATCAATCCCGACAACCTGATTGCAATCTGCCATAACGATTGCCAGAAGCATGCCAGCCTATGTTTCACCCCCACTACGGGACTGTCATTGCCCATGCCGGTAACCGAAGATCGACTCCACGCCGCAAACTGACGTTTTTTGTCACTCGGCGACCGGGTTCAGCCAGTCCGCCAGGCTGCCATCGAACAGCACCGCCTGCTCCTCGTACAGCCGCTCCAGCGCCTGGCGCAGCGCTGGATACCAGGGCTCGTCGAGCTGTTCCGGCAACTGGCTGAGCTGTGGCAGTGGCCAGGGACTGCGATTGAGCAGCTGCTGCAGGCTGTAGTGATCGAGATCACGGCTCAGCACCCAGGCGCCCGCACTGGTCGGTGCCACCAACTGCTGACGCTCGAGAAATTCGAGCACCTCCTCCCACTCGTGCTCAGGCAACTGCCAGTCCTGACGCTGCACATCGCGCAGACGCACTTTCAAGCCTGACCGCTGACGCGCATGGAACACCCGCAAGATCCCCATCATCACCAACAACTGTGGTATGGCGCGCTTGCGCCACTGATGCGATGAGTTCAGGTTGCAGACCAGTTCGGCGCCAAACAACACGATCAGCCAGGACAGGTAGACCCACAAGAGGAACAACGGCACCGTGGCAAAGGCCCCGTAGATCAACTGATAGCCCGGAAAACGCTGCACATAGAACCCGAACAACGCCTTAGCCACCTCGAACAGCACAGCGGTGAACAACCCGCCCAACAGGGCATGCCGAACCGGCACTCGCGTATTCGGCACCGTGGCATAGAGCAGGGTAAAGGCCGCCACACTGAACAACAGCGGCGCGAAAGCCAACAAAGTTTTCGCGCCAATCAGCGCATCGGGCCCGGAGATCAGCGCCAGCGAGGCAATATAGGTACTGATCGCGAAGCCGGCGCCGAGCAGGATCGGTCCCAGGCTCAGAATTGCCCAATACAGCAGAAAACTCGAGACGCCCCGACGCGGCTGACGTACCCGCCAGATGGTATTGAAGGCTTTTTCAATGGTTACCAGCATCAGCAAGGCGGTTACCGCCAGCACTACCACGCCGATCCAGGTCAACTGGCGGGCCTGGACCGTGAAATTGCGCAGGTACTCCTGAATCATTTCACCGGCCGAGGGCACGAAGTTACGAAAAATAAACGCCTGGATTTGCTCGCCCGTGCCCTGGAATGCCGGCACTGCAGAGAGCATGGCGAAGGTCACGGTCATCATCGGCACCACCGCGAACAGCGTGGTGTAGGTCAAGGCAGCGGCATTGTTGGCGCCGCGATCGGCGAAAAAGCGCTGCAGCAGAAAGCGCCAGAATTCCAACCAATCACTCACGCGCTGACGCATGCCTTCTCCTTAACGATTAGCCAACCCGGCCCATTGCCGATCACAAACACACCACCCTGTTCAGACTAGGGCGTCGACGCGGTTAGAATAGCCGCCACCTGACGCAAGATGCGACCTGCATATGACCGATCTGACGCTCTATCACAATCCCCGCTGCTCGAAATCCCGTGGCGCCCTGCAACTGCTCGAAGCGCGCGGCCTGACGCCGACCATCGTGCGTTACCTGGAAACCCCGCCCAGCGCCGCCCAATTAAGCGACTTGCTCGACAAACTGGGGATCGGTGCCCGGCAACTGCTGCGCACCGGCGAAGACCAATACCGCACGCTGAAACTGGCCGACCCCGACCTGAGCGAGGCGAAATTGATCGAGGCCATGGTTGCCCATCCGCAGCTGATCGAGCGGCCAATCCTGATCGCCGGCAGCAAAGCAGTGATTGGCCGACCACCGGAAAAAATCCTGGAGATCCTGCCGTGAGCCCCCCTTATATTCTGGTGCTGTATTACAGCCGCCACGGCGCCACCGCCGACATGGCCCGCCAGATCGCCCGCGGCGTGGAAATGGCCGGCCTGGAGGCGCGCCTGCGTACGGTACCGGCAATTTCCAGCGAATGCGAAGCGGTAGCCCCGCCGATTCCCGCCGAAGGCGCGCTGTACGTCAGCCTCGACGACCTGAAGAACTGCGCAGGCCTGGCCTTGGGCAGCCCGACACGCTTCGGCAATATGGCGGCACCGCTGAAGTACTTCCTCGACGGCACCAGCAGCCTGTGGCTGAGCGGCGGTCTGGTCGGCAAACCGGCCGGCGTGTTCACCTCCACCGCCAGCCTGCACGGCGGCCAGGAAACCACCCTGCTGTCGATGATGCTGCCACTGCTGCACCACGGCATGCTGATCGCCGGTCTGCCCTACAGCGAATCCGCGCTGTTGGAGACCCGCGGTGGCGGTACGCCTTACGGCCCCAGCCACCATGCTGGCGCCGACGGCAAGCGCGCCCTCGACGAACATGAAATAACCCTCTGCCGCGTACTCGGCCGGCGCCTGGCGCAGACGGCAATGAAACTGGAGACAGTCCGTGGCTAAAACCCGCAAACCCCTGCCGTCACTCGACTGGCTGAAGCCGCGCATGGCCGTCAGCCGCGCCATCAGCCTGACGAGCTTCCTGGCCCTGGCGGCGTTGCTGCTGGTGTGGAACCTGCTGTTCGCCGACCTACCGGGCAAACTGCTCTGGGTGATCCCGGCCTTCCAGCTTGCCCCTTTGCTGCTGCTCGCCCCTGGCCTGATCATCGGCAACGCCCGCGCCCACGCCTGGACCTGCTTCGTGGTCAACCTGTACTTCATCCAGGGGGTACTGGCCGCCTTCGATCCGTCCAAGGCACTGTTTGGCTGGGTGCAAGCCCTGCTCAGCGTCAGCCTGTTCTGCGCCGCCTTGATGTACACCCGCTGGTGCTTCCAGTACGACCGCAAGCTGGCCGGGGAGAATTGAGCACAATACCGGGTTACGCGGCGCTCGGAGCCCGTGTCGTCCACACGTCCGTGCAGGCGCCGCTAACCCGGCAACATCACGGATTTCGGCGCGGCGTAACCTATCAAGCGCTAGCGGCAACGACCAAGCAATCGAAAATTACCAACCCAATGTCTCTTTAAGAAAGGGAATGGTCAGCTTGCGCTGGGCCTGCAGCGAGGCCTGATCGAGGCGTTCGAGCAACTCGAACAGCGCACTCATGCTGCGCTCGCCCCGGGTCAGGATAAAGCGACCGACCTCATCGCTGAGGTGCAGGCCACGACGTGAAGCGCGCAGCTGCAGGGCGCGCAACTTGTCTTCATCGGACAGCGACTGCAACTGGAAAACCAGCGCCAGGGTCAGGCGCGACTGCAGGTCGGCCAGCTTGACTGGCAGCTCGCGCGGCGAGCTGCTGGCCGCCAGGAGCAAACGCCGACCGCTGTCGCGCAAGCGGTTGAACAGGTGAAACAGCGCCTCTTCCCAATCGCTGCGCCCGGCCACGGCATCCAGGTCATCGAGGCAGACCAGTTCGCACTGCTCCAGGTTATCCAGCATGGTCGGGCCGTACTCGACCAGCTCGGCCAGCGGCAGATACACCGCCGGCTCACCACACTGTTCGAAACGCAGGCAGGCCGCCTGCAGCAGATGGCTACGCCCCACTCCCGCGCCACCCCAGAGGTAGATCAGGCTCTCCGCCCAGCCGGCCTCTGCCTCACACAAGCGCTCGACATAGCCAAGCGCCGCGGCATTGGCGCCGGGATAGTAGTTGGCAAAGGTGGCGTCATCGCGCAGACGCACGCCCAAGGGCAGTTGAATGGGTCTCATGCAGGGCTGATCGGCTCGTCAGAAGCGCTGGGGGGCTCCCCATAAAGAGCCGAAAGTTTATATAAATCATGCGCATGACGCACTAAAACCATGATCACTGCCGCTACCGGCAACGCCAGCAGCACGCCGGTGAAACCGAATAGCTGGCCGCCGGCCATGATCGCGAAGATCACCGCCACCGGATGCAGGCCGATGCGGTCACCGACCAGCCAGGGGGTCAGCAGCATGCCTTCGAGCAACTGGCCGACGGTGAAGACGGCGGCAATGGCCAGCAGCGGGTAGAAATCGCCGCCGAACTGGAACAGGCCGGCAGTCAACGCCGCGCCGATGCCGACCACCACGCCCAGGTAAGGCACGATGCTGGCCAGGCCGGCCAGCAATCCGATCAAAAGCCCCAGCTCCAGGCCGATCAGCATCAGACCGACGGCATACATCACCCCCAGCGCCAGCATCACCAACAGTTGCCCGCGCAGGAAGGCGCCAAGCACTTCGTGGCATTCGCTGGTCAGTTTCACCACCAGCCCTTCGTGGTTGCGGGGCAACAAGCCACGCAAGCGGGCGACCAGCAGATCCCAATCGCGCATCAGATAGAAGCTGACCACCGGGATCAGCAGCAGATTGACCAGCCAGGCCAACAGGGCCAGGCCCGAGGCCGTGGCTTTTGACAGGAGCATGCCGAGAATGTCGGAGGTTTCGCCCAGGTGCTTGGAAAATGCCGCCTTGAGCTGATCGAAACGCCAGAAACCATCGCTCAGGCCCAGCTTGGCCTGCACCCAAGGCAGCGCTTGATGCTGGGTCCAGTCGAGCATTTGCGGCGCCAGTTCATAGAGGCGCATCAGCTGCTTGCCGAGCATCGGCACCAGCACCAGCAGCAAAATCGCCAGGATCAGGCTGAACAGGGCGAAGACCACGATCACACCCCAGGTGCGCGAAAGCCTCCAGCGCTCGAGTCGATCAACCAGCGGATCACCCAGATAAGCCAGCAGCACGCCAATCAGGAACGGCGAGAGAATCGGTTGCAGCAGATACAGCAGCCAGCCGAGCAGGAGCAGCCCAGCCATCCATAGCCAGCGACGTGAATCAACCATGCTCAACCCTCGATTGGTGCAATCAGACAATCTGCAGGCTCGTGAATAAGAGCCTGACAGAGTGACGCGCAAACTGGAGTGCCGCTGCGTATTGGCCGGCAGTTTGCAAGCGGCCTATGCGACGGCCCGCGTGCGGTAACCCGCGGCAGTCTACCAGCGAAAACGCAGCACATCGTCACGCCGTAACACCTGGGGCGCCGACTCGCCGTTCGGCGACGGCATCGACTGGTCAGCCTCGATGGGCTGGGCTTCGACCGCCACTTCCAGCAAATTCACCAGTGCCAGCTGCGCGCGCAGCTGCTCGGCATTGGCATTGACGCTATAGATCAAACGATCGCCTTCGATCCTGCGCAACTGCGCAGACAGGGGTTCGAGAATGCGCTGCAACTCGGCATAGCGCGCCAGATCGCTGCCCTGTACTTCCAGGGTCAGGTTGGTCGTCGCGCCCGGCGCCACCACGTAGCGCTGCGCCAACCGCTCGCTCACCAGCAACAGCACGGCATCGGCCAATGCCGCTTGATCGGCGCCCTGGGCCTTGCCTTGCTCGCGCGTATCGCCCAGCCACAGACGCCATTGGGCCTGCCACTGACCGTTATCTTCACGCGCCTGCACGGCCAGCAGGGCATCGGCGGCATACCGCTCGGACGCAGTCTGCAGCGCCTCCGGCTCGGCCGCGCCAAGGTTATCGGGCGTCGCCAGCAACTGCTCGTTCAAGTCGGCAATCGGCAAGCGCAGCGGTAAACCACGGTGCTGCGCCGCCTGACGCAAGGGTGCGGCACTGCCCTGGCCATCGCCGACCAGGCTCGAACCGTCGCTGGCATCATTCAGCCACCAGGTGAGAATCGCCGGGCGATTGGCCCCCCACAGCGCTAACCCGGCCTGACGCAGGCTACGGTCGGTGCTGACGGGATCGAAATCGACCAGCAAACGGTCCTCTTCATACCCATATCGGCTGATGATCTGCTGCGGATCCTCGCGCAGCTCGGCCAGCGCCGGGTTGTTCAGCGCCTCGCGGTCACCGGTCAGGCGTAGCACCAGGGTCTGCAGGGCGCGACCCAGGGCGGCGTCACGCTCCTCCGGTTGCTGGCTGGCAACCGGCTCGCGGACCTGATACAGATCGCTCACCATCGCCGCTTCGCTGGATAGGCTGAACAGTGGCAGGCTGAGCATTAACAGACGAGCGATCAGGCGCATGAATAGGTTCTCGACAGACGGAAGGCGGCGGACAGGCCGTGGCATACGCCTTATACCTTAAACAGCCGCCCGCGGCCCGGCAACCACCGCGCGGTGCGGCTGGCCGCTGCCCGGCAAGCCTGATAAAATCGCGCGCCTTCGCAGACCGACCGCCGCAGCGCCGGTGCACATCCGAACTCCCCCTTAAAGGCCTGGATCTATGAGCAAGCAACCTTCCATCAGCTACAAGGACGCAGGTGTAGACATCGACGCAGGCGAAGCCCTGGTCGAGCGCATCAAAAGCGTTGCCAAACGCACCGCGCGTCCGGAAGTCATGGGTGGCCTGGGCGGTTTCGGCGCCCTTTGCGAGATCCCGGCGGGTTACAAGCAACCGGTGCTGGTGTCCGGCACCGACGGCGTCGGCACCAAACTGCGCCTGGCGCTGAACCTCAACCGGCACGACAGCATCGGCCAGGACCTGGTCGCCATGTGCGTCAACGACCTGGTGGTGTGCGGCGCCGAGCCGCTGTTCTTCCTCGACTACTACGCCACCGGCAAGCTCAACGTCGACGTGGCCGCCACCGTGGTCACCGGCATCGGCGCCGGCTGCGAACTGGCCGGTTGCTCCCTGGTCGGCGGCGAAACCGCCGAGATGCCGGGCATGTACGAAGGCGAAGACTACGACCTGGCCGGCTTCTGCGTCGGCGTGGTGGAGAAAGCCGAAATCATCGACGGCTCCAAAGTTGCCACTGGCGACGCGCTGATCGCCCTGCCGTCTTCCGGCCCGCACTCCAACGGCTACTCGCTGATCCGCAAGATCATCGAAGTCGCCGGCGCCGACATCGAATCCATCCAGCTCGACGGCCAACCGCTGACCGACCTGCTGATGGCGCCGACGCGCATCTACGTCAAACCGCTGCTCAAGCTGATCAAGGACACCGGCGCGGTCAAGGCCATGGCCCACATCACTGGCGGCGGCCTGCTCGACAATATCCCGCGCGTGCTGCCGGATGGCGCCCAGGCCGTGGTCGACGTGGCCAGCTGGACGCGCCCGGCGGTGTTCGACTGGCTGCAGGAGCAGGGCAATGTCGACGAAACCGAGATGCACCGCGTGCTCAACTGCGGCGTCGGCATGGTCATCTGCGTGGCCCAGGACCAGGTCGAACTCACCCTCAAGACCCTGCGTGATGCCGGCGAGCAACCGTGGCAAATCGGCCAGATCGCCACGGCCGCCACAGGCGCCGAGCGGGTCGTACTGAACAACCTGAAGCGCCATTGATGCCGACCGCCTGCAATGTAGTGGTGCTGATCTCCGGCTCCGGCAGCAACCTGCAGGCGCTGATCGACAGCAGCCAGGCGGGCGCTGACTCTTCCAAGAGCAGTCCGATACGCATCCGCGCGGTGATCTCCAACCGCGCCGACGCCTATGGCCTGGAACGTGCCAAAGCCGCCGGCATCGACACCTGCGTGCTCGACCACAAGGCTTTTGCCGGCCGTGAAGCCTTCGATGCCGCGCTGGTCGAGGCCATCGACGCCTGCGAGCCGCAACTGGTGGTGCTCGCCGGCTTCATGCGCATCCTCAGCAGCGACTTCGTCCGCCACTACGCCGGTCGCCTGCTCAACATCCACCCCTCGTTGCTGCCCAAATACAAGGGCCTGCATACCCACAAGCGGGCACTCGAGGCAGGCGATGGCGAGCATGGCTGCAGCGTGCACTTCGTCACCGAGGAACTCGATGGAGGCCCCCTGGTCGTACAAGCAGTGATCGCGGTACGCTCGGGCGATACGCTGGACAGCCTGGCGCAACGGGTACACGAGCAGGAACACCTGATCTATCCGTTGGCCGTGCGCTGGTTCGCCGAAGGCCGCTTGCGCCTGGATGCGCAAGGCGCAATGCTGGATGGCCAGCCACTGCCGAGCACCGGCCACCTGATCCGCACTTAGGAGATACCATGCGTCGCGCCTTACTGTTCGCCCTCGCCTTATTCAGCCTGCCGGCCCTGGCCATCGAGTTGAAGCCGTTCTCCGCCAGCTATACCGCCGACTGGAAACAGCTGCCGGTAAGCGGCACCGCCGAGCGCAGCCTGCAGGCCCTGGACAACGAGCGCTGGCAGCTCAGTTTCGAAGCCTCCATGCTGGTCGCCAGCCTCAGTGAACAGAGCACCTTCCGCTACGACAGCAATACCTTCCTGCCCCTGACCTATCGCTTCGAGCGTAGCGGCCTGAGCAAAGGCAAGAAAATCGAGCACGACTTCGATTGGGCCGGCAAGCAAGTGACCGGCAACGACCGCGGCGATCCGGTGAGCTTTCCGCTCAATCGCGGCTTGCAGGACAAGTCGACCTATCAGTTGGTGCTGCAATATGACGTTGCCGCCGGCAAGAAAAGCATGAGCTATCGGGTGGTCGACGGCGACGAAATCGAAACCTACGACTTCCGCGTCCTCGGCGAAGAAGTCGTACGCACCAAAGCCGGCCAGATCGACGCGATCAAGGTCGAGCGCGTGCGTGACCCCACGCAAAGCAGCCGCCAAACCGTGCTCTGGTTCGCCAAGGACTGGAGCTATTTGCTGGTACGCCTGCACCAGGTGGAGAAGGACGGCAAGGAATACCAGATCATGCTCAAGGACGGTACGGTCGACGGCAAGCCGGTCGAAGGCCGCCGCGACTGAGCGCGACAGACACAAAAAAACCGAGCCCATGGCTCGGTTTTTTTTTGGCTATGTACCCGTTGTTGCAAACATGCCAAAGCGTGAGGATCTACCCGTAGGAGCGGCTTCAGCCGCGAAGCTTTTGCTGTGCCGCGAAGAATTCGCGGCTGAAGCCGCTCCTACAAAAAACAAATAACCAATAAAATCAATTACATATGTATTTCCTGATAAACGCCAGCGCAATCCGGGAAACCTTGCCCCAGCTTGCGCCTAGGCTTATCCGGCCACGAATGGACCTCCAAGCGGCGTTCGGCCATCACCACATCAGATCATCCGGCACCTGGTAGGCGGCATACGGATCGTCGGCATCCGGGGCTTCGGTCGGGGTATTGAGCACGATCACCCGCTGCGGATCGCGCTCCTGAATCTTCAGGGCCGCCTCACGCGGGATTACCTCGTAACCGCCACCGCTGCGCACGATGGCCAGCGAGCCGCTGCTGAGCTTGTCGCGCATCAGCTTGTTCACCGACAGGCGCTTGACCTTCTTGTCGTCGACGAAATTGTAGTAATCCTCGGTGGTCAGTTTGGGCAACCGGGACACTTCGATCAGTTGCTTGATCTGCGCGGCACGGGCCTTCTGCTCGGCCTTTTCCTGCTGCTGCCGGTTCAGCTCCTGATCGCGCGCGGCCTTCTCGGCCATGGCCTGCTGGGCGGCGAGCTTTTGTGACTGGTCCTTCTCGACCTGGCCCTTTTGCTCCAGGCGCTGCTGCTTCTGTTTTTCCTTGCTGACCTGCTTGGCCTGCCTTTCGTTGACCAGCCCGGCTTTGAGCAACTGATCGCGTAGTGAGATCGCCATAACCTACCTTTCCGAACAATAAATAATGGATGGATGGAACCAATCCAGTGCAATCAGCAATCCGGTGTTTGCTGTTGTTCCAGCTTCTTGGCCTCGCCCCAGAGCGCGTCCAACTCTTCCAGGTCGCAATCTTCCATGGCCCGCCCTGCTTCGCGCAATGCCTGTTCGATAAAACGGAAGCGCTGCTCGAACTTGCCATTGGCAGTGCGCAGTGCCGACTCCGGGTCGACCTTGAGGTGGCGGGCGAGATTGGTCACCACGAACAGCAGGTCGCCGACCTCCTCGGCAATCGCCTGCGGGTCATTCTCGCTCATGGCCTCGAGCACTTCATCCAGCTCCTCACGCACCTTGTCCACCACCGGCAAGGCTTCTGGCCAGTCGAACCCGACCCGGGCGGCACGCTTCTGCAATTTGACCGCACGGCTCAGGGCCGGCAAGGCATGGGGCACATCGTCGAGCAACGACAACTGCTCGGGCGTGGCGGCCTTCTCGGCGCGCTCCTCGGCCTTGAGCTCTTCCCAGCGCTGCTTGACCGCCGCCTCTTCGAGCCTGGCAGCATCCGGCGCGCCATACAGGTCGCCGCCGACGAACACATGGGGATGACGCCGAAGCAGCTTGCGGGTGATGCCATCGACCACCTCGGCGAACTCGAAGCGCCCTTCTTCGCGCGCCAGCTGACTGTAATACACCACCTGGAACAGCAGGTCGCCCAACTCCCCCGGCAGATGCTCGAAGTCGCCGCGCTCGATGGCGTCGGCCACCTCGTAGGCCTCTTCGATGGTGTGGGGCACGATGCTCGCGTAGGACTGCTTCAAGTCCCACGGACAGCCATGCTGCGGGTCGCGCAGACGGGCCATCAGGTGCAGCAGGTCGTCGAGTTGGTACATGACAATGTCCGGTCGTAGGATGGGTTAGCGGCGCGGGGTACGAATTCCGCAGCCATGATAAAACCAGCGCGCCGCGTAACCCATCGAACTGATGCAGCGCCCTATGCCTATGGCAGTCGATCCTGAGCGTCGCGAGCGAATAGCTGGCTAGGCGAAGGTCTACCGAAAAAGCGGAGTTGGCTCAAGCCAATGAGTATTTTTCGGCAGGCCTTCAACAACGCCAGATAGAGCGCAGCAGCTCAGGAGGCCCGGTGGCGGCGGGCCTCGATGATATTCGGCAACTGCGAGATGCGTCCGAGCAAGCGCCCCAGGGCATCCAGTCCGGGGATCTCGACGGTGATCGACATCGACGCGGTGTTGTCTTCCTTGTTCGAGTGGGTATTGACCGCCAGCACGTTGAGTTTTTCGTTGAGCAGCACCTGGGTCACGTCACGCAGCAGGCCGGAACGGTCGTAGGCGCGGATGATGATGTCGACCGGGTAGGTCTGCACCGGCACCGGCCCCCAGTTGACCTGGATGATCCGCTCCGGCTCACGGCCGGCCAGTTGCAGCACCGAGGCGCAATCCTGGCGGTGGATGCTGACGCCGCGCCCCAGGGTGATGTAGCCGACGATCGGATCGCCCGGCAACGGCTTGCAGCAGCCGGCCATCTGCGTCAGCAGGTTGCCGACGCCCTGGATCTGAATATCGCCGCGCTTGCCCGGTTTGAAACCCGAGGCCTTGCGCGGGATCAGTTCCAGCTGTTCGTTGCCGCGCTCCGGCTCGACCAGCTGTTGCGCCAGGTTGACCAGGTGGGCCAGACGCAGGTCGCCGGCACCGAGGCTGGCGAACAGGTCTTCGGCATTTTTCAGGTTGGCCTTCTCGGCCAGTTTCTCGAAATCCACATGGGGCAGCGCCAGGCGCGCCAACTCGCGCTCGAGCAGCGCCTTGCCGGCGGCGACGTTCTGGTCGCGGTCCTGCAACTTGAACCAGTGGACGATCTTCGCCCGCGCCCGCGAGGTGGTGACATAGCCCAGGTTGGAGTTCAGCCAATCACGGCTTGGCGTGCCGTGCTTGCTGGTGATGATCTCGACCTGCTCACCGGTTTGCAGGCTGTAGCTGAGCGGCACGATGCGCCCATTGATCTTGGCGCCCCGACAGTTGTGGCCGATCTCGGTGTGCACCCGGTAGGCGAAATCCAGCGGCGTGGCGCCTTTGGGCAGGTCGATGGCGTGACCGTCCGGGGTGAACACATAGACTCGGTCCGGTTCGATATCGACACGCAACTGCTCGGCCAGCCCACCGATATCACCCAGTTCCTCATGCCATTCGAGCACCTGGCGCAACCAGGAAATCTTCTCTTCGTAATGGTTGGAGCTGGACTTGACGTCGGTGCCCTTGTAGCGCCAGTGCGCACAGACGCCCAGTTCGGCCTCTTCGTGCATGGCATGGGTGCGGATCTGCACCTCCAGCACCTTGCCTTCCGGGCCGAGCACCGCGGTGTGCAGCGAGCGGTAGCCGTTCTCCTTGGGGTTGGCGATGTAGTCGTCGAACTCCTTGGGAATGTGTCGCCAGAGGGTGTGCACGATGCCCAGCGCGGTGTAGCAATCGCGCATCTCCGGCACCAGCACGCGCACCGCGCGCACGTCATAGATCTGACTGAACTGCAGGCCTTTTTTCTGCATCTTGCGCCAGATCGAATAGATGTGCTTGGCCCGCCCGCTGATGTCGGCCTTGACCCCGGTGGCTTCCAGCTCGAGGCGCAGGTGGCCCATCACATCGTTGATGTACTGCTCGCGATCCAGTCGGCGCTCGTGCAGCAGCTTGGCGATTTGCTTGTACTGCTCGGGCTCCAGGTAACGGAAGGACAGGTCTTCCAGCTCCCACTTGATATGACCGATGCCCAGGCGATGGGCCAACGGGGCATAGATGTCGAAGACTTCGCGGGCCACTCGCTGACGCTTTGCATCGTCGGCATGCTTGACCGCGCGGATCGCGCAGGTGCGCTCGGCCAGCTTGATCAGCGCAACGCGCACGTCATCGACCATGGCCACCAGCATCCTGCGCAGGTTCTCCACCTGAGCTTGGGAGCCGAGCACCAGGGAGTCGCGCGGGTTGAGGCTGGCACTGATCGCCGCCATGCGCAGCACACCGTCGACCAGCTTGGCCACCACCGAACCGAAGCGTTGGTGCACGGCGGCCAGGGTCACCTTGCCCTCGCGTACGCCGCGGTAGATGACGGCGGCGACCAGCGAGTCCTGGTCGAGTTTTAGATCGGCGAGAATCTCCGCGATCTCCAGGCCGGCACGGAAACTGGAGGCGCCTTCCGACCACAGATTCTGTGCCGCGTTGGCCTGCTGCTCGGCCTCGCGGGCGAACTCGCAGGCATCGAGCAAGGCATCGTGTTCCAGCGCCGGGTCGACGCTGAGCACATGGGCCAACCAGGCCTCTAGGTTGATGCTGCCGTCATCGTTGATCGGCTGGTGCGCTCTAACCTGAACCATCTTGCTTACCTTCCCTAGGGTGCGCGCCAGGCGCACCGGACAGTCGCCGGACTTCTTCGACCCGGTCGGTTTAACTATTTAAGGCACACTCCTTGTGCACCCCTGCACAGCGTAGATAAGGGTTGCCGGCGACAAAGCCAAGCGCTCCTGACTACGCGCTTTCAATCTATGACCTGACGAACAACGCCATGGCCTCGACATGCGCCGTTTGCGGAAACATATCGAGGATCCCGGCCTTTTCCAGCCGATAACCTTGCGCCAGCAACTCGGCAGTGTCACGCGCCAGCGTGGTCGGGTTGCACGACACGTAGACCAGACGCCTGGCGCCGATACTGCCGATCTGCCTGACCACCTGCAGCGCGCCGTCACGCGGCGGGTCGAGCAGCACGGCAGAAAAACCGCCTTGCGCCCAGCCGCTCTCGGCCAGCGGACTCGCCAGGTCGGCCTGGAAGAAGTGCAGGTTGCCGATGCCGTTGCTCGCCGCATTCTGCGCCGCCCGCTCGACCATCGCCTGCACCCCTTCCACCGCCACCACTTCACGACTCAGGCGGGCCAGCGGCAAGGCGAAATTACCCAGGCCGCAGAACAGATCCAAGACCCGCTCGTCCGCCTGCGGCGCCAGCCAGTCCAGCGCCTGGGCGACCATCGCCTCGTTCACCGGCGCATTGACCTGGACAAAATCGCCGGGCCGGTAGGCCAGCTGCAGATCCCAGCGCGGCAGGCGGTATCCCAGGCTCTGCCCCGGCTCGGCTGGTTGCGGCGCGCCGATGCCATGCAGCCAGAGTTGCCCAGCATGGGCCAGGCAGAACGCCTGCAAGCGAGCCAGATCTGCCTCGCCCAAGGCCGAGGTATGACGCACCAATACAGCGCTGGCACTGCCATGAAACAGCTCGACATGGCCGATGGCCCGGGGGTTTTCCAGCTCCCGCAGGACCGCCGGCAACGCGCGCAGGATCGGTTGCAAGGGCTGTACCAGAACCGGACAATCGGCGATGGCGACGATTTCCTGGCTGGCCACGGCGCGGAAGCCGACGTCCAGCCGCTTGTGTTTGACGTCCCAGCGCACGGCGATGCGCGCGCGGCGACGGTAGCCGAACTCCGGCCCGACCAACGCTGGCGCCCACTCGTCCGGCTGCACCTCGGCCAGGCGGCTGAACTGTTCGCCAAGCATGCGCTGCTTGAGGGCCAACTGATCGGCATGACTCATGTGCTGCACGCTGCAGCCGCCGCAGGTGCGCGCATGGGCGCAGGGCTCCTCGCGTCGTTCGGGGCTGGCGCTGATGATCCGCTCGCTGCGGGCCTCCACCACCTGACTGCGCGCACCCAGCACCCGGGCCTCGACCTGCTCGCCGGGCAAGGCGCCGCTGACGAACCAGGTACGCCCGTCGACGAAGGCAATGCCGCGACCATCGTTGGCCAGGCGTTCGATGCTGAGCTGCTGCTTCTTGCCGAGCGGAATTTGCGCCGCGCGCACGCCACCACTGGGCTGGAAGCGCAAACCGCTGGTTTTTTTGGCCATCAGAGCTCCGGCGTGTCGTACACGCCCGTCGACAGGTAGCGGTCGCCGCGATCGCAGATGATCGCCACCATCACCGCATTTTCCACTTCGGCCGATAGCTGCAGCATCGCCGCCACCGCCCCGCCGGAGGACACCCCGCAGAAGATGCCTTCCTCTCGCGCCAGACGCCGCATCGCATCCTCGGCTTCGCGCTGGGCCATGTCGATGATCCGGTCGACGCGGCTGGCCTGGTAGATCTTCGGCAGATACTCCTCGGGCCAGCGACGGATACCGGGAATGGTCGCGCCTTCCATCGGCTGCAAGCCGACGATTTGCACCTGCGGATTCTGTTCCTTGAGGTAGCGCGATACCCCCATGATAGTCCCGGTGGTGCCCATGGAGCTGATGAAGTGGGTGATCTGACCCTGGGTCTGGCGCCAGATTTCCGGGCCGGTGCCCAGGTAGTGGGCCTCGGGGTTGTCGCCATTGGCGAACTGATCGAGCACCTTGCCGCGGCCACCGCGCTCCAGGCTGTCGGCCAGATCGCGGGCACCTTCCATGCCTTCCTCGCGCGACACCAGCACCAGCTCGGCACCGTAGGCGGTCATCGCCGCCTTGCGCTCGGCGGTGGAGTTGTCCGGCATGATCAGGATCATCTTGTAACCCTTGATCGCCGCGGCCATGGCCAGGGCAATACCGGTGTTGCCGGAGGTGGCCTCGATCAGGGTATCGCCGGGGCGGATATCGCCGCGCAGCTCGGCACGGGTAATCATCGACAGCGCCGGCCGGTCCTTCACCGAGCCGGCCGGATTGTTACCTTCCAGCTTCAACAGCAGGGTATTGGAGGTATTGCCGGGCAGGCGCTGCAAACGCACCAGCGGCGTGTTGCCGACGCAATCGGCGATAGTAGGGTATTGCAAGGTCATGGCGTCGATCAGGTTCAGATGGCTGGAAGGGCCCCTATGATAGCGGCAAACGGGCAGCGGCCATAACAACGATGGCAGGCCTTGTTGCAGCATGCTGCCAGCTCGACGCCACTGTTGTTCCATCAAGCCCAGCCGCTACACTGCCTGCCTCGATAGTTTGGAAAAAACGCTCACCTACCGCGAGCGTCTGAAGACGGCCTCGCGACGGCGCTCGCTATTTTCCCAACCCCCTGAGTTCAGCCAACCGGCAACGAGGAAGGAAGTCCGTGTTCAAGGATCTAGGCATAAAAGGCCGCGTGCTCATGCTCACCCTGCTGCCCACCAGCCTGTTGGCGCTGGTGCTGGGTGGCTACTTCATCTGGGCGCAACTGTCCGACCTGCAGACGCAACTGCTGCAACGCGGACAGATGATCGCCGAGCAGTTGGCGCCCCTCGCCGCGCCCGCCCTGCGGCGCCATGACGCCATGCTGCTGCAACGCATTGCCACGCAGACCCTCGAGCAGCCCGACGTAAGAGCCGTCAGCTTCCTCGGCGCCGAACGCGAGCGCCTGGCCCATGCCGGCCCGGGTATGCTCGATCAACCGCCCAGCGACGACCCGAGCCAAGCGGGACGACGCAGCAGCCAGGAGGCCACGCGCTTTCTCCTGCCGGTGCTGGCACAGCACCTGAGCCTCACCGGCGAACCGCTGACGCAGCCCGACAGCAACCTGCTCGGCTGGGTCGAGCTCGAGCTGTCGCACCAGGGCACCCTGCTCAAGGGCTACCGCAGCCTGCTTGCCAGCCTGCTGCTGATCGGCACCGGCCTGATCGCCACCGCCCTGCTCGCCCTGCGCATGAGCCGCAGCATCAACGGCCCCTTGCGGCAGATCAAATACAGCGTCGCCCAGCTCAAGGATGGTCACCTGCATACCCGCCTGCCGCCGCTCGGCAGCCATGAACTGGACGAACTGGCGTCGGGCATCAACCGCATGGCCGAATCCCTGCTCAACGCCCAGGAAGAACTGCAGCACAGCGTCGAGCAGGCCACCGAAGACGTGCGCCAGAACCTCGAGACCATCGAGATCCAGAATATCGAACTGGACTTCGCCCGCCGCGAAGCCCTGGAGGCCAGCCGGATCAAATCCGAGTTCCTCGCCAACATGAGCCACGAAATCCGCACCCCGCTCAACGGTATTCTCGGCTTCACCAACCTGCTGCAAAAAAGCGAGCTGACCCCGCGCCAGCAGGATTATCTGGGCACCATCGAGAAATCTGCCGACAGCCTGCTCGGGATCATCAACGAGGTGCTCGACTTCTCCAAGATCGAGGCCGGCAAGCTGATCCTGGAAAGCATCCCCTTCAACCTGCGCGACCTGCTGCAAGACACCCTGACCCTCCTCGCCCCGGTCGCCCATGAAAAACGCCTGGAGCTGCTCAGCTTGGTCTACCGCGACACGCCGCTGACCCTGGTGGGCGATCCGCTGCGACTCAAGCAGATCCTGACCAATCTGGTCAGCAACGCGATCAAGTTCACCCGCGAAGGCAGCATCGTCATGCGCGCCATGCTCGAAGACGAGAGCGCCGACCGCGCCCAACTGCGCATCAGCGTGCGCGATACCGGCATCGGCCTGTCCAGCGAAGACCTGCGCGCGCTGTTCCAGGCCTTCAGCCAGGCCGATAACTCGCTGTCGCGCCAGGCCGGCGGCACCGGTCTGGGCCTGGTGATCTCCAAGCGCCTGATCGAGCAAATGGGCGGCGAGATCGGCGTCGACAGCACGCCTGGCGAGGGCTCGGAGTTCTGGGTCAGCCTGAGCCTGCCCAAAGCCCGGGACGACGCCGAAGACCTGCCCCGCCCGCCCCTCCTCGGGCGCCGCGCGGCCATCCTGGAGAGCCATGAGCTGTCGCGCCAGGCCTTGCAACATCAACTGGAAGACTGCGGCCTGCTGGTCAGCACCTTCGACAACCTCGACAACCTGCTCGAAGCGGTAGCCAGCGCGCACCACAGCAGCCAACCGCTGGGCATCGCCGTACTCGGCGTCAGCGCCCAGCACCTGCCGCCGGAGCGCCTTGGCCAGCGTATCTGGGACCTCGAGCGCCTCGCCTGCAAGACCGTGGTGCTCTGCCCGACCACCGAACAGGCGCTCTATCATGAAGTCCTGCCCGACGCGCACACCCAGCTCCAGGCCAAACCGGCTTGCACACGCAAGCTGCAGCGCGCGCTGGCCGATCTGGTCAGCCCGCGGCAAGCCCGCACGGAAGCCAGCCCGCCCGCGCCCAGCCGCCCACCGCGAGTGCTCTGCGTCGACGACAACCCGGCCAATCTGCTGCTGGTGCAAACCCTGCTGGACGACATGGGCGCCCAGGTCAGCACGGCCAACAGCGGCTACCAAGCCCTGGAAAAAGCCCAGCAGCAAAGCTTCGACCTGATTCTCATGGACGTGCAGATGCCCGGCATGGACGGCCGCCAAACCACCGAAGCGATTCGCCAGCATGAGAACGAGCACGACCACCACCCCACCCCCATCGTCGCCCTCACCGCCCATGCCCTGGCCAACGAAAAACGCGCCCTGCTGCAAAGCGGCCTGGATGATTACCTAACCAAACCCATCAGCGAACGGCAACTGGCCCAGGTAGTGCTCAAATGGACCGGTCTGGCGCTGCGCAATCAGGGCCCCGAACAGGACAGCGAAGACGCCAACGCAGGCCGCGGCCTGCACGTACTGGATGCAGAAGAAGGCCTGCGCCTGGCAGCCGGCAAAGCCGACCTGGCCGCCGACATGCTGAGCATGCTGCTGGCCGGTCTGCCGGCCGATCGCCAGGCCATCCGCCAGGCCCGCGAGGCGGGCGAACGCAACGCCCTGATCGAACGTGTGCACCGCCTGCACGGCGCCACCCGCTATTGTGGCGTACCGCAACTGCGCGCCGCCTGTCAGCGCAGCGAAACCCTGCTGAAACAGAATGACCCCGCCGCGTCCAGTGCACTGGACCTGCTCGACGCGGCGATAGAACGACTGGCCAATGAGGCGCAGATCAGTGCCTAGCCGCCTGTCCGAGAACATGTAATCTTGTTGGTTGGGCCAGGCCGGCCTAGGGCGGCCCGACCTACGCGGCCCGGCCTGCGCGGCCCGGCCCAACCTACAACTTGCAGTCAATCGGCATTCTCGGACAGGCTGCCCAGGAGTCGAAATGCGTATTCTCTTTTTCAGTAGCAAGTCCTACGACAGCGACAGTTTCAATGCCGCAGGCGCGCCTGCCGACTATCGATTGCACTACCAGCAGGCGCGCCTGAGCATCGACAGCGCCGCCCTGGCGGTGGGCCATGAAGTGGTCTGCGCCTTTATCAATGATGACCTTTCGGCGCCCGTGCTGGAGCGTCTGGTCGACGGTGGCACACGCCTGATCGCCCTGCGCTCGGCCGGCTACAACCATGTCGACCTCAAGGCCGCGCAGCGGCTTGGCCTGTGCGTGGTCAGGGTGCCCGCCTATTCACCGCACGCGGTGGCCGAGCATGCCGCAGCCTTGATCCTGGCGCTCGACCGACGCATTCACCGCGCCTTCAACCGCACCCGCGAAGGCGATTTTTCCCTGCACGGCCTGACCGGCTTCGACCTGCATGGCAAGAACATTGGCATCATCGGCGCCGGCCAGATCGGCATGGCCTTCGCACGGATCATGGCCGGCTTTGGCTGCCGCCTGCAGGTGTTCGACCCGCGCCCCGTGGCGGACCTGAAGGAAGTGGGCGGCCGCCAGGTAGCGCTGGCGCAGCTGTTAGCCGACAGCGACATCATCAGCCTGCACTGCCCGCTGACCGAGAACAGCCACCATCTGATCAACGCTCAGAGCCTGCAGCAAATGAAACCCGGGGTCATGCTGATCAACACCGGACGCGGCGCCCTGATCGAGACCCCGGCGCTGATCGGCGCCCTGAAAAGCGGCCAACTCGGCTACCTCGGCCTGGATGTCTACGAGGAAGAAGCCGAGCTGTTCTTCGAGGACTGCTCCGACCAGCCCCTGCAAGACGATGTGCTGGCACGCCTGCTGACCTTTCCCAACGTCATAATCACCGCCCACCAGGCCTTCCTCACCCAGGAAGCGCTGGCGGCTATCGCCCGCACCACCCTGGACAACATCGCCGCCTGGGCCGCCGGCACACCGAGCAATCAGGTGCAGCCCGGCGCGTGATAGCATTTGCGCTGACTTGGAGGAACCATGGCCGAACACGATTTTCGCTACAACCTGCTCAACCCCGAGCACACCCTGACCGAATGCCGCGCCCTGGCACCGGGCCGTTACCAGGTAACGGGCAACGGCGGCTCGATGCGCAGCGGAGACAGCCTGCTGGTCACGCTCAAGGGCAGCCGCGAGCTGAGCATGCGCCTCGAAGTCGAGAAGGTGCGCCACCTGATCAACCCTCCCGGGCAATGGATTGCAGTCGCCAAGGGCCCGGTCTTTGGCGAATTGGCGATCTTCAATTGGCAGGTCAACTGCGACGGCTGCGCCGCACAACTCGACTTCGAGTTTGCCGTCGATGCCGCGCTGGGCAAGAAAGCCCAGGCGCCAGCAGCCGAGGCACGGATCAACGAGCTCGGCTGGCGCAGCCAGAAAGGCCAGCACCTGTGCCCGAAATGCCGAAAGCAAGCCGCATGAAGCGCGCCCTCGCCATTGGCCTGCTCAGCGCCAGCCTGCTCGGCTGCGCCAGCGCGCCCCTGCAACTGGAGACCGAACGCAGCTATCGGGTCGAATGGATTGGTGAACGCCCGCTGATCGACCGCAGCCACCTGACCATCACCCTCGGCGAGGACGGTCGCGCCTACGGCAACGCCGGCTGCAATCACTGGTTCGCCAGCTACACCCTGGACGGAGAGAAACTCAGCTTCGGCGCCGCCGGCAGCACCCGCAAGCTGTGCGCCCCGGCGCTGATGGAACAGGAAGCGCGCTTCCTCGACAGCCTGGGCCAGGTGCAGCGCTGGGATGTCTCGCCGATCGAGCAACTGCGCCTGTGGCCGGCAGAAGGCAAACCGCTGCGCCTGTGGCCGGAACAAGGCTGAGACAGTCGGACGGGCCGGACAGCGTTCCGCTTCAGCCGCGAATTCTTCGCGGCACAGCACAGCTTCGCGGCTGAAGCCGCTCCTACAGGTGCTAGCGGGCTAGCACGTTTGCTGCGCGACAGCGCGGCGTCTGGACGACGGACGATCTCTTTTCAAACAACCCATATCTCATTGATTTTATGGGTTATAGCGTTTCTTGTAGGAGCGGCCGGGCGGCGTTCCGCTTTAGCCGCGAAGCTTTTGTTGTGCGTCGAAGAATTCGCGGCTAAAGCCGCTCCTACGAGAGGGAAGTCCCACGAACCCAGTTAGCTGCGCGACAGCGCGATCTCGAGGACACGGCGCTCCCCCCTACGTATGACGCTCGGATATACAGCCGCAGCGCCAGCTCAACGGGCAAACAACTCCAACTGCTCATGCCGCCCGCGCAAATCGTGCAGGCGCACGCCGACGCCCAATAAACGTACCGGCTTGTTGCCGCGGGTGAAGGCGGCGCTCAGCAGCAGTTGGTAACTGTCCAGATCACGACCCGCACCGGCCTGCTCCAGGGTGGTCTGGGTGAAGTCATGGAACTTGATCTTGACGAAGGGCTTTTCCGGCCGATAACTCGCATCCAGCCGCGCCATGCGCCGCGCCAGCTCGTCGAGCAACTGCGGCAATTGCGCCAGACAGGCCGGCAGATCCGGCAGGTCCTGGTCGTAGGTGGTTTCCACGCTGACCGACTGGCGCCGGCTGTCGGTCTGTACCGCGCGCTCGTCGATGCCCCGGGCCAGCCCCCAGAGGCGTTCGCCGAAGCTGCCGAACTCTTTCGCCAGGCTCAGCTTTTGCCATTCGCGCAGGTCGGCGCAGGTGCGGATGCCGCGCCGCGCCAGCTTGTCGGCGGTCACCTTGCCGACCCCGTGCAACTTACTCACCGGCAAGGCCGCCACAAATTCCTCGACCCGATCCGGCGTGATCACGAACAAGCCGTTGGGTTTCTTCCAGTCGCTGGCGATCTTGGCCAGAAACTTGTTCGGCGCCACACCCGCCGAGACGGTGATATGCAGCTCCTGCGAGACCCGCCGACGAATGTCCTGGGCAATCCGCGTGGCGCTGCCGGCAAAGTGCGGGCTGTCCGACACATCCAGATAGGCCTCATCCAGCGACAGTGGCTCGATCAGCTCGGTGTAGTCGCGGAAGATCGCCTGGACCTCGCGCGACACCGCCTTGTATGCCTCCATCCGCGGCTTGACGATCAGCAGGTCCGGGCACAGCTTGAGCGCGTGCCCGGAGGCCATCGCCGAACGCACTCCGTAGGCGCGGGCCTCGTAATTGCAGGTGGCTATCACCCCGCGCCGGTCCGCAGCGCCGCCCACGGCCAGCGGCTTGCCAGCCAGACTCGGGTCGTCACGCATCTCGATGGCGGCATAGAAGCAGTCGCAATCGACGTGGATGATTTTTCTGGCGCTCATATTCTGCTGTCGTTAGTTCAGCCGTCCGCTACTGCGTTTCGGTCGCTGGCGCAGGCTCGACCGCCTCGGGCTCGGGGTCGGGCTTGTTCATATAGGCCTGAATCACCAGGATCACGATCAGCATGAAGGCCGCCAGCGGCAGCAGCTTGGTCTTCTTCGGCACTTCGGCGCCGCAGGCTGGGCAGGTCGTTGCCTGGTTCGCCAGTGGCGCACCGCAGGCTTTACATTCGAGTCCCATCATCATTCTCCAACTGAATAGCCGCCGACTCTAGCCCAACAGCGGGTTGCTGGGCTATGCCAGCGATGATCGGCCGGCGCAGAACCCCACCAGGCAGGCCAGCCCCGACACCCCGCTCGCCCGGCCACCCCCCTCGCCAAGCCCCGGCCAGTCTGGCCTGAAGCCTGATTCAAGCCCCCAATACAACGCTAAGCACCTGAACGAACAACAGTTTTCCCCAAGACAAGCGTTGACAGACGGTTTTTTGGCGATAGAATTGGCGCCGCGGGATGGAGCAGTCTGGTAGCTCGTCGGGCTCATAACCCGAAGGTCGTAGGTTCAAATCCTGCTCCCGCAACCAGTTTCCGAAAAGGCCACTCAATCGAGTGGCCTTTTTCGTTTGCGCCTTCCAGACTCGCTTAAGCAATTGATTGAAAAGCAGAAATCAGTTGACAAGAATACTCATACGGATAGAATTGGCGGCGCGGGATGGAGCAGTCTGGTAGCTCGTCGGGCTCATAACCCGAAGGTCGTAGGTTCAAATCCTGCTCCCGCAACCAGATACTCAAAAAGGCCACTCAATCGAGTGGCCTTTTTGCTTTCCGTCGTTCGGGATTCCAGGCGCGAACAGCGTTCCCGCTCAAAGGTTGTGAAAAAATCGAGCGCCGTAGCGAGAGCGTCTCCAGGCGTTCGCGGCAAGGCGCGCTAGGTGAAAAGCAGGGGAGTTTAGTGAGCTAAATGACCCTGCTTTTCACGTAGCGCAACGCCAGCAGCGAGCGTTTGGAGGCGGTCGCAGTAGGCGAGAGTTTTTTCACAAGCTCTCAGCAAAGCTTAAGCTTCACGTGCCCATGCTTGCGCTGTTCAAACCAAACAGCAGCGGAGCCGCATCAGCATGTCCTGGAAAAATACCGACACTCGTTATGGCAGTCTATCGATCACCCTGCACTGGCTGATGCTGGCCCTGATCGCAGGCGTATATGCCTGCATCGAACTCAAGGGCAACTTCCCCAAAGGCAGCGAAACCCGCGACCTGCTCAAACAGTGGCACTTCATGCTCGGCATGGCGGTATTCGCGCTGGTCTGGCTGCGTCTGCTGGCTCGCTTCGTTGCCCCGACACCGAAGATCAATCCCGCCCCGCCCGCCTGGCAGAGCTTGCCCGCGCACATAATGCACCTGGCGCTCTACGCCCTGATGATCGGCGCACCGCTGGCCGGATGGTTGATCCTCAGCGCGGCCGGCAAGCCCATACCCTTCTTCGGCCTCGAACTGCCGGCGCTGGTCGACAAGACGCCCAAGCTCGCCGGCACTATAGAGGAATGGCACGAATGGGCCGGGGTCGCCGGCTACTGGCTGATCGGCCTGCACACCGTCGCCGGCCTGCTTCACCACTTCATAAGCCGCGACAATACCTTGCTGCGCATTTTGCCGCACCGGGCCTGATCGCCGACACGCAGAGTCGGAGAGCGGCTAGGCGCACCGGCCGAAGAGAACGCCGAACGCCCGCCGGATGTGCTCCGTATCAGTGACTGACGGCGCATTGCCTGCGGCGAGTATCACCCTGCGGACGCGGATTGCTCGAGGTAATGGGGCGGAGCGAAGGGTGCCTGATGGCGCTCGCAGGAGGCGAGCGTCTGTTCACAGCCCCTCAAGTGCTGGCCAATCCGGCAATCCACCGCTAGAATTGCGCACTTTTTGATCAGAGGCGCCTCCAGCGCCCATCCTTCAAAGCCTGAGGTTCGCCGCATGTCCACCCCCGCCACGCCGAAAGTCGGATTCGTAAGCCTCGGTTGCCCGAAGGCCCTGGTCGATTCCGAACGCATCCTCACGCAACTGCGCATGGAAGGTTACGAAGTCGTATCGACTTATCAGGACGCCGACGTGGTGGTGGTCAACACCTGTGGCTTTATCGATAGCGCCAAGGCCGAGTCCCTGGAAGTGATCGGCGAGGCCCTGGCCGAGAACGGCAAGGTCATCGTTACCGGCTGCATGGGCGTGGAAGAGAGTGCGATCCGCAACGTGCACCCCAGCGTACTGTCGGTCACCGGCCCACAGCAATACGAGCAGGTACTCAACGCCGTACACGAAGTGGTGCCGCCCTCTACCGAACACAACCCGCTGATCGACCTGGTGCCGCCGCAAGGCATCAAGCTGACCCCGCGGCACTACGCCTATTTGAAGATTTCCGAAGGCTGCAACCACAGCTGCAGCTTCTGCATCATCCCCTCGATGCGCGGCAAGCTGGTCAGCCGCCCGGTCGGCGAAGTGCTCAGCGAAGCCGAGCGCCTGGTCAAGGCCGGGGTCAAGGAGCTGCTGGTGATCAGCCAGGACACCAGCGCCTACGGCGTCGACCTGAAATACAAGACCGACTTCTGGAACGGCCAGCCGGTGAAAACCCGCATGACCGAACTCTGCGAAGCGCTTTCGAGCATGGGCATCTGGGTACGCCTGCACTACGTCTACCCCTACCCGCATGTCGACGAGCTGATCCCGCTGATGGCCGCCGGCAAGCTGCTGCCGTACCTGGACATCCCCTTCCAGCACGCCAGCCCGAAAGTGCTCAAGGCCATGAAGCGCCCGGCCTTCGAAGACAAGACCCTGGCGCGGATCAAGAACTGGCGCGAGATCTGCCCGGAACTGACCATCCGTTCGACCTTCATCGTCGGCTTCCCCGGCGAAACCGAAGAAGACTTCCAGTACCTGCTCGACTGGCTGACCGAGGCCCAACTCGACCGTGTCGGCTGCTTCCAGTACTCGCCGGTAGAAGGCGCATCGGCCAACCTGCTCGACAGCCACGTGCCGGACGAGATCAAGCAGGACCGCTGGGACCGCTTCATGGCCCACCAACAAGTCATCAGCGCCGCCCGCCTGCAGCTGAAGGTCGGCAAGGAACTGGAAGTCCTGATCGACGAAGTCGACGACCAGGGCGCAGTGGCGCGCTGCTACGCCGACGCCCCGGAAATCGACGGCAGCGTGTTTATCGCCAGCACCGAGGTCAAACCCGGCGACAAGGTAAGGGTGCGCATCGTCGACGCCGACGAATACGACCTGTGGGCCGAGCTGGTCTGAGAGGCTAGGAAAACTCTCGCTACGGCGCTCGAAATTTTCACAACCGCTGAACCGCCGCGCCCCTCGCCCGAGGGGCGCGCGTTTCTGCTCTAAACTGCTAATAATTCCCCAAGCAGGCCAACCCCATGGCCAGACTCAAGGTCTATTACGACGGCGCCTGCCCGCGCTGCGTGGCCGACCGGCGCCGTTATGAGCGGCTGCGCACGCGCAGCGACGACAGCGTGGAGTGGGTGGATATCAATGGCAAGGAGGAGCAGCTGCGTGCGGCAGGCATCGACCCCTATCTGGCGCTGACCGAACTGCACGTCGAAGACGCCCAAGGCCGCATTCACCGCGAACTGGACGCCTATATCCTGCTGATGTCGCGCACTCCCGCCCTGCGCCCACTGGCCTGGCTGCTCGACCTGCCCGGTCTCAAACCCATGTTCTCCTGGTGCTACCGCCACTGGGTGCTGCGCCGCCTGCGCCGCGAAAGCCGGCTGCTATAGAGGTGCGCCTAGCGACACACCATCAACGCCAGCGACCGCCTTGCTGGGCACGCGAGGCGGCCAAGACCGTGCCGTAGATCTCCTTGACGCCCTCGGCGAACTTCTCGATGGAGTGCTCCGCCGCCACCAGCAGGGCATGGTCGGACATCTCTTCGCGCAGCCGCTCGTCCTCGAGCAGTTGGGTCACCCGCGCGCACCACAGGGCCAGGTTCTCCGGCGTCTTGAAACCGTTGTAACCCTGCCTGATCACGTCGTCGATACCACTCGAGCGCACCGCCACCACGGGCAAGCCGGCCGCCATGGCTTCCAGAATGACCATGCCCTGGGTCTCCGATTTGGAGGCGAAAAGAAACAGCTGGCCCAGCCGGTAGTAGATCGCCATGTCCTCTGGTGGCACGGCGCCGAGCAACCTGAAATGACCCGCGAGATTCAGCTCGTCGATACGCCGGTGCAGCCGCTCGCGCTGATGGCCGTCACCGATCATCAGGACGAGGAAAGGCCGTTCGGTCTGCCCGCGCAGGCTGGCGATCGCATCGATGAGGAAGTCGATGTTCTTTTCATTGGAAAGCCGCGAAACACTGATCAGGACTTGCTCGTCGCCAATGCCCAGCGAGCTCCTGAGGCGGGCGACCTGCTGCGCTGTCACCTCTTGAAAGCGCCGGTAGTCGATGCCCGTGGGTTGCACGAAGACCGGTTTCTTCACACCGATCATGCGCAAATACTCTTCGGCGGAGTAAGTGGGCACGATCACCGCATCGCATTTATTGGCGAAACGCTTGATCAGCGCATGGGAGATGAAGTTGCGAAAGAGCATGCCAGGCAGCGGCACGAAGTGAGCATAGTGCTCCAGCCGGGTGTGGTAGCTGAAAACCGCCGGCACGCGCAGCCGATGCGCCAGCAACAGGCCCAGCGAACCGAGCCAGAAAGGATGGTGCAGATGAATCAGGTCGGGGCGAAAGTCTCTGACCTCCTGGCCGATACGCCGTAGAAAAATATTGGCCAGGCGGAACTCGCGCTTCTCGCCCAGAGCCAGGATCGACGGCACCCTGAGCACGTGCGTCTCCACCCGCGGCTGATCCCGATAACGTGGCGCAACGAGCAGCACAGCGTTGCCCAAGGCTGCCAGCCCCCGCCACAGCCGTTCGATCGAGATGGGAACACCACCGATAAAGGGCAGGTAGTTGTTGGTGAACATCACCACCCGTAGCGGTTTCTCCAGCCAGGGCGAGGGATCCAGATCGAAGTTCGGATAATAGTCGCGCTCGGCGAAAGCCAAGGTGTAGAGCTTGATGGCGGCGATGGCCAGGCCGCAGACCAGCAGAATGAAATTCAGGTAGCCGACGTAGAACAGCGAATAGATGAACAGCCAGATGTTCTCGAGCTGCTTGAACAGCGGGTGCTGACCCACGTCGAGTTGCTGCACCTGAATGTCGATGCCCTGCGCAGATACCGAGACCTGCACATAATGATGAAAACTGGCCCGATCACTCAGGAGCAGGCCACCCGCCCCGCCGCTGGTGATGAAGCGGGTAGCGCCGCGCTGCTGCTCGGAAAACAGCGGCAGATTGGCGGCAAATACCGCATCGACCGGGTGTTCGGCGATCAGCCCCAGCAGCGCGTCACGGAACGCCGCAGGCTGCAGGTAATCCTGTTCGTCGGTAAAGCGGACAGGCGCCTCACCGTGCAGCAGCGGCTTGCCGGTAAAGACAAAGGTGTGCCGCGCATCGCCCTGACGCAAAAGCGCCTTGAGCCAGAGGACCTGCCAGCGCCAAGGGGTTTTGCCGGTGCTGTCGAGAAAGATGAAGCGACTGTGACCGGCCCGGAAGCTGAAAAAATGCGGACCGAAGTGCTCGTAGAAGCGATAGCTGCCGAACTCTTCGTATTCATGGGCGCCAAAGGTCAGCACGTAGGGTATTTGCAAATGGCTCAGGGTGCCGTGCAGCGCCCGGTACTTGTCCTCGCCGCCACCGCTGACCGCATTACCGGCGGAGATGATGAAATCGACCCCGGACGCGTTGAGCATGGGAATAATGCGTCGCTCGAAAATGCCGACGGAATTATTGATATTGCCCACCACCGCGAAGCTGAAGCTGTCGCGGTTCTCCAGCCGCGCCTGGATCGCCTCGACCTGAGGGGCGTGCTCGGCCTCGAAGTCGGACAGCACAACATTGAGATAGACCTTGTAGCCCAGCAGCAGGCCGACAATCAGCACATTGCAATAGAAAAGAATCTTGAGCGGACGGCGCACTGTCATTGCGGACGGATCCGGCTTCGGGCCTGGACGAACTGCTACACCGCCAAGCGGATGACTCTGCCACGAACGTGGACGACAACAGGCCGGCTCGCCCTCACCCGCAAACAAAGCAACGGGCTGCAATAGCCCCGCATGCTCGAGCCGCCTTCGATGCGCTAAGCATAGACAGCCGTGGCGCAACCATGCAGTCAGGGCAGCGGCGACGCGGACCGGCAACCATCCGCGCTCGCCCTCCCGCGCAGAGGCGGTGAAAATATACAGCGCCGCCGCGAAGCCGCCTCCAGGCGTTCGCGGCAAAGCACGCTACATCAGCAGCGGACGGCCGGAGGCGGTCGCCGTAGGCGAGTGTTTATTCACAAGCGCTTACTGCAAAACCTGACGAACCGCCAGAAGCAGGGCCTGGTCCGCGACGGGCTTGAGCAATGTGCTGCTGGCGGTGACCTGACCATCGGCATTCAACAGGGTGACCCTGGTGTTGTGGCTTATTTCGCCAGTGTCCAGAACCCGATACTTGATCCGTAACGCCGCCGCCATGGCGCGGGTATGCCCTTCGCTCGCTGCCACCGCCAGGCGGAAAAAGCGCTGATCGAGCTCGTGCATGTGGCTCAGATGCGCCAACGAGGCGGGCGTATCATGCTGCGGATTCAGGCTGACCATCAGCACCCGAAGCGTACCCGCCTCGGGCCGAAGCTCGGCAATGGTCCGCTGCAGGCTCTGCATCAGCACCGGACAGGCCGAGGCACAGTCGCCATAGAACATGGTAACCAGCAGCGGCGTGCCAGCCATCTCGCGCCAATCGAAACGCTCGCCCTGTGCATCGGTGAGGGGCATCGCCAAGCCATACAGCGAGTCGGCGGGCAAGCCGGCGAGCGCGGTATTCACCGGCGCCGCCTGTGCCAGCGATAATACGCCGGGGGTCAGCAGCAAGACCGCGGACAACAAGGCGCCGTGCAGCGCCAGACCCATACGTTTGACTCTACTCATTGGGGCTTCCTGATAATTGAGGGGCTGGGTCGCGCGCGCAGCGAAAACCCAGATAGTTGCCGCCCTGATTGGCCTCCATGGCCGCCAGCAGGGCCAAACGGATCAGAACCGCGTAGTTGTCCTTGTCGTTCAGCGACAGGGCCGCGCCACCACAGAAGGCCAGCTGTTTCTGCTCGCCCTGGGTCCGGCTGTCTGCGCTGACGAACAGACCGTTGAAGTCCTCGACCCACTCCCACGTCAGTTCGTGCAGATCATGGATGCCGTAGTAATTGGCTGGCTGCAGCGCTATGGCCTGGGGCGGCAGGTTGGCCGGACGCGAATACCAGGCGAGAATGCGCGCCAGCCAAACCGGATCCCCGCGCGCATCGGCGCGCAGTTCGTCGGCCGCGGCGGCAAACTCCCACTCGTACCAGGTCGGCAAACGCGCCTGCTCACTGGAGCAGAAGGCCTGGGCGGCATGCCAGCTGACCTGGGTCACCGGCGCATCGGCCTGCAGCGGCGCGAACGCCAGCGGCCCGACCCACGACGCCAGATAGTCGGCGCCGGCCAGCACCGCAGGCACCGCACCACGCCGCCACTGCGGATGCGCCTGGAGAAACCCCAGGTACTCGGCATTGCTCACCGGCGTGCTGCGTAGCCAGAATGGCCGGATGCTGGCCGCGGAACGCTCACCATCGGCCGGCAACACGCTGCGAAACTCGCCACCCGCCAGCAACAGGTAGTCGGCGGCCCGGGCACTGCCCAGCACGCCCCAGAGGAGCCAGAGCAGCAACGCGCCGCAGCGGCAGGCGAGTGGCGCCGCCAACTTCATTACTTCTTGACCTGACGCATTTCACTGACCTGCTCCGCGGTCAGGACCGGCTTGCCCTGGTTCATGGCCACATTGATGTAATTGATCACCGCCGCCACATCGTTGTCATTCAGATCCTGCGGCGGCATCACACCGTTGTAGTGCTCCCCGTTGACCACCAGCTTGCCGCTGCGACCGTGCAGGACGATATAGGCCATCTCATATGGCCGTTCCTGGAAGAAGTCGGAGTTGGCCAGCGGCGGGAATACCCCCGCCACCCCTGTGCCATCGGGCAAGTGGCAGGCCGCACAGACCCGCTCGTAAACCGCCTTGCCACGCGCCATAGCGACATCGCCATTGGGTATCTTCGGCAGCGGCGCCTTGGCCGCGGCTACCTGGCCCGCCACCGCAGGCAGGGGCTGCTTCACGCCTTCGCCGAAAATCTCCGGCTGCTTGGCACCGCTGACCGTCAGCAAACCAACTGCACCCTTGTTGAAGGCGCGGGTCAGCGAGTGGTCGACGAGGGTCAGGTTGCCCGGCACCTTGGGCACGAATTCGACGATAGTCGAGCCGCCAGGCGGCACCAGGGTGGTTTGCACATTCTCCTGATAACCGGTGCCGCCATCGCCATAGACGCGGTCGAAGATCGCGCCTATCACATGAAAGCTGGAGACCAAATTGGGGCCGCCGACGCCGAAAAACATCCGCACTTTTTCGCCGGTGTTGGCGGCCAGCGAACCCTTGCCGGTCAAGGCGCCATCGGCACCGTTAAACAACACATAGGTGGGTTTTTCGTCGACTGCTTTCTGCATATCGAAGTTCTGCAGGCCGTCGGCACGGTAGGCGCCGCTGGTATAGAAATCGCCCTGCATTACATAGTATTCACGGTCAACCTTGGACATGCCCTCCTTGGGTTCGACCAGAATCATGCCGTACATGCCATTGGCCACATGCATGCCCACTGGCGCAGTGGCGCAGTGATAGACATACAACCCCGAGGCCAAGGCCTTGAAGGTGAAGACCGCTTCGTTGCCCGGGGCGATCAGGGTTTGCTCGGCGCCGCCACCGGGGCCGCTGACGGCATGCAGATCGATATTGTGCGGCAGCTTGTTGCTGGCCAGATTCTGCAGATGCAGTTCAACGGTATCGCCTTCACGCACCCGAATCATTTTGCCCGGCACGGTGCCGCCAAACGTCCAGAACATGTAGCGCGTACCGGGCGCTATTTCCCGTTCGACTTCTTCCACGGTCAGATTGACCACCACCCGCGCCGGGCTCTTGCGCGTAATAGGTGCCGGCAGCGCCGGGGGCGCGACCAGCTCCTGAACGATCACCGGCAACTCCGCTTCGGTCGCGGCAACTGCCGCTGTCGAGGTTAGCGCCCAGGCGCAAGAAACGGCCACACAGAACATTGTGGCAAGTTTGCAGTTCAACTCTTTCATATGCCTGTCCTCATCCTTACTGGCAGAACTATTGATAAATCCAGGCGAAATAGTTGCATGCCTAACGAATCATTGATTGACCATAATCAACGTCCTGAAAATCAGCTGAAATACTGATTGCAGAGGGACCGAGCATGAACAGAACAGTTTTTTCGAACGCTATTCGTCTCCGCCCCCAAACAAGAGGCAGGCGGGGCACGATCGCCCTTCCCCCCACACACGGATCGATCCGGCCTCGCCGTAGGCTGTAGTAGGCAAGAGCTATAGTTGCTGATGGCATCGTTCCAGCAGCCTGCTGCCAGACAAGGCAGATGCAGGGCGGACATCTGATTAATGCTTCGCCGCGCAAACTCCTGATGTGTTCGGACAGTTGCCACCCGGCGCAGCAATCTGGATAAGGGAGACCACCATGACCACTGTCAGCGAAATCGCCCCGGACCTGTTCCGGATCTCGACCTATGTTCGCGAGGCCGACCTGCAGTTCAATCAATTCCTCCTGCGCGACGAGCAGCCCCTGCTGCTGCACACCGGCATGCGCGGCCTGTTTTCCGCCGTGCGGGACGCCGTGGCAACGCTGATCGACCCCAGCACCCTGCGCTGGATCGCGTTCAGCCACTTCGAGGCCGATGAGTGCGGTTCGCTGCGCGAGTGGCAGACCCTGGCGCCAGAGGCCGGCGCCCTGTGCAGTTTGGTGGGCAAGCTGGTGAGTGTCGACGATGTGGTCGCCGCCAGGCCGGCTCAGGCGCTCGCCGACGGGGAACTGATCAGCACCGGCAAATACCGCTTGCGCTTCCTGCGCACGCCGCACGTCCCGCACTGCTGGGATGCCGGGTTGTTCTTCGAGGAAACCCAGGGCACCCTGCTCTGCTCCGACCTCTTCCACCAGAACGGCGATGTCGAGCCGATCACCTCCGCGGATGTGATCGGCAGGGCCAGGCAAACACTGCTGGACTATGAAAGCAGCCCGTTCGCCTCCTACATGCCTTACACCCGGCAGACCGCGCCAACCCTGGAGCGTCTGGCGCAGCTCAAGCCCAGGACGCTCGCGACCATGCATGGCTCGACCTTTACCGGCAATGGCACGCAGACCATCCGCGACCTCGCCGTGGTCATGCAGGAGATTCTCGGCGCGGAGTGATCCAGCGGGATCGACGCGGCTATGGTCCTCTGCCGCCGTATGCCCTGGTTACAGCGCTGTAGTCCAGGACCGGGTGACCGGCAAGGGCATGGCATTCAACCGCCGACGTCGCTGGGCTGGTCTATAATATGCGCCGTCAAACGAACACAGGGCATCGATCACACCCAGGCTTGGTCGAAGCGAGTAGAATGCGCGCCCCGTCACGCAGGAAGCGCGTTATGGGCACACAAGGACGTTGTCACCTAGGAGTTTTATCATGCGCCTGCTAATCACTCTGGCCACCTGTCTGCTGCTCGGTGCCTGCGCCAGCAACCCGCAGTCGACCTATGAACACGCCGTACGCTCGGCAAAGGGCCCGATCGCCAAGAGCAATCTCGAAGCCATCCACAATGTCCAGGCGATTCCCCTGCCGGTGAACCCCGGATTGTTGCCGCCAACCTGGCAGATTGGCGCGGACCAGCCGCGCCTGGACTTCGGCAGCTCGATCTCCAATTACCGGGTGTTCTCCCTGCAACTGAAACAGGGCGAGCGCTATGCGCTCAACGTCAATTCGCTTTGCCACAACGCCTGCCTGGGTTTCAACAAGTTCGCCCTCAAGCCGCGCGCGCTGCTGCTCGACGCCTATGGCACTGTGATCGCCAGCCAACCCTCGCGGGCCACGACCAGCGTCGGCCAGATCAGCCTGGGCTGGGATGGCGAGGCACCGGAAGACGGTACTTATTACCTGCTGGTGGCAGCGGACAATGAAGACATCGGCAAAACCATCGTGATCGACGACATCTGGATCAACAACTCGCCATTGATGGCGGTAAATGTCGGCATGCACAGCGCCCCTTTCGGCCAGATCAACGTCTTTTCCACCTTCACGGACGAGTAGTATCAGCAGGCGGCGGACCGGACACACTGGCCGACAGCATGCCCAGTTGCCCGTTCGACGGGCGGGCCAAGCCAAACGGCACCTCGCCAGCACGGATTCGGGCCTAACCGTCGGGCTATTGATCAGAAGCAATGCACGTTGCGCGCAACGCCTTAGCCTGTAGCGACCAACCCCCACGGGTTCAAACAGTCGTAACGCGCGAGGTTCATATGAGTATCACGTCCGCCAGCATCTGCGAGGCCGCCGACCAACTGCAGGGTTTTGTCGGCTTCAATGGCAGAACCGCCCAACATATCGTGCGCTTCAGCGAAGATTCGTTCGGCCTGGATGTGCCGCAGGACAGCATCACCCCGAGCTGCGAGTTCGTCTGGTGCGCCGGACCAGAGCAACTGATGACCCTCAAGCGCGAGCGCATTCAACTGCTCCTCGACCTGCGCATCGACGAGCGCCTGAATATCGGCGAACCGCTGCGGGTGTACATGCACCGCCAGGATCTGCCGGAGATCACCGCCGAGCGCCTGCTTCGCCATGATGCAGGGCAGACCGCCCCCGAATCCGCCACCCTTCGATAACCGATTTGCCCTGCATGCCCGATCTGCACTGCCACGTTCTTCCTGCCCCACTGCTGCCGCTGGTGGATGAGTTCTACCGTGCACATCGCTCCCCCATGCGTGTCGACCGCCGGGCCCAGATATGGGTCGCGCAACGTAGCGAGATCGTCGCCGCCCTGTGCCTGCGCCCGCTGGCACAGGGGCATTGGCTTAGCGGCCTGTTCGTCGCACCGAGCCAACGCCGCCAAGGGCTGGCGCGCCAATTGCTCGGGCAGGCCCTGGTCCAGGCCGGCGAACCGGTCTGGCTGTTCTGTGATCCCGAGCTGCACAGCTTCTATGAAAACCTGGGCTTTCTGCCCTGCACCAACCTACCCACGGCACTCGCCGAGCGCCTGTCACGCTATCGGCGCACGAAAAATCTGATCGCCCTGTACCGCTAGCCGGCACACGGCCAACAGCCTCGGCAGACGAATGCCGCACTATTCGCCAGCCTGGCGCAAATGCTGGCACTTTGTTCAACATCTGCCCTTGCCGGTTCAGGCAAAGCTCTGCATCCTTCAGCCACAACAACGACAAGAGCCATTCATGGCCAGACTGACCCAGCGACTGCTCAAGCGGCTGCGCAACGACTTCCAGCTGTCCATCATTACCCTGATGAGCCTGTTCGGCATCATGGGCATCTCGCCCTATGCCGTGTATCGGCTGGCACAAGGCAATTACCTGGTCAGCGCCGCCGACACCATCATCGTGGCCTCCACCATCTGCGCCGTGCTCCATGCCTGGCGTACCGGCGACACGGTCAAACCCGGCATCTACCTGGCGATCATCTTCTCGCTGGGCGCGACGCTGATCGCCATCAACCTGGGGGTCAACGGGCTGTTCTGGATCTACCCGCTGATCCTGTTCAACTTCTTCATGGTCTCCCCGGGGAAGGCCACGGCGGCCACCGTACTGGTGCTGTCGACCCTGGCCGGCCATGCGCTGCTGGTACCGGGCACGGTATTCGAGAGCCGCTACCAGATGGTGTCGTTCCTGGTCACCGGCCTGCTGGCCAGCGCCATGGCCTTCATCTTCGCCTACCGCACCCGCAGCCAGCGCGACCAGTTGCAGATCCTGGCGAGCCAGGATCCGCTGACCGGCGCGCGCAATCGCCGGGCGATGAACGAGGAACTGAAGATCGCCGTCTCCACCCACCGCCGGCACGGCAACAGCTATGGCGCACTGGTGATGGACCTGGATCACTTCAAACAGATCAACGACAGGTTCGGTCACCAGGCTGGCGATCAGGTGCTGGTGGCCTTCGTCGACCTGATCAAGTGCTGCTCACGCCAGGAGGATCGCCTGTTTCGCTTCGGCGGCGAAGAGTTCCTTCTGCTGCTGCCCAACACCGACGAGCGCGGCCTGCTAGCCGCCTCGACCCACCTGCACCAGCAGATCGCCCAGAATCTGCCAGGCCCGGGCGGCACGGTGACCGTCTCGATCGGCGGCGCCATCCTGCGCAACCACGAGGATTGGGACTCCTGGCTGGAGCGCGCCGACCAATGCCTGTACCAGGCCAAAAGCGCCGGGCGCAACCGCACCATCATCGATGACGCACGGCCCGACCCGGAACAACCGCCCGCGCACTAGCAGACCCTGCAGCGGACAGCGCGCCTCTGGCGCAGCATTTGCTCCCGCGAGTACCCTGGCGCTGTAGCTGCTTAGAGTTCCAACCATAAAGGTGACGCGCCCAAGCCTGCGCAAAAGACCGGCCAGCGGCTGTAACAAGTCCGCCATCAGCCCGTCTATTGAACACATCACCGTGCAGAGAACAGCCATGCAACGTCGTTCATTCCTTCAAGGTGTAGCCTTGCTGCCTACCCTACCCCTGCTCGCCAGCCAGGTGCCGTTTAGCCTGGCCGAAGGTTCCAGCCAGGCCGCAACGGTCGTGCCGCTGGACAAAGCGCCCAGCGAGTGGCGTGAACTGTTGTCGCCAGAAGCCTATGCGGTCCTTTTCGAAGAGGACACCGAACGGCCAGGCAGCAGCCCGCTCAACCAGGAAAAACGCGCGGGCACCTACATCTGCGCCGCCTGCTACCTGCCACTGTTCGACAGCCAGCACAAATACGAAAGCGGCACCGGCTGGCCCAGCTTCACCCAGGCAATCGCCGGCCACACGGCCTTCAAGCGCGACTTCAAGCTGATCTTCCCGCGTACCGAATACCATTGCGCCCGTTGCCAGGGGCACCAGGGCCACCTGTTCAACGACGGCCCGCCGCCTCGCGGCGAACGCTGGTGCAACAACGGCGTCGCGTTGCGTTTCATTCCCCAGGGCGAAGCCTTGCCCGCACTCAGGAGTTGAACATGACCGCTACTGTCCGATTCTGGCTCTCCCGCGGACCGCTGACCGCTGCCGCCCTGCTTCTGGCAGGGTTGCTCAGCGCCTGCGGACCGAGTTCGGCCGAAACAAGCCAGGCCCCGACAGCGATGCCGAGCGACTCCAGCTCACAGGCTGCGGCTGTTGCGGTATTCGCCGGGGGCTGCTTCTGGTGCACCGAGGCGGATTTCGACAAGGTGCCCGGCGTACTGTCCACCGCCTCCGGCTACATCGGTGGACACCTGGAGAACCCCAGCTACGAACAGGTTTCGGCGGGCCGCAGCGGTCACATCGAGGCGGTACAGGTGCGTTACGACCCGGCCAAGACCAGCTACGCCAAACTGCTGGAAGCCTACTGGCCGACCATCGACCCCCTGACCCCGAACGCCCAGTTCTGCGACCACGGCCCGCAATACCGCAGCGCGATCTTCTACGCCACGCCCAAGGAGCAGGCGCTGGCCGAAGCCTCGAAGGCCGCTCTGCAAGCCTCGGGGCGCTTCAACCAGCCGATCGTCACGGAAATCCTGCCCGCCACCACCTTTTATCCGGCCGAGGAGTATCACCAGGACTATTACCAGAAGAACCCGCTGCGCTACGCCTACTACCGCAACGGCTGCGGCCGCGACAAGCGCCTGGAACAGCTATGGGGCAAACACGACTGACGACGCCGCCATCGGCGATGGCAAGCGAGCAGAATGCTGGAGCCGGCGGCATCGTCGTTATCCTTCATCGTCGCGCACCCCAGACGAAAAAGGCCTGCATCGCTGCAGGCCTTGAATTCGGTGGTCGTTGAGAGGAATCGAACAGCGCCGTATTTACTGGCCCGCAAGGCGATTTATAGTTCAGGCATACACATAGGCATACAGGGCACCTGTTACTGGGCCTGACTTGATCACTTTCTGACCAGCCTTTTTAGTGTTCGTGATCCGCGTAATTGCCGCGAAGGCTGTGATAGTTTGAGCCATCTAGGCATAGCACTGCTGTCCAACCGCACAAGAGCGCTGAATAATGAGGAAGCCAAGCATGAACGCTGAAGACCTCCCTCCCCTCACTCGCCTCGCGGTTTCTGCAGACTTTAGCCTCCAGGCTGATCCTGATGATGACGTTCAATCGGATCTTGTCCGGACATACCGGATGAAGGCCATGGCCCAGGCTGGGGATGGCTTTGACGAAGCTGACGAAGTACAGGTAGGCAGCATTCACATCCAACTGTTCCGCTTCGACGTAGCACTTAACCTGGGATATGACCCTGAGCAGGTTGCGGACGATGTGAGCCAGGACGCACTCACGATATACCAAGCACTCCAGGAAGAACTGGGTGAGATGAGCAGCGGCATGAGCCAGGACTGCCTCATGGTTTCACACTTCTCTTTCGAGGAGCCGTACTGCGGCAGCGCTGTCGAACTGAGTGCCTTGCGCACTGCCTTGATTGGATTGAGTACTGGAATATCTCGTGCCTTCCTCCCCCTGGGTGTGGTTATCCCTGACATCTGCAGCGCAACTGCCAAAACGCTGAATGCCACCACTCTGTACTTCGATAAGATCGGCTTCAAACCACTGAAGCTAGGTAGTGACATCTTGTGGCTGGATATGGAGCTCGCCAGCTTCTGGAATGAATAAATGTCCAGGCCTGCGTTGAGAAGTTCAGCCGGCATCAACACATCACAGCAAAAGCACCATGACCATCGACATAAGCGAGCAGCACCTAACCAGGGGCAGGTCTGCGCGAAGCTGGGCTTCAAGAGCCTGACGTCCCTATATGAACTCGCCCGACGCCATGATGACTTCCCCAAGCCGCAGAAGGCCGGCGCCTCTCAACAGTCCGTTGTCCGCTACGTTCGCAGCGAGCTGCAATGGCAAGCTGGAACAGTGGCGGACTATCAGCTGCAGAGAATTTGCAGCTGATACGGCTCATCTTTCTTGGTCGCCCATCAGCCGCTTCAGCCGATCCTCGTAGGTGTCTTCATGCTGCTGGTCGTCCAGGCTGTAGGCCTGGCGCTCGCCCTTGATCACCTTCAACTGAGCATCGACGCCCGCGTTCAGGGAGCGGGCAAATTCAGTCTGATTGTCCTTGGTGACTTCCATATCGCTCAGCACTGCACACAGCTTGTTAGCGATGCTGCGCCACTGGGCCAAGTCCACACGGTGCGCCAGGATTACCGAGGCGGCGCGGGTAGATGCTTCCTCGATGATATCGGCGTCTTCACGCGCATCACGCTGCGTGACGTTGTCGCGTGAAGGGTTGCGCGAAAGCTTGCCCTGCGTGGCGCTCCTGACCTGCTCGGTAAGGTCGCGCAGCCAGCCGTGCTTCTTGGCTCGACTGCGAATGGTGCCTTCATTGCTGCCGTGCTTGTCGGCTATGCCCCTGAGTGAGAGCAGGCCGGCCCGGTAATCGCGCTCGATGCTTTCCCAGTCAATGGGCGGCTTGCTGCTCATCCTTCGCCATCCTTAGCCGCCTTTGCGGGCATCACTACAACTCGCGGCGCGTCCATGCCGTAGCTTTGGCGCTCGAGGGTGATCAGCTCGTGCAGAGCGATCGACAGGTCTTTGATGATGCTGGCACGCCGCGGCAGGCTCAACGCTTGCTCTAGCCTCCTGCGCCGGGCGGAGGTGGCGCTATCGTCTGCCGCTGGCGACGGGGAGAGCGCTTCCAGCTCGCCAAGCAAGGCGCGCACCTGGGCCATTGCCCGGCTGATTTCGCGGCGGTGGCGCTGTGTGACCTCGTTGAGCGGTGGCGAGCATTCCTGGTTGGCGTTGCTGCTCTCTTGCCCTGGGTTGTTCATACACGCCTCCCGTCGTTGAAGGGGGAGCGGCGCAGTTCTGGCTTGAGCGCCTCGGTCCAGGACCAGCCGCGGTACCGGCGGCGGCGCACGGTTTCCCACTTCAGCCCAACGGCCTCGGCCCACTCGCGAGCGGACTG
>NZ_JBFIIG010000012.1:0-44518 GCF_041601375.1 Pseudomonas sp. | reverse complement strand
CGCCTCCAGGCGTTCGACTTCGGTCTGTTGCAGGGCCTGGTACTCGGGCATGGCCAGTTCGCCGCCGAGGTCGAACAGGCGGTGCTGGCAGGGCGTGAGCACCTCGATGAGCTCGCTCAGCCCCGGCCACATGACCGCCTGGTCGGCCAGCTCGGCCAGCAGCAGGCCGAGCTGGCTGTTGAGCGTATCCACCTCGCCCATGGCCTCCACCCGCGGGTGATCCTTGGCCACCCGGCGGCCGTCGGCCAGCCCGGTTTCGCCGGCATCGCCGGTGCGTGTGTAAATCTTCGACAGTCGATAACCCATGTTCAATGACCTGTGTGGGGGATGGCTGCAATCAGAGGCAGGCGCAGGGTGAAGCAGGTGCCCTGGCCTTCCTTGGACTGCACTTTCATCTGCCCTTTGTGGTTGTTGGTGATGATGAAGTAGGACACCGACAGGCCCAGTCCGGTGCCTTGGCCGACTTCCTTGGTGGTGTAGAACGGCTCGAAGATGCGCTTGCGCACCGACTCGGCCATGCCGACGCCGTTGTCTTCCACCTGGATCTCCGCCCAGGGCGGTGCCAGCCGGGTGCGCAGGATGATCTGCCCGGGCGTGCTGGCGTCTTCGCGCTGATGAATCGCCTGGGCGGCGTTCTTCAGCAGGTTGAGCAGCACCTGCTCCAGTTCGTTAGCGGTGCCGGGCACCGGGCCCAGCGCCGGGTCGAACTCGCGGTGGATGAGCAGGCTCTTGAAGTCGAAACTTTCGGTCAGGTCGAAGTCGTTGCCGGCGATTTCCAGGGCCTGGTCGATCACCGCGGGCAGCATGCAGGGGGCCAGTTGGCGGTTGCTGCGGCGGCTGAAGCTGAGCATGTGGCTGACGATTTTCGCCGCGCGGGTGCCGGCCTGCTGGATGTCGTCGAGCAGCCGGGGGATTTCCCGCGCCTGCAGGTAGCGGTCGATGGCCTGCAGGCATACACCGATCTGCTCGGCCTGTTCGCGGTTCTTCTCCAGCTCCGGCGACAAGCGTCGGCGAATGTTCTGCACGTTATGCAGGATGGCGCCGAGCGGGTTGTTGATCTCGTGGGCCATGCCGGCGGCCAGGCCGCCGACCGAGAGCATCTTCTCCGATTGCACCATCATCTCTTCCAGGTTCAGGCGCTGGGTGATGTCGTCGATGCGGATCACCACGCCGCGGCCGGCCCCGCCCATCAGCGGGTAGAAGGTCAGGGCGTAGTGATGCGGATCTTCGTCCTTGCTCCAGGTCACCCGTTCGATCTTCTCCACCTTGTGCTGCTCGACGGTGCGTCTGAGTATCGGCAGGAAGGGTTTCAGCGGCGGGAAGGCGAGGAACACCGGCTGGTTCAGTGCGTCCGTCAGGCGCGTGCCGGAGAGGGCGCTGGCCTCCTGGTTCCACTGGGTGACGTAGAGCTGTTCGTCGAGGGCGATCAGGGCTGAGGGCATGGAGTTGATGATGCTGTTGAGGTACTTCTGGAAACCGGTGAGCTTCTTCTCGATCTTGCTGCGTACCTGCACTTCCATTTCCAGCTTGCGGTTGGAGTGGCGGGTCTCCTCGGCCAGGCTCTGGGCCTGATCGAATGCGGCCTGGGCGTCGTCGCGGGCGCGCTTGAGCTGTTGTTCGCGACCTTCGATGCGCATCAGCATGGTGTTGAAGGCGTCGGCCAGGCTGCCGATTTCGTCCTGGTTGCCGCGCCTGGCGCGCAACGCGTAATTCTCCTCGCGGGTGACCTGGCGCGACAGTTCTTCCAGCCGGCGGATCGGCTTGGTCACCAGGCGGCGGATCTGCCGCGCCACCAGCAGCCAGAGCAACACGCTGAACGCAAGAATAGCCAGGCTGGCGGTGAGGGTGCCGGTATAGAAGGCGCCGGGCAGTTCGCCGGAGGCGACCAGCAGCAGGTGGCCGGGCTGTGCGTCGGGCTGCGGCAGTTCGACCAGCAGGTTGGTGCGCAATTCGCCAAGGCGCCAGCTGTCCAGTTGTTCGACGCGCTGTGGCAGCTTCAGGGAATCGCCGCGCTGCAGTTGCGCCAGGCTCGCGCCATTGCTGTCGTAGATCACGGCGGCGCGCAGTGGCGAATAGTCATCCAGGCGTTGCAGCAGGGCTTGGGCGGCGCTCGCCGAGCTCAGCGCCTCCTGGGCGAGGGCGGGGCTGGCGATCAGTCGACTGAGGGTGTGCAAGGCCTGGGGGGCGACACTCTGCTGGGAAATCCAGTAGGCCGCGCTGATGAACGCCAGGTTGGCCATCAGCAACACGGCGGCGAGCAACACCAGCAGCGCGGCGAGCAGTTTGCGGCCGACGGACAGATTTTCGAGGCGCTGACGCAATCGCATGGGTTGATGGGTCGCAGTGGCGGGGACGTTCGAGCAGGGTAACGCGCGACTTAATGGCTGGGCAATCCGCGTGCATCAAGGTACTGCAGCAGGCGCTCCTGCAGCGCCGCCAAGTGCGGCAAGTCCAGGTGATGGCGCTGCGCGGTGGCGCAGGCATGGCCAAGCAGGTAGGCGATTTCGGTGCGCCGGCCCTGGGCGACATCCTGGTGCATCGAGGAGTAGTTCGCCGCGGTGGCCTGGATCACTCGCTGCACCTCGGCATGCAGGTCCAGTGCGGCGGCGGGCTGGCCACAGCTGCGCAGCAGCTGGCCGAGTTCGGCGCAGAGCGTGGCGACTTCGGCCGAGTGCTCGCTGAGGCCGCCGTTGCGGCAAGCGTAGAGCACGGTCAGCGGATTGATCGCGCAGTTCAGCGCCAGCTTGCGCCATAGCCGGCTGAGAATATCCGGGCTCCACTGGTGGGGGATGCCGCTGCGCTCGAGGTCGCTCAGCCAGAGCGGTGGGTGGTCGTCGAGCGGATCGCCGAGCCAGGTGTGGCCCTGGCCGGCGAATACCACGCGCCATTCTCCTTCAGGAGCGGTGCCATCGCGAAAGGCGCCTTCGGTACTGGAGGCGAAAATGCAGCGCGCCTGGGGGACTCGAGCGGCCACGGCCTCCTGGCTGCCCAGGCCGTTTTGCAGGAGAATCAGCTCGGCACCCGGCGCCAGGCGCGGGGCGAGGCCGGTAATGGCGCTTTCGGCGTCGTAGGCCTTGCACGCCAGCAGCAGGCGCCGAATTGGCTGGGGATCGTCGACAGTCTGCCCCGGCACGGGGTAGCGCCGGGCCAGCCCCTGTTCGACCAGGCTCAGGCCGCCCGCGCGTTGATACGCCGCGAGGCGGGCCGGGTTGCGCAGGATCAGCTGCACCGGCACGCCGGCACGCGCCAGGCGTGCGGCCCAGAGGCAGCCCAGGCTGCCGGCGCCGAGGACATGCCAGCTCATTCTCGGCACTTGCTAGGTCGCCTGCGGCAGGCGCATGGCGGCGACCCGGCCGCTGGCGTAAGACTCCGCCAGCAGCGAGCTCGCATGGGCGATCAGGCTCTCCGGGGCGATGGGCAAGGCTTTGGCGTCGAGGCCGACCAGGCAGATCCCGGCCTTGAGGCTGACGAAGCCTTCGCTGGTCTTGAACGCCTTGAGGTTGAGTCCTTCGTGCAGGCGCTTGAAGCTGCTCGGCGAGCACTCGTGCAGGTCTTCGAGCAGGGTGATCAGGGCGAAATGGTTGTCGTCCAGGCGCACCAGCACGTCCAGCGGGCGCACCAGTTGCTGCAGGCGGCGGGCGACGCCGTGCAGCAGTTCATTGTAGAAGCCGTTGCCATGACGCAGGCGCAGTTCGCTGGCCTCCTGCAGGCCGATCAACAGGTAACACAGCGCGCCGCCGCGTGACTCGATCTGGCGCAGGCTGTCGAGCAGCTTCTGCCGCAGGTAGCGTGCGTTGCCCAGGCCGGTAAGGGTATCGACCAGGTTGCGCTGTTCCATGCTGGCGATGTTTTCCGTCAACAGGCGGTTTTCCTGCAGCAGGCGTTGCAGGGTGTTGCACAGGCGGTCGGCGGCGTAGACCCGTGGCACCAGTTGTTCGTTCATCTGCGCCTTGTTGATGAAGTCGTCGACCCCACGGTCGAAGGCTTCGCCCAGCACGTTTTCACCTTCCTTGCCGGTCAGCAGCATGACGTAGGTGTAGTGATCGGCCATTTCATCCAGCTGGCGAACCCGTCCGGTCAGTTCCAGTCCATCCATTTCCGGCATCAGCCAGTCCGCCAGGAGCACGCTGGCTGGGCGCAGTTCGAGCTCCCTGATGGCTTCTGCGGCGCTGTAGGCGAAGCGTACATCCTGGTAGCCGGCCTGGCTCAGGGCGCGACCGATCATGGCGCTGGAAAACTTGGCGTCGTCCACCACCAGGATGCTGAGATGGGGGTTGGGCATGGCAGGCTCGCAGGGGAAGTCGCATGGGCCCGCTACATCGCTGGGCAGTGGTTGTCTCTATGGCTATATAATGGCCGGGTTTTTCAACCGGCAACAAGCCACGCGTGTCCCGTCCGTGATCTGGGTCGCGCCGTCTATCTGGAGGAATACCATGCCCTCGTTCGACGTGGTGTCCGAACTGGACAAACACGAAGTCACCAATGCTGTCGACAACGCGATCAAGGAGCTCGAGCGTCGTTATGACCTGCGCGGTAAAGGCAGCTTCGAGCTCAAAGACCTGACCGTCAATCTGACGGCCGATGCGGATTTTCAGCTGGAGCAGATGGTCGAGATTCTCAAGCTCTGCCTGGTCAAGCGCAAGATCGATGTGCAGTGCCTGGAGTTCAAGGACGCCTATCCCTCGGGCAAGAGCGTCAAGCAGGAAATGACCCTGCGTGAAGGCATCGACAAGGAACTGGCGAAGAAGATCGTCGCCCACATCAAGGACAGCAAGCTCAAGGTGCAGGCCGCCATCCAGGGCGAGCAGGTGCGCATTACCGGCAAGAAGCGCGATGACCTGCAGGAGGCGATCGCCGCCCTGCGCGCCAAGGACTTCGGTATGCCACTGCAATTCAACAACTTCCGCGATTGATGCGGCCAGCCTGCTGGGCCTGGGTGGCGCGGCAGCAGTGATCGTCAAGCAACCGCCATGGCTTGCCATGGCGGTTGCTTTTTAAGCGTCGAAAAGGAGCGTCAAATGGAGATGAATGTCGAGCAACTGGTGAAGCTCTCCGAGAGCTGGTTGCCGGTGGTGTTGCAATACAGTGGTCAGCTGACCCTGGCGATCATCACCCTGCTGGTCGGTTGGTGGCTGATCAATACCTTGACCCGCAAGGTCGCAGCCATACTGGCGCGGGGTAACGTCGACCGTGCCTTGCACAGCTTTATCGGCAGCCTGGTCAGCATCGTCCTCAAGGTGCTGCTGCTGGTCAGCGTGGCTTCGATGATCGGCGTGGCAACCACCTCCTTTATCGCGGTGATCGGTGCCGCCGGCCTGGCCATCGGCCTGGCCCTGCAAGGCAGCCTGGCGAACTTCGCCGGTGGCGTGCTGATCTTGCTGTTTCGGCCGTTTCGCGCCGGTGACTGGATCGAGGGGCAGGGCGTATCGGGCAGCGTCGACAGCATCCATATTTTTCACACCACCCTGAAAACCGCCGACAACAAGGTGGTGATAGTGCCCAACGGCAGCCTGTCCAACGGCCATATCACCAACTATTCGCGCGAAGCCACGCGTCGTGCCGACATCAATCTGGGCATCGACTACTCCAGCGACATCAAGAAGGCCCGCGATGTGCTGCTGAAGATCGCCGAGGATCCGCGCATTCGTCTCGATCCGGCGCCTGTGGTGTTCGTCACGGGGCTCGGCGACAGTGCGGTCAACCTGTCACTGCGGGTGTGGGTGGCGACGGCGGATTTCTGGCCGGTGACCTTCGAATTTACCGAGCTGGCCAAGGAGCGCCTGACCGAGGCCGGTATCGGTATTCCGTTCCCGCAGCGGGTGGTGCATCTGGTCCAGGCCAGCTAAACCGCTGCGCACGGCCCGCTTATGAAAATGCCGCTTTCCCTGCTAGGGGAAAGCGGCATTTTTCTGGGGCCGGCCCCAGGGTTGCCCCGCGGTCTGCGGCTTACCGCGGCAACTGCAGCGGCAAGCCGTGCGGCCCATCCGACACGGTGTGCCGGGCGTCAAGTTTACAGGCGCAGGCCGCCGTCCAGCTCGAGGATGCGCCCGGTGTAGTAGTCGTTCTCGAGGATGTAGGCGACCGAGTGAGCGATTTCCGTCGGTTTGCCCATGCGCCGCAGCGGAATACCCGAGGTCATCTTTTCCAGCGCTTCCGGTTTCATGCTCAGGGTCATCTCGGTTTCGATGAAGCCCGGGGCCACGCCGGCCACACGAATGCCGTATCGCGCCAGCTCCCTGGCCCAGACCACGGTGTCGGCGGCGACGCCGGCCTTGGCCGCCGAGTAGTTGGCCTGGCCGATATTGCCGGCGCGGGAGATGGAGGAGATGTTGACGATCGCGCCCTGATTTTGCAGCTCGATCATCTTCGCCGCCACTTCGCGGGTGCAGAGGAACACGCCGGTCAGGTTGACGTCGATCACCGACTGCCACTGGGCCAGGCTCATCTTGCTCATTTCGCCATCCTTGACCCTGATGGTCAGGCCGTCACGCAGGATGCCGGCGTTGTTGACCAGGCCGTTGATCGCCCCGAAATCTTCGGCAACCTGGGCGACCATGTGGGTCACCTGCTCTTCGTTGGCCACGTTGCACAGGTAGGCGCGTGCGTCCACGCCATGGGCCTTGCAGGCCGCCACGGCTTCGTCGAGCTTTTCCTGATTGAGGTCGACCAGCGCCAGTTTCACGCCTTGGCCCGCCAGGTATTCGCCCATGGCGCGGCCCAGCCCCTGGCAACCGCCGGTGATGATGATAACTTTGTCTTTGAGTTGCATCGCGTATCCCCTCAATGTACGTCGTGTGGCCCCGCTGGCGCGCCGTAACAGCTATTCTAGGGCGCCTGTCCGTTAGTGACGGATTCTTTGCAAGGAGTCATAAGGTGAGCGTGAAAGCCGCTAAGCATGCCCGAGAACTGCTGCTCAAGGAATACCGCGGGGTGCTCTCGACTCATTCGAAGGCCATGCCGGGCTTTCCTTTCGGATCGGTGGTGCCCTACTGCCTGGATGCTCAGGGCTGGCCGCTGATCCTGATCAGCCGCATCGCCCAGCACACCCATAACCTCAAGCAGGACGCCAAGTGTTCGCTGTTTGTCGGCGAGCGCGGCGCCGAGGATGTGCAGGCGGTCGGTCGTCTCACGCTACTCGCCGAAGCACGACAATTGTGTGACCAGGCCGCAATCGATGCGGCGGCGGCGCGCTATTATCGCTATTTCCCCGAAGCGGAGGATTATCACCGCGCCCATGATTTCGATTTCTGGCTGCTGGAGCCGGTGCGCTGGCGCTATATCGGCGGTTTCGGCGCGATCCACTGGCTGGCTCAGGTGGCGCTGGCCAATCCGTTCGCTACGGCAGCCGGTGCTGCGGCAGTCGATGCCGGTGGCAGCGAGCAGGGCATGCTGGAACACATGAACGCTGACCATGCCAGTGCCATCGCCCATTATGTCGCGCTGGCCGGTTTGCCGACCCAGCTGCCGGCCGAACTGGTGGGTATCGACAGCGAGGGTTTTCACCTGCGCATCGGCCAAAGCGTGTATTGGCTGGCCTTTGCCGCACCCTGTAACACCCCCGTCGAGGTGCGCCAGGCCTTCGTTTCGCTGGCCCGTGCGCAAGCCTGGCCGACCGACGGCGCCGTTTCAGCTTGAATTAAGCGCAATCTCCCATATTTCACTCTTATTGGAAGCCGTTCTTCCGCTAAGGAATTCTTGATGCGTGTTTTTCTGTTTCTGTTCTTGTTGTTCCCGATCGTCGAACTGGCGCTGCTGATCCAGGTCGGCAGCGCGATCGGTGTCCTGCCGACCCTGCTGCTGGTCATAGGCTCGGCGATCCTCGGCGGCATCCTGCTGCGTATCGCCGGGGTCGCCACCGCCTGGCGTGCCCGCGAGAAACTGGCGCGTGGCGAGTTGCCCGAGCAGGAAATGCTCGAAGGCCTGCTGATTGCAGTCGGCGGCGGGCTGTTGCTGCTGCCGGGTTTCATCAGCGACATCTTCGGCGTGCTGTGCCTGATCCCCTTCGTCCGGCGGCGGCTGGTCAACAAGATCCGCCTGCGTGCGGCCGAGCAAGCCATGCGCCAGCGGGCGTTTGCCGATGATCTGGCGGCGCGTTCCGGACAGACCCGGCCGGGTGCGAGCAAACCGAATGTGCTGGAAGGTGAGTTCAAACGTCAGGATTGACGCTTGTATGCAGGCCCCGGCAGTCCTGCAGGCGCCAGTCCCGCTCCGGGGAATTGGCACGCCTGGCGGGCATCGATTCGCCGCGGCGGGCACTCGGCGCCAGCAAAAAAAATCATCGGCGACCCTTGAAATCCCCTTGTGCGCCCTTATGTAGCGGTCACCGCAAGGTTTTCTGCCGGTTTCGGCAGAACAGACTTCCGCGTTGTACTTCGGTGCAGCGCAACCGGCCCCGCCGGACTTTGCTAACCCGCCGGTGTGAACACCGGCCGATGTAACCAACCTATTTGGGAGAGATCGACAATGAAGCTTCGTCCTCTGCATGACCGCGTCGTGATCCGTCGCAGCGAAGAAGAAACCAAAACCGCAGGTGGCATCGTGCTGCCGGGCTCCGCTGCCGAGAAGCCGAACCAGGGCGAAATCGTCGCTGTCGGCACCGGTCGCGTGCTGGACAACGGCGAAGTACGCCCGCTGGCCGTGACGGTTGGTGACAAAGTGGTGTTTGGTCCTTACTCCGGCAGCAACGCCATCAAGATCGACGGTGAAGAGCTGTTGGTCATGAGCGAGAACGAAATCCTGGCCGTGCTTGAAGCCTGATTTCCGTCTGCGCCACACCCGTATTGCGTTCCACCAAAACGAATTTGAGGAATAAACATCATGGCTGCTAAAGAAGTTAAGTTCGGCGACTCCGCCCGTAAGAAAATGCTCGCCGGTGTCAACGTCCTGGCTGATGCCGTTAAAGCGACCCTCGGCCCGAAAGGCCGTAACGTGATCATCGAGAAGAGCTTCGGCGCTCCGACCATCACCAAGGACGGCGTTTCCGTCGCCAAAGAAATCGAGCTGAAAGATCGCTTCGAAAACATGGGCGCCCAACTGGTCAAAGACGTCGCCTCGCGTGCCAACGATGACGCTGGTGACGGTACCACCACGGCCACCGTGCTGGCTCAGTCGATCGTCAACGAAGGCCTGAAAGCCGTCGCTGCCGGCATGAACCCGATGGACCTCAAGCGCGGCATCGACAAGGCGACCATCGCCATCGTTGCTCAGCTGAAGGCCCAGTCCAAGCCGTGCGCCGACTTCAAGGCGATCGCCCAGGTCGGTACCATTTCCGCCAACTCCGACACCTCCATCGGCGACATCATTGCCGAAGCCATGGAAAAAGTCGGTAAAGAAGGCGTGATCACCGTTGAAGAAGGCTCGGGCCTGGAAAACGAACTGTCGGTCGTAGAAGGCATGCAGTTCGACCGTGGCTACCTGTCGCCGTACTTCATCAACAAGCCGGACACCATGGTCGCCGAGCTTGAAACCCCGATGATCCTGCTGGTCGACAAGAAGATCTCCAACATCCGCGAAATGCTGCCGGTGCTGGAAGCCGTTGCCAAGGCCGGCCGTCCGCTGCTGATCGTCGCCGAAGACGTCGAGGGCGAAGCCCTGGCCACTCTGGTGGTGAACAACATGCGCGGTATCGTCAAGGTCGCTGCCGTCAAGGCGCCGGGCTTCGGCGATCGTCGCAAGGCCATGCTGCAGGACATCGCCATCCTCACCGGCGGTACCGTGATCAGCGAAGAAGTTGGTCTGAGCCTGGAAGGCGCCACCCTGGAGCACCTGGGTAACGCCAAGCGCGTGATCCTGAGCAAGGAAAACACCACCATCATCGACGGTGCCGGCCAGCAGGTCGACATCGAAGCCCGCGTGGCGCAGATCCGCAAGCAGGTCGAAGACACTTCGTCCGACTACGACAAAGAGAAGCTGCAAGAGCGTCTGGCCAAGCTGGCTGGCGGTGTTGCCGTGATCAAGGTCGGCGCCGGTTCCGAAGTCGAAATGAAAGAGAAGAAGGCCCGCGTCGAAGACGCCCTGCACGCCACCCGTGCAGCCGTTGAAGAAGGCGTGGTACCTGGCGGCGGTGTGGCCCTGGTGCGTGCCCTGCAGGCCATCAGCGAGCTGAAAGGCGAGAATGCCGACCAGAACGTCGGTATCGCTCTGCTGCGTCGCGCCGTCGAAGCGCCGCTGCGCCAGATCGTGGCCAACTCCGGCGACGAGCCGAGCGTAGTGGTCGACAAGGTCAAGCAAGGTTCGGGTAACTTCGGTTACAACGCAGCCACCGGCGAGTACGGCGACATGATCGAGATGGGTATTCTCGATCCGGCCAAGGTGACCCGTTCGGCGTTGCAGGCGGCTTCCTCGATCGCCAGCCTGATGATCACCACCGAAGCGATGATCGCCGAAGTGGCTGAAGAGAAGGGCGCCGGCGGCATGCCGGACATGGGCGGCATGGGCGGTATGGGTGGCATGGGCGGCATGATGTAAGCCAGCCTGCTTCCCGGCAGTCCTTGAAAAAACCCGCGCCTCGGCGCGGGTTTTTTTATGCGTCGGATGAGGCCGGTTGTGCTGGTCTGGCGGGTTCGCGGCACATGATTTAGTGCCGATGCCCCCGGTTATCCGTGCACGCCGATTTGCGCTGGTGCGGTCGGTTTCTTACCGGGGGTCATCGTCTGGATGCCTATCGCTGCCATCCGCACGCGCGCGCGTCCGAGCGGTACGCCTGCACGCCTGGCGCGCATCAGGTCTTGTTATGGTGCGGAAATTGCTGCAAGTTTCGGTCTGGGTGTAAACCAGGCGCGCCACTGGTCGTCGCAGCCATGCAGGTAGGGCCATGTCGGCTATGGGCGCTGGCGCGCAGAGGGGGGAGGGTTACCTACATACCCTGTGATTGGTTACTGACGGTGACCGGCCAGGACTGCCGGCCATGTGCGGTCAGGTTGAGATTAGGCTTACAGGCGGATGAAATGACAGCAGCGTTGGCGTTCGAGCAGTGGTGGCAACTGCAGGGGGAATGGGTCGAAGAACCGAATCATCGGCGCGGTGGCGAGAGCGGCGTACAGCGTCTGTACCAGGACGATGGCCGGGTGCTCTATGCCAAGCGCCAGGTCGGGCACTTCTACCGCAGCCTGCGCTACCCCTTAGGTCGACCCACGGTGCTGCGTGAGCGCGATGCCTTGCTGGCCCTGCCGCTGCTCGGGGTCAAGGCGCCTAGCCTGCTCTATTGCGACGTGCAGCGCGATGCCGCCGGGCTCTGGCGCGGTTTGCTGGTGTCGGAGGAGCTCAAGGGCTTTCAGGAGCTCAGCCACTGGTATGCCGAGGGGGGCCGTGAGCGTTTCGGCGTGGCGGTCAACGAGCAACTGCTGGCGCAAGTGGCCGCCATGCTGGCGCGCTTGCACCGGGCGGGCTGGCAGCATGGCTGCCTGTATCAGAAGCATCTGTTCGTGCGAGTCGAGCAGGTGGGCGAGCGCATCGAGGTCGAAACGGCCCTGTTGGACCTGGAAAAAAGCCGGCGGCGTTTCAGTCCGCGGCGGGCTGCGCGCCATGACATGCAGCAATTAAAGCGCCATTCGTCGTGGGGGGCTGGTGATTGGGAGCGCTTGGTCTACCTTTACCGGCAAGCGTTTGGCAGCGCTATCAAGGGGTTGCAGTTATGAAGTTAGAAATTGCTAGAGGTTTGTTTCTGGTTGCGGCGCTGGGCGTGGCCTCATTGGCCGCGGCCGCCTGGCATGAGCCGGGCCCGCTCATGCTGGGTAGTGCCGATGGCCCGGAGCACTGTCCACTGCCACGCAACGCCGGCATGGCGACGCAACAGCTCGCTCCGGACAAGGATTTGCTGCTGTTCATGTTCAGCCTGTCGCAGAGCCTGATCGGACAGAAATGAGCGAGCGGTCTGCCTGACAGATCCTGCTGCCGTGCCCTCGACTCGAGGGCACGGCATTTGTTTTTCTGCTGACCAAGTTATCTGGCGCTTCAATCGGCCTGGCGTCATTGCGGCGCTGACACCGCCAGTCGCACGAGCGCCAATAGTCCGGGCATCAGCCCCGACTCGCGTCCCCGCTTACGGCTGTCGACACCGCGGCAGGCTCTGCGTCCGGCTTGGCCAGCAGGGTGTAGACGCTGGGCAGGACGAACAGGGTGAACAAGGTGCCGACCGCCATGCCGGTGGCGATCACCAGGCCGATGTCGAAACGGCTGACCGCGCCGGCGCCGCTGGCGAGGATCAGCGGGATCATGGCGAAGACCATGGCTGCGGTGGTCATCAGCACCGGCCGCAGGCGAATCGCCGCGGCTTCCTCGACCGCCGCGCGGCGCGACAAGCCGTCGCGGCGGCGCAGCTGGTTGGCGAATGCGACGATCAGGATGCCGTGCTTGGTGATCAGGCCGATCAGGGTCACCAGGCCCACCTGGGTGTAGATGTTCATGCTGGAGAAGCCGAGGAACAGCGGGATCAACGCGCCGCAGATCGACAGCGGCACCGTCACCAGGATCACCAGCGGGTCGCGGAAACTCTCGAACTGCGCCGCCAGCACCAGGAAGATCAGGGCCAGGGCCAGGCCGAAGGTGACGTACAGGGCGCTGCCTTCCTGGATGAACTGGCGCGCCGCGCCGGCATAGTCGGCGGCGAAACCGGCCGGGGCCTCCTCGGCCATGATCTGCTGCACGGTCTCGAGCGCCTCGCCCATGCTGACGATAGGCACGCCCTGGATGATCGCCGAGTTGAGTTGCTGGAACTGGTTTAGCTGGGTCGGCCGCGCGCGATCGCTGAGTGTGATCAGGCTCGACAGCGGCAGCATCTCGCCGCTTTCGCTCTTCACCTGATAGTGGCCGAGCCAGCCCGGGTTGTCGCGGTAGGCGCGCTCGACCTGGGCGATCACCTTGTAGCTGCGCCCGTCGATGGTGAAGCGGTTGATCTCGCCCTCGCCGAGCAAGGTCGCCAGGGTCAGGCCGATATCCTCCATGGACACGCCCATCTGCGCCGCCTTGGCGCGGTCGATGTCGACCACCACTTCGGGCTTGTCGAAGGCCAGGTCGATGTCGAGGAAGGCGAACTTGCCGGAGTCCAGGGCGCGCTGCTTGACCCGTTCGGCGACCTGCAGCAGCGACTCGTAATCGTTCGGCGTATTGATCACGAACTGGAACGGCAGGCCTTCGCCGGTGCCGGGCAGCGAGGGCAGGTTGAAGCCGAAGATCTGCAGGCCGGCGATCCGGTCCAGGCGCGCCTGCACCTGCGGCAGGATCTCCATCTGGGTGCGCTCGCGCTCGTTCCAGGGGGTCAGCAGAAAACCGCCGATGCCCGATTGCACGCCATTGAAACCGTTGATCTGGAACGAGGAGTAGTACTCGGGGAACTCCTTGAAAATCTCGACGAACTGGTCGGTATAGCGGTTCAGGTACTCCAGGTTGGTCGGCTGCGGCGCGTTGGCCATGAGGAAGACGATGCCCTGGTCCTCCTCGGGCGCCAGTTCGCTCTCGGTGAACATCAGCAGCAGCGGGATCAGGCACAGCACGATCAGGGCGAACACCAGCACCACCGGACGGGTCTCCAGGGTGCCGTGCAGGGCGCGCTGGTAGCGCCGCTTGAGGGTATCGAACAACTGGTCCAGGCGATGGGCCAGGCCGCTGGGGTTTTCCTCGTGGCGCAGTAGCTTGGCGCACATCATCGGCGACAGGGTCAGGGCGACGATGCCGGAGATGATCACCGCACCGGCCAGGGTCAGGGCGAATTCCTTGAACAGCGCCCCGGTCAGGCCCTCGAGAAAGCCGATCGGGGCGTAGACCGCGGCCAGGGTGATGGTCATCGACACCACCGGCACGGCGATCTCGCGGGTGCCCTCGATGGCGGCATCGAAGGGCGTCTTGCCCTCCTCGATATGGCGGTGGATGTTCTCCACCACGACGATGGCGTCGTCGACCACCAGGCCGATGGCCAGGACCATGGCCAGCAGGGTCAGCAGGTTGATCGAATAGCCCATCAGCTGCATGAAGAACAGCACGCCAATCATCGACAGCGGAATGGTGACCACCGGGATCAGCACCGAGCGCAGCGCGCCGAGGAACAGGAAGACCACGACGATGACGATCAGCACCGCCTCGAGCAGGGTCTTCAGCACCTCGTCGATCGACACCTGGATGAACAGGGTGGCGTCGTAGGCGATGGACACCTTGAGGTCGGGCGGCAGCTGCGCCTCGATCTCGGGCATGATCTGCCGCACTTCCTTGATCACGTCCAGCGGGTTGGCGCTCGGCGTGCCCTTGATGGCGATGTAGACCGAGGGCGTGCCGTCGAAGGAGCTGATCGAGTCGTAGCTCTGCGCGCCCATTTCCACCCGCGCCACATCGCCGAGCAGCACGCGGCTGTCGCCGATGGTTTTCAGCGGGATGGCGGCAAAGTCCTGTGGCGACTTGAGGTCGGTGCCGGCATTGATGCTGGTGAGCACATACTCGCCCTTCACTTCGCCGGCGGCGGCGAGGAAGTTGTACTGGCGCACGGCGTCGTTGATGTCGCTGGCGCTCAGCTCATAGGCGGCCATCTTCAGCGGGTCCAGCCACAGGCGCATGGCGAACACCTGATTGCCGAGGATTTGCGCTTCGGCCATGCCCGGCAGGGTGGCCAGCTTGGGCTGGATCACCCGGGACAGGTAATCGGTGATCTGCGGGTTGGACAGCTGGTCACTGTAGAAGCTGATGTACATCAGCGCCGAGGCGTCGGCCGCTTCCTTGCTCAGCACCGGGTCTTCGGCGTCCTGCGGCAGCTGGTTCTTCACCTCGTTGGCCTTGGCCAGCAGCTCGGTGAACAGGCGGTCGCTGTCGGCGCCGATGCGCGCATAGATGGACACGGTCGAGACGTTCTGCCGGCTCACCGAGGTCATGTAGTCGATGCCTTCGGCGCTGGCCAGGCTCTGCTGCAGGGGCTGGGTGATGTAACCCTGGATGGTCTCGGCATTGGCGCCCGGGTAGGCGGTGGTGACCGTGATCAGGGCGTTCTCCAGCTGCGGGTACTGGCGGATGGTCAGTTTGTCGAAGGCCTGCAGGCCGAGCAGGACGATCAGCAGGCTGACCACGGTCGCCAGCACCGGACGACGGATAAAGGGGTCGGTAAAAGCCATGGGCAGTTCCTTTACGCCAGTCGCGCTCTGCGCGCAGCTGGCCGGTTTGGGCTATTCGGCAGTTTCGACGGGATCGGCGACTATCGTCACATGGGCGCCGTTATCCAGCTTGAGCTGGCCGGCACTGACCACCCGTTCCCCGGCCTGCAGGCCCTTGAGGATCACCACCTGGCCGGCGCGGCGCTCGCCGGTCTCGACGAAGCGGCGCTGTACCTGCAACTGCGCCGGCTGGTCGCCCTCGGCGGCCTGTTCCTCGATCACGTACACCGAGTTGCCGTACAGGGTGTAGGTGATCGCGGTTTCCGGCACCAGCACCTGCGGCGTCTCGCCGGCGAGCAGCACCTGCAGGTTGGCGAACATACCGGGCAGCAGTTTCTCGTCCGGGTTGGCCAGCCTGGCGCGCACCAGCAGGTTGCGGGTGGTCGCCTCGACCTTGGGGTTGATCGCGTCGATCTGCCCCTCGAATACCTCGTCGGGATAGGCCGCCACCTGGACGCGTACGCGTTGGCCGGTGGCCAGTTGCGGCACATTCTGCTCCGGCAGGAAGAAGTCGACGAACAGGGTCGACAGGTCCTGCAGGGTGGCGATGGTGGTGCCGGAGGCCAGGTAGTCGCCGACGTCGACCTGGCGGATGCCGATGGTGCCGGCGAAGGGCGCGAGGATGCGCTTCTTCGCCAGGGTGGCTTGCAGTTGAGCGACGCTGGCGCTGGCTTTCTGCAGTTCGGCGGAGAGCCGGTCGAACTCGCTCCTGGAGATGGCCTGGCGGTCGACCAGGTTGCGCCCGCGCTGGTACTCGACTCGGGCCAGGCCCAGCTCGGCCTGGGCGGTGCCCAGGCTGGCCTGTTCCACCTGGCTGTCCATCTGGATCAGCGGCTGGTCGAGGTTGACCTTCTCGCCGGACTGGAACAGCACATCGCGTGCGGTGCCGGCGACCTCGACGGTCAGGTCGATGCCCTGGAAGGCCTTCAGCGTGCCTATGGCCGGCAGTCGGCTCTGCCAGGGCCGTTCGACGGCTTCTGCGGCGTTGACGCTGATCGGTGGCTGCGGCGCAGAGAACTGCTGGATTTCCCGGTAGATGGTTAGGCCTTTATAGGCGGCGAGGGCGAGTACCACGAGGGCAACCACGCCCAGCATGATCAGCATGCGGCGGAGCAACATATTCCGGTTCCTTGGCGAGGCAAACTGGGCCTGGGAATAGGCAAAGAAGGCACCTTAGACCGAGCACCTGGGCCTGTCAAAGATTAGCAGTGCGCCCGGAGGCGGGGCGCTCATGGCCTGACTGAGTGATCAGCTCTTACACTTTTTGGGTGCCTGCGTGCGGGTTTTTTGCCGGCTGTCTGGCCCGGCTCCGGCGCGAACAACGCCTGCATCAGGCGTTGAATGTCCGGCGCGAGGGACAGCCCGATAGCCGGCTAGGCCAGGCGCAGGTGGTTGTCCCACAGTCCCGCCGGCAGTTGCAGCGGCTGGTTGGTGATTGCCTTGCGGCGGCAATCGTACAGCCGGCAACGGCCCACGCCGGTGCTGACCACGAAGCCCTCGGCCACCGCGCCGACCCCGGCGCAATCGGCCAGCGGCGCATCCAGGCGCAGGGCGGCGCTGTCCAGGTCCCAGATGAACACCCGGTTGCCGCGCGGCGCGGTCAGCGCCAGCAGGCGCAGCTCGCTGTGGATGGCCACGCTGGCGCTGTACTGGTTCATCGCCTGGCGCTGCGCTTCGCCCAGGGCAAAGTGCTGGAACGCCTGGCCCGGCCGTTTGATCGCCAGCAACGGTACTCGATCGCTGGGCTCGCCCATGTATTGCTGGGCGCTGACGATAGTGCCGTCGCTGGCGACCGCAAGGTGGCGCACGCTGTTCATCCGCTCGGGCAGGCGTTCCTGGCTCAGCAGGCCGCCGTCGCGGTCGAGCAGCACCAGGCTGGAATCCATGCTGTCGAGGTTCATCTCCACCCGGCTGTCGGCTTCGGTGCGGATGCCGCCGTTGGCCACCACCAGGGTCTCGCCGTCGGGCAGCCAGAGCAGTTGGTGCGGGCCCAGGCCGTGGCTCGACAGTTCGCCGCTGCGTTGCAGCTGCCCGCCTTGCAGGCGATAGACGCCGACTACACCGCGGCCGGAATCACTGGTGTCGTTCTCGGTGGTGTACAGCCATTCGCCATCTTTGTGGAATACCGCGTGGCCGTAGAAGTGCCGTTGTATTGGGGTGTGCAGGGTTTGCAGCAGACGGCCGTTGCGGCTATCGAGCAGATAACTGCGGGTGCTCGGCCGGCGGCCGACGAACAGCGCCAGCGGCAGGCTGGGGTGCGCCACCACGTCGTGGCAGCGCTCGCCGACCGGGGTGGCGAACACCCGGCTGCCATCCAGGCGATAACCCACCGCATAGTGCTTGCCGGCCGCATCGTCGCGCGCGGACAGCAGCAGGGGGCGCACGCCGTCGTCGCTCAGGGTCCAGCCGGCGAAAGCGCCGGCAGCCACTGCGCCGGCGGCCAGGGTGGCGCCGGTCAGGCCGAGAAAATCTCTGCGTTTGATCAAGCTAGTCCCCATCGTGGGCATTGAAGCCCATCTGGATGCCCAGGCTGTTCGCCAGCTCGGTTTCGTGCAGGCGGTGCAAGGCATTGAGGCTGTCGTACAGCGCGTTCAGTTCGCCGCGCCCGGTGTCGTCGCCGAGCAGCTCGCCGAGCGGGCGTTGCAGGGCCGCGAGGCGCTGGCGGGTGGCGCTGTAGGCGGCGTCGATGCGCTCTTTCAGTTCGTTCCGCTCACTGCCAAGCAGTGCCTGGATTCCATCCTGCTCGGCGCCGCGCCAGAGGCGTTCGGCGCTGGCCAGCCCGGCCGCCAGGTTGGCCAGGCTGGCCTTGCTGCGCCAGGCCTCGGCCTGATAGGGCTGCGGCTGGCCTTTGCTCTGCCGGCCGAGTGGGGTGCCGAGCTTTTTCTTCAGGCCATCGAGGGCACTGACCTGGGTACGCAGCAGTTCGGCCACGGCTTCGCCGGCTTCGGCGTAGCGTTGGTTGGGGAAGTCTTGCAGTTGGGCGGCCATGCCGTCCTTGGCCTGCCAGCGCTCGAGGACGTCGGTTGCCAGGGCCTGCTGGTGCTGACCGATGGCGACCATCAGCGAGCAATAGCGGGCCTTCTGCTCGGCATTGTCGAGGTCGATGGCCGGGTCATACACCAGGTATTCGTAAGCGGTCAGGCCTTGCACTACCACGCTGGACTTATCCAGATCGGCGGGGGTCAGCTCGGGTTTGTTCTTGAGCAAGGCGGCGACCTGACGCGCCACCAGGTTCTTCTTGTCCGGCCAGAATTGTACCTGCCAGGCGCGATTGCCTTCGGCCAGCGGGCCGATCTGCAGCGGCTGCAGGCTGGCCCAGGCGCTTTGCGCGGTGAGAAAGGCCTGGCGGGCGTCGCTCAGTGTCTGCTCGTCGGCGCAGAAGGCCTGGGCGCTGTTGGCCAACTGGCTGTTGGCCTCGACCCAGCTGCTATAGGCCGGCAGCAGCACGCCGTCGACCAGGGCGCTGCTGACTGCCTGTTGCGGGTCGGCAGGGGAGCAGGCGCTCAGTGCCAGGCTCAGCAGGGCGAGGGTGAAGGGCGAGCGGATCATGGGCAGCTCCTTACAGCGAATTCAGAAAGGCCAGCAGCGCGCTGCGCTGCTTGGCTGTGAATGTCAGTACCTTCTGCTTGGACGTCTCGGCTTCGCCGCCGTGCCAGGCAATCGCCTCCAGCAGGTTGCGCGCTCGGCCGTCGTGGAGAAACTGGGTGTGGCCGTTGACCGCCTCGGTGAGGCCGATGCCCCATAGTGGCGGGGTGCGCCACTCGCGGCCAGAGGCGAGAAATTCGGCGCGGTGATCCGCCAAACCGTCGCCCATGTCGTGCAACAGCAGGTCGCTATAGGGGCGAATCGCCTGGTTGGCCAGCTCCGGCTCGGCGGCATCGCCGGCGGTGGTGAATTGCGGGGTATGGCAGCGCTGACAACCGGCCTGATGGAACAGTCCCTTGCCCTCGAGCACCTCGGGCGCATCGACATCGCGACGCGCCGGCACGCCCAGGTTGCGGCTGTAGAACAGCACGCTGGCGAGAATGCTGTCGCTGACTTCCGGTTCGCCGCCGTTGTTGGCGCTACGGCAGTCGCTTTGCCCTGGCGTGCAGTCGTCCGCGGCCATCAAGGAACTGGTCAGGCCCATGTCGCCGGCGAAGGCGTGGGCATTCTGCTGGTTGAGCGTCGGTTGTCCGGCCTTCCAGCCGAAGCGGCCGAGCACGGTTTGCTCCAGGGCATCGTCCCAGACCCGGTTGGCGCGCCCGGAAATGCCGTCGCCATCGCTGTCGTCCGGGTCGGCATTGGCCAGGATCGCCGCTTCGGGGATGGCTTCGAGCAGGCCCAGGCCGATCATCGGCGGGGCGATGCGGGCGGAGAATTGGGTGTCGGCATGCAGCGGGCCATAGCCGAGTTGGCTGATCTCCAGTGTCGGTCGGCGCAACTCGAGCGCACTGCCATCGGCGAAGCGCACGCTGTGCAGGCTGTAGCTGACCCGCACCTTGCCTTCGGGGGCTGTGCCGGGGTTGGCCATGTCTTGCAGCTGGCCGCCGTAGGTCGGTTCGGCAAGCACGCCCAGGCGCTCGATGATTGCCGCGTGCTCGCTGGCCGCCGGCAGCGACAGGCGCACCAGCATCGAGGCGGCGCTGAGCGCATCCGGAGCGGGCGGATGGCCGCGGCCGTCCTTGATATGGCAGTTCTGGCAGGCGTTGGTGTTGAACAGCGGGCCCAGGCCGTCACGCGCGGTGGTGGTGGCCGGGGCGATCACCCAGGGATTGCGGAAGAAGCTGTTGCCGACGCTGAAATCCAGGCGGCGCGAGGGCGCCAGATTGGCCGAGGGCAGGGAGAAGGCGTTGTGGTCGAACTTGAACACGGTGGCGCTGCCGGCGGACAGCGCTTCGCCCGGTTCGGCCTGGCGAAAGCGGGGTGACGGATCGCAGCCGGCCAGGCCCAGGAGCAGACACAGCAGCAGGCGAGGAAGCGGGGCGAGCATCGACAGGAGTCCACAGCAGAAAGTCAGGCGGGCAAGCTTAGCAGGCCGGCTTAATTTAAATAAGACCGATTTGCGTTAGCGTTGGTGGCGAAAAGTCGCAGGCAGAAAAAAGCCGATGCGATCGGGCGATCGCACCGGCTGCTGTTGCGCGTCGATCTAGAACGTGTGGTCGGCAGTGTCCGGGTTGAGGTCGCCTATGTTCAGCTTGCCGGCGGCCTGTTCGATGGCACCGGTCTGCTTGACCAGGGCGGCGATGGCGTCGCGCACGATCTGCTGGCCGGCGGCGTTGTCGGCGGCGATCAGCTGGTCGAAGTGCTGGTCGTTATCGGCGCTGTCGACCAGGGCCTGCAACTTGGCCTCTGTCGCTGCGAGGTCGGCTTGCAGGGTGCTATCGGCTGCGGCGTCGACCTTGGCCACCAGGGACGACAGGCTCGGGCCGGTCAGGGTGGTGCCGTCGACCTTCTTGTACTCGCCCAGGTAGACGTTGCGAATGCCTTTGCCGTTATAGAAGTGCGAGTTGTGGGTGTTGTCGCTGAAGCAGTCGTGCTCGTCTTCGGTGGAGTTGGCTTCCAGCGCGACCTTCATGCGCTCGCCCGCCAGTTCGCCGAGGGACAGGCTGCCCATGCCGAAGAGCATCTTGCGCAGGCCGTTCTCGGCCGATTCGGCTTGCAGGCTGGCGCGGTAGTTGTCCGCTACGCCGGCCTGCCATTGGCCGACCATCGCATCGAGGTCGCTGACCAGCAGATCGCTGGCGGCCTTGAGGAAGGCGCGGCGGCGCTCGTTGTTACCGCCAGTGGCGCCTTCGCCGACCACGAAGTCGCTGACCGGGCGTTCGCCGGCACCGGGGCTTGTGCCATTGAGATCCTGGCCCCAGAGCATGAATTCGATGGCGTGGTAGCCGGTGGCGACGTTGGCTTCGGAACCGCCCAGCTCGTTCAGGCTGGCGAGCAGTTGCGGGGTGATTGTGGTCACGTCGAGCTGGTCTTCGCCGACCTGGATCTGCGTGTTGGCGATGATGTTGGCCGTGGCACCCGGGTTGCCCAGGGCGTGCTGGTAGTCGGTGGCGACGTAATCGATCAGGCCTTCATCCAGTGGCCAGGCATTGAGCTGGCCTTCCCAGTCGTCGACCACGGCGTTGCCGAAGCGGAACACCTCGGACTGCATGTAGGGCGCGCGCGCCGCCAGCCAGGCTTCGCGGGCGGCATGCAGGGTGGCGTCGTTCGGGTTGGCGAGCAGTGCGTCGATGGCGCCCTGCAGCGCCTTGCCGGTGCTGGCGGCGTCGCTGAAGACGGCCAGAGCCAGGTCGGCATAGTGGCCGACCACGGCAGTTGCGGCGGCTTCGTCGATCTGACTGGTCGCGGCTGCCGGGGCGCTGGCGCTGCTGGCGGCAGGTGCCGGAGTTGGGCTGACAGCTGCCTTGTCTTCGCCGCAGCCGGCGAGGGAGATAGCGATGGCCAGCAGGCTGGCGGAAGCCAGGGGCATACGAATCATGACGAAATCCTTTACATGAAGGTGAGAGGTGCACGCGGCTGCGTACGCTAAGCTGGAACATAATGCGAAAGATTTGCATTTTGCGCAAAGGGTCATTAGGAATAAATCGCATAAAGCCGTGCGCCCGGTCTCCATCCTGGCAGGTCGATGCCGCTAGAATGCCAGCATCCGGCTTTCCGCCAAGTCCGACCGGCTGCCAGCAGCCATGGCCCACCGTTACGGAGCTAACCGCATGAGTCTTACCAGTGTCGCCGTCCTCGTGATCGTGCTTCTGCTCGCCGCCTACGCGGTGATCCTCTACAACGCCCTGGTGCGTTTGAAGCACGGGCTGAGCAAGGCCTGGGCGAATATCGATGTGCTGCTCAAGCAGCGTCACGAAGAGCTGCCCAAGCTGGTGGAGACCTGCAAGCAGTACATGCAGTACGAGGGGCGCACCCTGGAGCGGGTGATTGCCGCGCGCAATGCCGTCGCAAGTGCCCGCGAGCAGCATGATCTCGGTGCCCTGGGCAAGGCCGAGAGCGGCCTGCGGGTCGGCCTGGGGCAGTTGTTCGCCCTGGCCGAGAACTACCCGGAGCTGAAGGCCAACGACAGTTTTCAGCACCTGCAGCTGCGCATCAGCGGCCTGGAGAACGGCATTGCCGACCGGCGCGAGCTGTACAACGAGGCGGTCAACCTGAACAACGTGCGCATCGAGCAGTTCCCCGATGTGTTGATCGCCCGGGCCTGCGCCTTCAAGGCCGGCGAATTGCTCGAGTTCAGCGACGGGGAGAAGGCCGACGTCGATCTCAAGTCGCTGTTCAGTTAAGTCGTGGCGCTCGACGGGCAGTTGTTCAGCCTGCTGTTCAGCTGCGGCGCGACTCTCGGTGGCGCCTGGTGGAGCCTGAAACGCTGGTCCCAGGCGCGCCATCTGCTGGATACGCCGACTTCGAAGATCCGCTCGGCGGCCCAGGGCTATGCCGAGTTCTATGGCGTGCTGGCCGCGCTGGCCGATGGGCAGCTGCGTGCGCCTCTGACCGGCAAGCCGTGCCTGTGGTGGCGCTTCAGGATCGAGGAGTACCAGTCCAACGGCAAGAAACGCAGCTGGCGAGTGGTCGAGAGCGGCAGCAGCGAAGCCTGGCTGCGCTTGAGCGATGGTACCGGCGAGTGCTTGATCGATCCGCGTGGCGCCGAGGTGCGTCCGGCGATCCGCGAAGTCTGGCAAGGCCACCAGCGCCACCCCCTGGGGTCGGCGAAGAGCGGAGTGCTCGGCTGGTTGGGCGGCGGCAAGCGCTATCGCTACCGCGAGGAACGCTTGCAGGTCGGTCAGCCGCTGTATGCCATCGGCGATTTTCGCAGCAGTGGCGGCGGTCGCCAGGCCCGCGACGCGGAAGCGGCGCAGAGCACCGTGATCCGTGAGTGGAAGGGCGATTTCAGCGGTCTGCTGCAGCGTTTCGACAGCGATCGCAACGGTCAGCTGGATGAGCAGGAGTGGGCGCGTGTGCGCCTGGCCGCGCAACTGGAGGCCGAAGATCGTCACCGCCAGCAGAGTGCGCAGCCGGCGCAGCACCACCTGGGCAAACCTGGCGAGTCGCGGCCGTTCATTCTGGCCAATGCCGGCGAAGACGAACTGGCGCGGCATTTCCATTGGCAGGCGGCCGCCAGCGCCCTGCTGTGTCTGGCCGGGGCCATGGCGACGGCCTGGTTGCTCGGGGTGAGGGTGTTATAGGGCGGAGCGCAGGTTGCTCCTGGTCGGGCCGGGTTGTGCGCCCGCTCCGGCTGCTTGAACGGGCCGCCGCATGCGCGGCTAACCCGACTATTACAGGGTGGCGGGGTTGATGACGGCCTGATTGAGGCGTCGGGCCTGCTTGAGAAAGAGCGTCAGCTCGCGGGCCGGCAGCGGCTTGCTGTAGAAGTAGCCCTGACCTTCGTTGCAGCCCTGGGCAATGATGTAGGTCTCTTGCTCGAGCGTTTCCACACCCTCGGCGATCACCTGCATGCCCAGGCTCTTGCCGAGCTGAATGATGGCCCGCACGATGGTGGCGTCATCTTCGTCGTCGAGCAGGTCCTGGACGAAGCTCTTGTCGATCTTGATCTTGTCCAGCGGCAGGCTCTTCAGGTAGCTCAGCGAAGAGTAGCCGGTGCCGAAGTCGTCGATGGCGATCAGCGCGCCGGAGCGGCGCAGGCTGAGCAGGTGCTGGGCGGCGGTGGTGATGTCTTCCATCAGGCCGGTTTCGGTGACCTCCAGTTCCAGGCTGCGCGGCGGCAGGCGATAGACCTGCATCAGGTTGTTGACCACCCGCGGCAGTTCGGCGTGGTGCAGCTGCACGGTGGACAGGTTGATCGCCATGCGCAGCTCGCCGAAGCCCTGATCGTGCCATTCGCGCAGCTGCCTGCAGGCCTGGTCGAGGACCCACTCGCCGATCGCGATGATGGTGCCATTCTGTTCGGCCAGCGGGATGAACAGGTCCGGCGGTACCAGGCCGTGTTCCGGATGTTGCCAGCGCAGCAGCGCCTCGACCCCGACTATCCGGTGGTCGCGGTAGTCCACTTGTGGTTGATACACCAGGAACAGCTGGTTGAGGGCCAGGGCTTCGCGCAGATCCTTCTCCAGCTCGCGGCGGCGGCGCATCTCGCTGTCGACGCTGGCGATATAGAACTGGTAGCGATTGCGCGAGCGGCTCTTGGCCAGGGTCATGGTCTGTTCGGCTTTCTGCAGCAGCTTCTCGGTGCTGTCGCCGTCTTCCGGGAACAGGGTGATGCCGATGGTGGCGCGCAGGCGCACTTCCTGCTGGTCGAGCATAAAGGGCAGTTCGAGGTCGTCCAGCACGTTTTGCGCCAGTTCGGCGGCCTCGTAGGGCTGCTCGATGTCGGCTTGAACCAGGGCGAACTGGTCACCACCCAGGCGGGCCAGGGCGCCGAGGCGACCGCTGTGGCTGCGCAAGCGGTCGGACAGGGCCAGGAGTAACTGGTCGCCGGTCTGGTAGCTGAACTGCTCGTTGATGCCCTTGAAATCGTCCAGGCCGACGCAGAGCACGGCAACCCGGCGCTGCAGGCGCCCGGCATCATCGAGGATCTGGTCGAGCTGCTGTTGCAGTTGCTGGCGGTTCGGCAGGCCGGTGAGGAAGTCGTACTGGGCCATGCGCAGCAGGCTGTTTTCCGCCTCGCGGCGCAGGTGAGTGTTGCGTTCGATGGAGGAGAGCAACTGGTTGGCGGTGTTGATCCACAGGCCCAGCTCGTTTTTCTCGTTGCCTTTGAGCATCGGCAACTTGTGGGCGCTGGGCCGGTCCGGGTTGATCTGGCTGAGGTGCTCGATGATTTTCGACAGGGGTTTGGTCAATAGCCAGTGGTAGACCAGGTACAGCACCAGCCCCATGGCCAGGGCACGGAGCACGCCGGCGATGAAGATGACCACCGAGCTGGTGACGAAGCTCTCGCCGTAGCGCGCGGTGTCGAGGGTGATGCTGAGGTCGCCGTAGTACTCGCTGTAGGGGCCGCGGCCCACCAATTGGGTGGTGAAGCTCTGTTCCTGGCCGAGAATCGGGTCGGTCAGCCAGCGGGTGGGCAGCTTGGCCGCGTCACGGGATTTTTCCGCGAGCATCGGCTCGTTGGGGTGGCCGATGGCGGCCACCCGCACCGATTCGTGCTGGAACAGGCCTTCGATGACCTGCATGCCCATTTCGCGATCCAGGCTGTAGACCGCCTGGGTCGAGGGGTCGCGGAACATGCCGAGAATGCGCTGGGCGTCGCTGGTCACGGCCTGGCGGGTCTTGTAGGCATCGAAGACAATTTGCGCACAGCTCAATACCACCCCAACGGCAAGCGCCGAAAGCAACACTACACGTAGCAGCTTCAGAGACAGGCTGTTCTTGAGTTCCAGCTTCAAATGGCGGTTCCTTGTTCGATGCCAGAGGCGTCAGACCGCTGTGAGTATTAGCAAACTCGCGGTTGTCGTCAAAGGGCCATTACATCAGTGCGCAGTAGTCTAGCGGGTGAGCCGCTCTTGCGCTGCTGCGGCAAGGCGTTTGCAGCCTTTCCCCTATGTCGGTGTGAAGGGCTGGGTACTTGAGCGTATCTGCTGATTTATTTCACTGACCACATGGGCGCGGTCTGTTTCGCGAATCCTCGCCCGGCATGCTCGGCCTGTCGAGTCGGGCATTGATCCTACTCTGTTGCCAGGTATCACGGCCAGGTGCGGAAGGCACTCTAGGTCTCGACGCTGGGGCGAAGCCGTGACGCGGCTGTGCGGCGCGACGGAAAAACAAAAAGCCCGGCTGATCAGCCGGGCTTCTCGCTACTGCGCAGGCCCTGGGGCTTGCGCAGTAGCGGGTCTCAGGCCGCGTAGTTGTTCGCTACGAAGTCCCAGTTGACCAGGTTCCAAAACGCTTCGACGTACTTCGGACGCAGGTTGCGGTAGTCGATGTAGTAGGCGTGTTCCCAGACGTCGCAGGTCAGCAGCGGGGTGTCGCCACTGGTCAGCGGGTTGCCGGCGCCGATGGTGCTGGCCAGGGCCAGGGAGCCGTCGGCCTTCTTCACCAGCCAGCCCCAGCCGGAACCGAAGGTGCCGATGGAAACCTTGCTGAACTCTTCCTTGAACTTGTCGAAGGAACCGAAGGCCGCGTTGATCGCGTCGGCCAGGGCGCCAGTCGGTTGACCGCCGCCGTTGGGCTTCATGCAGTTCCAGTAGAAGGTGTGGTTCCAGACTTGAGCGGCGTTGTTGAAGATGCCGCCCGAAGAGGTCTTGACGATCTCTTCCAGGGTCTTGCCTTCGAACTCGGTGCCAGGCACCAGGTTGTTCAGGTTCACGACATAGGTGTTGTGGTGCTTGTCGTGGTGGTATTCCAGGGTTTCCTGGGAAATATGCGGTTGCAGGGCATCATAAGCGTACGGCAGTGGCGGCAATTCGAAAGCCATGGTTGATCTCCTCATCAGGTCTGGTGCGGTATTCGCGAAGCCGATCACGGGCGGCCATATTCAGCGGCGGGCGTTATTTCTTTGCGCCGCAAGCCCGCAAGCATAGCACCGGGTCTGCGACATAACCACGCAGCAACTGTGTGGAAAAGCCGGTGCCAGGGCGTCTGCCCAGGCGGTCGAGAGGTGTGGCAACGGGCTCAGCAGGCAAGCGATTTTTCTCAGCCTCTCAACGCGGGACCGAATCGCTGAGCAACTGCCAGGCGATGGCGAACATCATCAAGGCCACGGCCAGGTCGATCAGCCGCCAGGTTAGCGGTCGTGCCAGTTGCGGGGCCAGCCAGGCGGCGCCAAGCGCGAGGCTGAGGAACCAGATCAGCGAGGCACTGGCAGCGCCCATGGCATAGGCCCCGGGCACCGCTTGCTGGGCACCGAGCGCGCCAATCAACAGCACGGTATCGAGGTACACGTGGGGGTTGAGCAGGGTCACCGCCAGTGCCGCGAGCAGCACGGCACGCAACGAACGCGGGGTGGCTTCTGCGGTTTGTTCGAGCCCATGCGGCCGGCAGGCGCGCAGCAGGGCCTGGGCGCCGTACCAGAGCAGGAAGGCCGCGCCGCCCCAGCGGGCGACGCCCAGTAGCAGTGGGCTCTGCGCCAGCAGCGCGGCCAGCCCGAATACCCCGGCAGTCACCAGCAGGGCATCGCAGGCCACGCAGAGCAGGGCCACCGGCAGGTGATGTTCGCGGCGCAGGCTTTGCGCCAGGACGAAGGCGTTCTGTGCGCCGAGGGCGATGATCAGCCCGGCGGCGACCAACAAGCCATTGCTGTAGCTCTGCCACATGGTGCTCACTCCCCTTGTTCGGTCAACTGGCGTAGCAGTGCTTGTGCACGGGGGCCATCGACGGCGGCCACGAACAGGTGGTCGTGGTAATAGCCGGCGATCACATTGCAGCTGATTCCGGCCTCGGCCAGGGCGCTGGCTACCGTAGCGGTGAGGCCCACCGCGCTGAGCGCCGAATGCACCTCTAGGGTCAGCCAGGCGGCCACGTAGTCGAAGTTCAGGCCCAGTTGCTCGGCCTGCTGGCGCGGCAGGATGACGGTCAGCCCCTCGCGTTCATGGAAGCTGCCGAGCGGCTGAAGACCCAGTAACTGGGAGTGATCCTTCAGGCAGCAGAACACGTAGTCGCCGGAGTTCAGCACCGGTTGCATGCTGCGTAGCAGGGTGGGTAACGAGGTTTCCCCGGTCATGGTGAGGTCCCTGGTCAGTGGTTTGGGTGTGGCCAGTCTGCGGGGTTCGCCTGTATAAGAAAAAGCAATATTGCTAATCGCACATTAGGAGAATTGATTTGTTCGACTACAAGCTGCTGGCGGCCCTGGCTGCCGTGGTGGAACAGGCCGGTTTCGAGCGCGCCGCCCAGGTGCTCGGCCTGTCGCAGTCGGCGGTGTCGCAGCGGATCAAGCTGCTCGAGGCACGGGTCGGCCAGCCGGTGCTGGTGCGCGCGACCCCGCCAACGGCGACCGAGATCGGTCGCCGCCTGCTCAACCACGTGCAGCAGGTGCGCCTGCTCGAGCGCGACCTGCAGGACCAGGTGCCGGCGCTGGACGAGGGCGGCCTGCCCGAGCGCCTGCGCCTCGCCCTCAATGCCGACAGCCTGGCGACCTGGTGGGCGCCGGCGCTGGGCGAGTTCTGCGCCGAGCAGCGGGTCCTGCTGGACCTGGTGGTGGAGGATCAGGAGGTCGGTCTCAAACGCATGCGCGCCGGCGAGGTGGCCGGCTGCGTCTGCGCCGCCGAACGTCCGTTGGCCGGCGCCCGTTCGTTGGCGTTGGGCGCCATGCGCTATCGGGCGCTGGCCAGTCCGGTCTTCATCGCCCGGCACTTCCCGGACGGCGTGATGGCCCAGCAGTTGGGGAGGGTGCCGGCGATCGTGTTCGGCCCGGACGACCAGCTGCAGCATCGCTACCTGGCCGGGGTGGGCGTGGCGGGTGGCTTCGCCCATCACCTGTGCCCGTCCTCCGAGGGTTTCGTGCGCTTGATCAGTGCCGGCCTGGGTTGGGGGCTGGTGCCCGAACTGCAGGTCGAGCCGGCGCTGGTCAGCGGTGCCCTGCAGGAAATTCTCCCGGGACGGCCGCTGGACGTGCCGCTGTACTGGCACCACTGGCGCAACGGCGGCGAACTGATGGCGACGCTGACCCGCCACCTGCAGCAGGCGGCGAAGGCCTGGCTGGTGACGCCCGCGATTTAGAGCTGGAAGTGCGCCACCAGCTGCTGCTGGCTGCCGGCGACTTTCTCCAGGTGCTCGCCGCATTCGCGGGTATGGGCCGCCGTCTGGCGGTTTTCCCCGGTCATCTGGTGCAGGCGATGCATGTGCTGATTGACCTCCTGGGTGGTCGCCGCCTGCTGCTCCGCGGCCGCGGCGATCTGGAAGGCCAGGGCATGCACGCCCTGCAGCGAGTCGTCGAGGTGGGCGAGCGAGCCGAGCACGGCCTGGGTCTCCTGCTCGAGGGCGTGGGCCTGTGCGGTCGAGCCCTGCATGCAGCTCTGCGCCTCGTTGGAGGAGGCACCGATGCTGGCGATGGTCTGCTCGATTTCTTCGGTGGCGGTACGGGTGCGCAGGGCCAGGCTGCGCACCTCGTCGGCGACCACGGCAAAGCCGCGACCCTGTTCGCCAGCGCGGGCCGCTTCGATGGCAGCATTGAGGGCGAGCAGATTGGTCTGCTCGGCGATGCCGCGAATCACCGCCAGCACCGAACCGACCTGCTGGCTGCTGGCGGCCAGGGTGTGCACCACGCCGTCGGCCTGGCGCAGGCCGGCGAGCAACTGGTCCTGGCGGCCGATCATGCACTGCAGGGTGTCCTGCATGGTGGTGAAGGCCTCGCGCGCCGCGGCGCTGCCATCGGCGCTCTGGCTGGCATTGGCGGCGATCTCCTGCACGGTGGCGGCCATCTGGTCGACCGCGCTGACCACCATCTCCAGCGCTTCCTGCTGCTGGTCGAGGCGGCTGCTGGTCTGGCCAGCAGCGCCGAGGATATCGCCACTGGCATCGCCGACCGCTTGGCTGGCGTGGCGCAGCTGTTCGATCACCGTGCGCCAGGCCTCGGCCATTTCATGCAGGGCTTGCATCAGACCACTGTGACCGGCCGCCTGTGCAGGCAGGCGCAGTTCGCCCGCGGCCAGACTGCGGGCCAGGGCCGCCATGCTGCTCGGTTCGCCGCCCAGGGGGCGCATCACGCTCCGGCTGACCAGCCAGGTCGCCAGGGCCACCGCGCCAATGGTCAGCAGACCGAGCGCCAGCATCTGCCACATCAGCTGGCGCACCGCGGCAAAAGCCTGGGCCTGGTCCATCTCGGCGATCAACGCCCAGTGCTGGCCGCCAAACTCGAGCGGTACGAACGCCTTGAGGGCCGCCTGGCCGTCAAGGCCCGGTTCGGCCAGGCGCCCCTGCTGGCCCTGCAGGGCCTGGGCGATTGCAGCGCCGGCGAGTGCAGTGCCCGGCTGCTCGCCGCGGCTGACCCGTTGCTCGGCGAAACGTGCCGAGTCGGAGCGCAGCAGGCCGTCGGCCCCAACCAGATAGGTCTCACCGGCTTCACCGAGACCCTGGCGGGTCTGCATCACCTGATTGAGCGGGGTGATCGGCAGTTCCAGCATCAGCAGGGCCAGTAGCTCGCCGTCGGCGACGATTGGCGCGGCCAGGAACTGGCTGGGTTCGCCGCTCTGCGGGTTGACCACCAGGTCGCCGATCTGGATCTGCTGGCTGCTCAGGGCGGCCTTGGCCAGCCGGGCCATGGGCAGGTCGCGCCATGCACCATCGTTGAGGTTCTGCTGGTAGTCGGTGCCGCGCTGCACGCTGAAGATCACGCGGGCGTCGCTGTCGATCAGTTTCAGCTCGCTGAAACCGAAGGTCTTGATGAAGTTCTCGAAGATCGGCCGGTCGTAGTTGGCCGCGCTGACCAGCGCCGCATCGTTCAGTCCTTGGTAGCTGGTGGCCAGATTGCTGGCCAGGGTGCTGAGCTGGTTGTGCCGTGACTGCCAGTTGTCCAGCAATTGCCGCTGTTTGATATTCGCGACAGCCTCCAGGGCGTTGAGGGTCTGCTCCTCGAGCGCCTGGCTGGCCTGGTGATAGGCTGTGAAAGCCATGGCTAGCACCGGAATCAGGCCAATTGCCAGGTAGCTGAGGGCGAGTCTGAGGCGTAATGGCATGTTCGGGGCTCCGCGGGTAGAAGGGTTACACAGAGAGGGGGCTGTTGAATATTCTGCAAGATTTGTGCGAATTACTTGACGAATGTAAAAAATAATCAGCGTGCGCTCGTGCAGTCGCCGTCCTGCCTGGCTGCGCAGCGTCGGCGGAACAGAGGGGTGGGGGCTCGATGGCTCAGGGCGGGGTGAGCGCGCTTCGCACCGATGGGGTGCTAGGCGCTGTTGGACGGCGGATTGCTCTCCGGCTGGGCGCAATCCACCCAGCCGGGTACTCAGGCAATGATGATCTTGCCCGAGCCTGGCAGTTGCTCCACGCAGCGCGGGCCGAGCAGTTGCGCGGGCGTGAAGTAGCCGCCGGGGCCGCTGTAGGCGAGTAGATGACGGACCGCCAGCAGCGCACCATGCACGGTCACCTCGTAGGCGTTGGCCGTTTCCAGGTGGGCGGTCTTGATTTCGCCGGCGGCGTTGCGGACTTCGCCCCACAGCCAGCTGCGCTGGTGCTCGCGGCTGGCCGGGTCGGGACCCCGTAGACCTTTTTCGACCAGGTGCTTGAGCCCGCGCTGGACCGCATCCAGGCCGAGCAGTGGGCGTAGCGGGTCGAGCAGGCGCATGCCGATGGCCAGGGCCATCGGCGCCGGCAGGTAGACTTCGATGTTGCCGATGCCGGTGGAATAGTAGGCGGTGGCCACGTCGCCCCAGGCGATGCTGACCGCGGATTTTTCGCCACGGCCGAAGTCGATCCGGCGGCGCTTATGGCCCAGCGGCACCTCGCTGATGATGCCTGCGCGGCGCACCTTGCCGCCGAGCTTGAGGCCTTCCAGCGCGGTTTTTGCGGTGCCCGGCGATAGCCCGCTGGCGCTGTCGAAACCCAGGGCCAGCTGGCTGGCATCGGGCAGCGCCTGGTGCAGGCAGACGGCCAGGCAATCGCTGGGGATGACGTCGAAGCCAACGCCGGGACAGACCACCAGCCCGGCCTCCCGGGTTTGCCGGTCACGCGCGTGGGCCGCCTCGAACACGCCGATCTCGCCGCTGATATCGACATAATGGGTGGCGCTGGCCAGGCAGGCATCGAGCATCGGCGCGCTGGTGGCGGAAAAGGGCCCGGCGCAGTGGGCGACCAGCGCCACGTCGGCCAGTGCTGCGCGAGCGCGCTCGGGCTGGTGAATATCGAATATCCGGCATTCCAGGCCGAGCAGGCTGCCGAGGGCATGCACCGCCGCCGGATTGCGTCCGGCCAGAATCGGTGTCAGTCCCTGGCGTTGCGCCTCGGCGGCCAGCAGGTGGCCGGTGTAACCGTTGGCGCCGTAGATCATCCAGTTGTTCGTGGTCATGCCTGACTCCTGTTCATGCCTGACTCTTGTAAGGAAGCGTTGGATAACAGCGTAGTCGCTATATGCCGGCTGTCGTTTATCCCGGCGGCCGCCTGGTTCGCCCGGTCGCTGTTCTGGCGAGTTGCGACACGGCGCGCCGACACCGGCACTGCTAGAGTGCGCAGAGGGTCAGGAACGGCGGGGAGTGGCGATGAAGATTCTGGTTACCGGTGCAAGTGGTTTTATCGGCGGACGCTTCGCCCGCTTTGCCTTGGAGCAGGGCTTGGCTGTGCGGGTCAATGGCCGCCGGGCGGAAGGGGTGGAGCACCTGGTCAAGCGCGGCGCCGAGTTCATCCAGGGCGACCTGTCCGACCCCGAGCTGGTGCAGCGGCTCTGTCATGACGTCGAGGCGGTGGTGCACTGCGCCGGCGCCGTGGGCGTGTGGGGCAGCTATCAGCACTTCCATCGGGCCAATGTGCTGGTGACCGAGAACGTGATCGAAGGCTGTTTGAAGCAGCAGGTGCGGCGGCTGGTGCACCTGTCCTCGCCGTCGATCTATTTCGATGGCCAGTCGCATGTGGCGATCAAGGAAGAGCAGGTGCCCAAGCGCTTCTTCGATCATTACGGCAAGACCAAGTACCTGGCCGAACAGCAGGTGTTCGGCGCCCAGGAGTTCGGTCTGGAGGTGTTGGCCCTGCGCCCGCGCTCGGTCACCGGCGCCGGCGATACCAGCCTCTTTCCGCGCCTGATCAATATGCAGCGCAAGGGGCGCCTGGCGATCATCGGCAACGGCCTGAACCGGGTCGACTTTACCAGCATGCACAACCTCAACGATGCCTTGTTCAGCTGCTTGCTGGCTGCCGGGCCGGCGCTGGGCAAGGCCTACAACATCAGCAACGGCGCCCCGGTGCCGCTGTGGGATGCGGTCAACTATGTATTGCGCCGGCTCGAGCTGCCGCCGGTGACCCGGCACCTGCCCTACGCCCTGGCTTATGGCACCGCTGCGCTCAACGAAGGGCTGTGCAAGCTGCTGCCCGGTCGCCCCGAGCCAACCCTGTTTCGTCTGGGGGTGGCGCTGATGGCCAAGGATTTTTCACTGGATATCAGCCGCGCGCGCGAGTTCCTCGACTATGAGCCGCAGGTCAGCCTGTGGACGGCGCTGGATGAGTTCTGCCTGTGGTGGAAGGCCCATCATCCCGGCTGAAGGCGCTCACCCAGGCTGAGAGTTTGTGAAAAACGCTCGCCTACTGCGACCGCCCCTCTGGCGCCCGCCGCTGGCGTAACGCGTCTTGCGGCGAACACCGAGCGACGCTCTCGCTACGGCGCTCGATATTTTCACACCCTCTGAGGGCTCTCAGGCGTAGACCCGCTGGCCGCGATAGATGCGCAGCGAGCCGCTAGCCGGCCTGGCTTGCGTGTCCTCGACCAGCACTGGATGGCCGGCCTGCAGGCGCGGGGCCGCGCGGTCGCCGGCGGGGTTGAACGGTCGCTCGCTGTACTGGGCGAGGAGCTGGCCGAGCTGGCGGGTCTCTTCGCTGGTCGACGTCAGGCAGGCGCTGAGCATCGAGTTGATCGCATCCGGCTGGCTCATGCGGATATCCACCGCCAGTTCCTCGCGCAGCCTGCGGCGCAAACGCTTCATGCAATCCAGCACTTCTCTGTTCAGTTCCATATGCCTTCCCCTGTTCTTGCAGTGGGCTGGGTGTCGCTCATCCTGCAGGACACCACGCCCGTTCTGTCGGTAGAAAAACGGCGAGGTCGCCGCCGCTATCTGAGCCTGGCGCCGTGAGTCGGTGGCGTATGGATGAGTGCAAGGCGCGTACCAGTTCGCCGGGTGCGGAACTGTGCGCCCTGCAGCCGGTCACTGTGTCAGTGCCCTGCTCCGCCTCGGTGCAACTTGCACCGGCTTGGCGCGACACTGAAGCGTCGCGCGCTAACCGTTATACTGGCCGGCATTTCGCTTCTTCAGCGTTTTTTAAAGGTTTACCCATGCGTAACGATGCCCACGATGAACTCGATCATATGCCCAGCCTGACCACCGATATGCTCGATCGTGATGATTTCGAGACGGATCACCATGAACCCGCCAGGGGGACGCCATCGCGCGCCGCTGCGGCGGCACCCAAGGTGGCCAGCACCGGCGCGCTGTGGGCGCTGGTCGGCGCCCTGACGATCGCCCTCGGCGGGCTGGGCTGGTGGAGTTTTCAGCAGATCGGCCTGATGGAACAGCAATTGGTGGCCACCCAGGAAAGCTTCGCGCGGATCAGCGAGGATGCTGCCGGGCGTATCCAGGACATCAGCGGCAAGGTGGTGGCGACCGAGTCCACGGTCACCAGCGACAGTGAAGCGCTCAAGCTGCAAGTCAAACAGCTGGAAAGCAAGCTGGCCGAGCTGAGCAAGCAGCAGCAGAGCGTGGCCGGTCAGCAGAGCGGCCAGGACAAGCGCATCGAGCAGTTGACGGCCGAGCTGAAAGCTCAGCAGGGCGCGACCAGCACAGTCGACGGCAGCCTGAAGAGCCTGGGCAGCGAACAGGCGACGCTGAAGAAAGCGCAGGCTTCGTTGCAAGCCGAGCTGACTTCCCTGAAAACCGCGCAAGCCGGGTCGACCAAACTCGAAGGCCAGCTGGAAAGCCTGAGCGCCGAGGTCGAGGCGCTGAAACGGCTCGGCAATCCGAATCAGGCCATCGGCCGTCTGGAGCAGGACCTGCTGGTGCTGCGCAGCCAGCTGGACAGCCGCCCGGCACCGAGCAGCAGCAACACCGCCGAGTTCGATGCCTTCCGCGCGCAGATGACCCGCAGCATCAGCACCCTGCAAGGCCAGATCCAGAACCTGCAGCAACAAATTGACGCGCGCTGATCCGTGCGGGTCAGGGCCGTGTGCTTGGGGCGTTACCGGCCATCGCGCGGGCTAACGCGCAAGGCGTCTGGCCTGTCGGTTCTGGCGCTCAGGGCGTCTGGCGCATGCGCCGGCGGAACGCCCCCGGGGTTTCGCCGCAGAGTTGCTTGAAGCGTTTGGCGAAGGTTGCCCGATCGGCATAACCGACCTGTTCGGCCACCTGCTCCAGCGAACGCGCGGGCTGGCGCAGGGCGTTTTGCGCGGCGCCGATGCGCAGGCGCTGCAGGTAGTCGCTGGGCGTCAGCCCGGTACTGCTCTTGAAGCGGCGCAACAGGGTCCGAGGCGAGCAATTGGCCCGTTCGGCCAGGCACTTGAGGTCGATCGGCTCGGCGTGGTGGCGCTGCATCCACCGCAGTAACGGGGCGAGCGGACTGTCAACGGCGCTGCTTGCCGGCAGCAGCGGGGCAAACCTCGACTGCTGGCCGCGCTGGGTGTCGAACACCAGCGTGTCCGCGACTCGCTGTGCCAGCCGCTCGCCGGCATACTGCGCGATCAGGTACAGGCACAGGTCCAGTCCGGCGTGGGCACCGCCGGAGCTGAGCAGGTTGCCGTCATGGCAGAGCAGTTCGTCGATTTCCAGGTTTACCTGCGCGAAGCGCTGGCGGAACTGGCTGGCCAATGCCCAGTGGGTGGTGGCCCGCCGGCCATCGAGCAGGCCGGCGGCGCCGAGCAGAAACGCGCTGCTGCACAGGCTGGCGATTGCTTGACTGGCCGGGCGCTGCGCCAGCCAGGGCAACAGGGCGGCATTGGCGGCAAGGCTCAGCTCGATGGCGCTGCCGGTGGCGGGCAGCATCAGCAGATCGGCCTGCTCGGCCAGCGCCAGGCCGCCGTCGACCTGGATGCGCGCGAAGTCGAGGTCGACCGGCTGGGCATCCAGGCTGAAGCGCTGCAGCTCGAACAGCGGCTCGGCGGCCAGGTGGTTGGCCAGGGCAAAGGCATCGCAGGCCATGCTCAGGCTGGAGCAGACGGTTTGCCGGCAGACGTAGAGTGCAATGGTGAGCATGGCGAGTGAGTCGGTTGCGAGGTTGTGGCGATTATTGACACAAAGTTGGCGTGTGCGCCAATCGCCATCATCCCCTTTGCCGACAATACTAAGGGCCCTCTCACCTCCGGAGCCATGCCCATGAATCACCCCAATGCCGAACTCATCAAGCGTTTCTACCAGGCCTTCCAGCAGCGTGACGCCGAGGCCATGGCGACCTGTTATGCCGAGGATGTGCACTTCAGCGATCCGGTTTTCGAGGATTTGCGGGGCAGCGAAGCGGCGGACATGTGGCGGATGCTGACGGCGCGGGCGCAGCATTTCTCGCTGACCTTCGGCAATGTCCAGGCCGACGAGCGGCAGGGCAGCGCCCAGTGGGTGGCGACCTACCTGTTCAGCCAGACCGGCAGGACGGTGGTCAACCGGGTCGAGGCCCGCTTCGTCTTTCGCGACGGCAAGATCGCCGAGCATCGCGACCATTTCGATCTGTGGCGCTGGGCGCGTCAGGCCTTGGGCGGCAAGGGGCTGTTGCTGGGCTGGGCAGCGCCGGTGCAGAACGCCATTCGTCGTCAGGCGGTCAAGGGCTTGGCGCAGTTCCGGGCGTCTCGATAATCCTGGGTGCAGGGCTTTTCGCCGCAACAGCGAACGCAATGGTAGGCTTTGGGTCTGAACCCTCAGCGACTTCAGGCGCAGGTGGTAAGCCTGGACTGTTCGTTGAATAACCGACCGTTGCTGAACGCGGCCGAACCGAGTGCAGTTGCCCTTTAGCTGCCAGACGAGAGCCCATGCGCCAGGAAGCCCGATCATGACTGTACTGCCGCTGTCCGCCAGCAAAGCCAAGGCCTGGAGCGTGCATGCCGTCACCGCCAGTGGGGTGATTCTGGGGTTGCTGGCCTTGCTGGCCGTGCTCGACGGTCGACCGCAGGTTTGCCTGCTCTGGTTGGGGGCGGCGCTGTTGGTGGACGGCCTGGATGGCACCCTGGCCCGCAAGTTCGAGGTCAAGGTGGTGTTGCCGCACTTCGATGGCTCGACCCTGGACCTGGTGATCGACTACCTCACCTATGTGTTCATCCCGGCGATCTTCGTCTATCGCTTCATTCCTTTGCCCGAATACACCCTGCTGCTGTCGGTCGGGATGATCCTGTTGTCGTCGTTGTTCTGCTTCTGCAACCTCAACATGAAGAGCAAGGACAACTACTTCATCGGCTTTCCGGCGGCCTGGAACGTGGTGATTGTCTACCTCTACCTGCTGGACTTCGCGCCCTGGCTGAGCCTCGTCACCATCCTGGTGCTGGCGGGCCTGACCCTGACCAAGATGAAATTTCTCCACCCGTTTCGGGTCAAGCAATTCATGCCGCTGAATATCGGCGTGACCCTGCTGTGGATGGCGGCCTGTGTCTTGCTGATCGTGCAGTACCCGCTCAACCAGACCTGGCTGCTGCTGGTCTGGGGGCTGACTACTGTCTATTTCGTCGCTGTCTGTCTGTGGCGCACGGCCCGCGAATGGTTCGCCTGACTCGGTGGGTGGGCGCTGTCGGCGATGACTGAAGCTATGGACAAAGCCTGGTTCGTGTATCTGGTGCGGGCGCAGAACGGCGCGCTGTATTGCGGTATCAGCGATAATCCGCAGCGGCGTTTCGCCCAGCATCAGAGCGGCAAAGGCGCCCGCTTCTTCCATTCCAGCCCGGCGACGGCGTTGGTCTACATCGAACCCTGCGCGGGCAAGGGCGATGCGTTGCGCCGGGAACGGGCGATCAAGCGCCTGGGCAAGCCCGCCAAGGAAGTGCTGGTGGCCGCTGGAAGTCTTATCGCTGTGGCTGATGACGCGCTATCAGGCTGAGCAGGTATGCCACGGGGGTGGGCACAGGTAAGCTGGCTGCTTTCTGAATAGTTGCGGAGCCTGTCATGCACGAGTTGATCCTGCACCATTACCCCACTTCGCCGTTTGCCGAGAAGGCGCGTCTGATGCTGGGCTTCAAGCAATTGTCCTGGCGCTCGGTGCTGATCCCCGCGGTGATGCCCAAGCCGGATCTGACCGCCCTGACCGGCGGCTACCGCAAGACCCCGGTGCTGCAGGTCGGAGCCGACATCTATTGCGATACCGCGTTGATCGCTCGGCGTCTGGAGGCGGAAAAAGCCACGCCGGCGCTGTTCCCCGAAGGCCAGGAGTTCAATGTCGCCAGCTTCGCCCAGTGGGCCGACGCGCTGGTGTTCCAGCATGCAGTGAGCCTGGTATTCCAGCCGGAGTCGGTGGCCGTGCGCTTCGGCAAGCTGCCGCCTGACGCGATCAAGGGCTTCCTGGCCGACCGCGCCGGGCTGTTCAGTGGCGGCAATGCCAGCCGCCTGCCGCTGGAGCAGGCCAAGCACCAATGGCCGGTGCTGATGAGCCGTTTGCAGCAGCAACTCGAGCGCGAGCAGGGCGACTTCCTGTTCGGCGAGCCGTCGCTGGCCGACTTCGCGATGGCCCACCCGCTGTGGTTCCTGCGCGGCACCCCGGTGACCGCGCCGCTGGTCGACGAGTATCCGGCAGTGGCGGCCTGGCTCGGCCGGGTGCTGGGGTTCGGCCATGGTTCGCACAGCGAGATGAGCGGTGAAGAGGCCGTGGCGATCGCGCGCGAGGCTACCCCGGCAGAGCTGCCCGCTGAGGCCTTGACTGACCCCAATGGTTTCACGCTCGGCCAGCGGGTGGCCATTGCGGCCATCGATTACGGTGTCGATCCGGTCGAGGGCGAGTTGCTGTTCAGTGGCAGCGAAGAGCTGATCCTGCGCCGTGAAGACCCGCGGGCCGGGGTTGTGCATGTGCACTTCCCGCGCATGGGTTTCCGCATCGAGGCGCGCTGAGGCGCGCTAGCTTAGGGTCTGCGACAGCTGTCGCAGGCTTGCAAGGCCGCCTGGCGCAGGCGCGGTAACTGCACGGCAAGCAGCTGAAAATGCGCCAGGCGTTCGTAGCACAGCATCAGTTCGCCGCCGGTGCGGCTGTACCAGGCGTCTGGCGCGCCGCAGTTGGCCAGGCGCAGCACCAGATCGCGGGGCAGGCGGTACGTCTGGCTGGCGCGGGCGGCGATGGCCTCCACTTCGCCCGAGCGGCGGATCTGTTCGAGCAGGCGCTGGCTCTCTTCCAGGCGCAGGCTCGGCGGCTCGTAGATCACCTGGATACGATGGTCAATCGGCTCGCCCGGACGGCGGCCGTGCTGTTGCTCGACCCAGGCCAGAGCCTTGCGCACCTGGGCGTATTCCTGGTCGCAGTAGAGGGCGCGTTCCACCGGCAAGCCGGTGATCTTGGGCACCCATTCCAGCCGATCCGGATCGCTGCCGTAGATCAGGCAGGCCAGATTGTAGAAGCGCTGGGCGTCGAGTCCATGGCTGGCCCAGGCATACACTTGCTCATGCTCCGGCTTCGCCCGTTGCCATTCCAGCCGCCAGTAATCGGCGATGTCCAGCAGTTTGGCGTAGAAGTCGGCGTCGCGCTGACGCCCGGAGGCGAGGAACAGGCTGATGAAACCGAGTTGATCGGCGGCATCCTCCTCACGACCGAGCACCGGAAGATTCAGCTCGGCGATCAGCAGGTGACCGATTTCGTGCGCCAGGGTGAACTCGGCATTCACCGCGACGAAGCGTGCGCTGTCGCTGCGCAGTGCTTCCGGTGGCGGTTCTTCAGAGGCCCTGCTCGCCGCGCCGGTCAGGAGCAGTGCCAGGCAGAGCGTGGCGCGCACAACCAGGCGGCGACCCAGAGTCGCCAGGCTGGGTTGGCTGCAGGGCGGTTTCATCCCCGGCTCCTCGCGGCAGACGCTAGAACCTTTACCTCTGACTCTAGCAGCCTGATGGGCTTGGGGTTGAGCGTGTGGGAGGGTCCACCCCGTCTTCGACGCCGCCCTGTCGCGCATCAAACTGGGGCTGATTGCGCTTGCTGCTCCGCGGGCACCTGTAGGAGCGGGCCATGCCCGCGAACCGTTTCAGCCGCGAATTCTTCGCGGCTGAAACCGGTGCCTGAAAGGCTCGGTTCTTATTTGATTTCTAAATATAAAACAACAAGTTATATAATTTTTTGATGGGCGCGAGGTGGCTCTGGTCCGCGTCCTGCCGGTCCTGCGCCGCGAAGACCCGTGTGCCGGGGTTGTGCATGTGCATTTCTCGCGTATGGGCTTTCGCATCGAGGCGCATTTATAGGCGCGCCCCGCTCAGAGACCGTCGCCGAGCAGGAAGTTGCCCGGCCCGGCGCCTGCCAGGTTGGGCACCTGGGCTTCGTCCTTGAGCTCGACCCCCGACAACTGGCGCTTGCAGGCTTCGCGCATCAGGTACATCAGGCGGAAGGCGGCCATGCCGTAGCTCAGTCCTTCCAAGCGCACGTTGGAGATGCAGTTGCGGTAGGAGTCGTTGAGACCGACACGCGGCGCCCAGGTGAAGTACAGACCCAGGCTATCCGGTGAGCTGAGGCCGGGGCGCTCACCGATCAGGATCACCACCATGCGCGCACCGAGCAGTTGGGCCACCTCATCGGCGACCGCTACCCGGCCTTGGCTGACCAGGGCGACGGGCGACAGGCTCCAGCCTTCGGCCAGGGCCTGTTCTTCGATGCGCTCCAGCATGGGCAAGGCATTGCGATGTACCGCCAGGGCGGAGAGGCCGTCCGCCACCACGATGGCCAGGTCGTAACCCGAGGGGTTGGAGGCGCGGTGCTGGCGCAGCAGGTCGGCGGACTCGTTACTTAGGCGGCGGCCCAGATCCGGGCGTTGCAGGTAGGTGTCGCGATCTTTGGCGGCGCTGTGCAGCAGCAGGCTCTGGCGCTGCCGGCTGGCCAGGCCGGTGGCCAGTGCGGCGTGGTCGAACGGCAAGTGCACGGCATCGCGGGCCTGGGCGTGAGCGAACTGGAAATCCAGCTGCGCGCGGGTCGGCATGCTGGTCCCGGCGCGGCCTAAGGCGATACGGGCTGGGGTCAGGTTACGCAGTTGCTGCCAGGGGTTTTCACTGGCCGTGCTGAGCGGGCTGTCATCGTACATAAGCGACTATTCCTTGATTAACCCAACTGCGCCAGCGCCTGGCGGAACGCCGGCGGCAGGCTATTGCCCATGCGCGGTCGACCATCGGCCTGGGTGAAGATGCCCATGCGTTGCAGCCAGGCTTCGAACTCGGGCGCCGGTTTCAGCCCCAGACTTTGGCGTGCATACAGCGCGTCGTGGAAGGAGGTGGTCTGGTAGTTGAGCATCACGTCGTCTGAGCCGGGGATGCCCATGATGAAGTTGATGCCGGCCACGCCGAGCAGGGTCAGGAGCACGTCCATGTCGTCCTGGTCGGCTTCGGCGTGATTGGTGTAGCAGATGTCACAGCCCATCGGCAGGCCCAGCAGCTTGCCGCAGAAGTGATCCTCCAGGCCGGCGCGGATGATCTGCTTGCCGTTATAGAGGTATTCCGGGCCGATAAAACCGACCACGGTGTTGACCAGGAATGGCTTGAAGTGGCGGGCCACCGCATAGGCGCGGGTCTCGCAGGTCTGCTGGTCGAGGCCGTGATGGGCGTTGGCCGACAGGGCGCTGCCCTGGCCGGTTTCGAAATACATCAGGTTATTGCCGAGGGTGCCGCGCTTGATCGACAACCCGGCCTCGTAGCCTTCCTGGAGAATCTTCAGGTTGATGCCGAAGCTGGCGTTGGCCGCTTCGCTGCCGGCGATCGACTGGAACACCAGATCCAGCGGCACGCCGCGGTTGATCGCCTCGATCGAGCTGGTGACGTGGGTCAGCACGCAGGCCTGAGTGGGGATTTCATAGCGCCCGATGATTCCGTCGAGCATGCGCAGCATCTCGCAGATGCTCGCGATGCTGTCGGTGGCCGGGTTGATGCCGATCATGGCGTCGCCGTTGCCGTACAGCAGGCCGTCGAGGATGCTCGCGGCGATGCCCGATGGCTCGTCGGTCGGATGATTAGGCTGCAGACGGGTGGACATGCGGCCGCGCAGGCCGACGGTGTTGCGAAAACGGCTGACCACGCGGATTTTCTGCGCGACCAGTACCAGATCCTGCACGCGCATGATCTTCGATACGGCGGCAGCCATTTCCGGGGTCAGGCCCGGAGCGAGGGCACGCAGGCTGGTTTCGTCGGCACTGTCGCCGAGCAGCCAGTCGCGAAAGCCGCCGACGGTCAGATGGCTAACTGGGGCGAAGGCGGCCTGGTCGTGGCTGTCGATGATCAGTCGAGTGACTTCATCGTCTTCATAGGGGATCAGCGCTTCATCGAGAAAGTGCTTGAGCGGAATATCGGCCAGGGCCATCTGCGCCGCGATCCGCTCGCCGGCATTGCTGGCCGACACGCCGGCGAGAACGTCGCCGGAACGCGCCGGGCTGGCTTTGGCCATGACCTCTTTGAGGCTGTCGAAACGGTAGGTTTCGCCGCCTGCGGAATGCTGAAAACTGGACATCGCGTGCCTCCAAAACGCCACGCTGGCGCAGCCTGAACAAGCTGCGCCAGCGTGGCGGGTGTTACTTGAGCGCGGCCTCGGCTTTGCCGATGGCGACGAATTCTTCTTCCGGCGTACCGGCCACCAGGTGATGGCGGCTGTACAGGGCGAAGTAGGCTATCAGCACGGCGTAGATAACCGCAGCGCCAATCACCACCCGGGGGTCGACGAGGAAACCGGCGACCACGGCAACGCAGGCCAGCACCAGAGCGATGCCTGAGGTGACGATGCCACCAGGGGTGCGGTATGGGCGATGCATCTCGGGGCGACGTACGCGCAGGGTGATGTGCGCGGCCATCATCAGCACGTAGGAGATGGTGGCGCCGAACACCGCGACCAGAATCAGCAGGTCACCCTGGCCGCTCAACGATAGGGCGAAACCGATCAGCCCGGGCACGATCAAGGCCAATACCGGCGCCTTGTTCTTGTTGGTCAGCGACAGTGAACGCGGCAGATAACCAGCACGCGACAGGGCGAAGATCTGCCGGGAGTAGGCGTAGATGATCGAGAAGAAACTGGCGATCAGACCGGCCAGGCCGATCAGGTTGACGAAGCTGCTCATCCAGGTCGATTCGCCGTAGGCAATGGTCAGCGCTTCCACCAGTGGGTTGCCCGAGGCCATCAGCGCGTTGGCACCCGCTCCACCTGGGCCGATCAGGAGGATCGACAGGGCGAAGACCAGCAATACCAGCATGGCGCCGATCAGCCCGCGGGGCATGTCGCGCTGTGGATTGCGGGTTTCTTCAGCGGCCAGTGGTACCCCTTCGACGGCAAGGAAGAACCAGATCGCATAAGGAATTGCGGCCCACACGCCTACATAGCCGAATGGCAGGAAACTGCTGGCACCTGCGGCCTCGGTGACGGGGATGTCGAGCAAGTTGGCGACCGAGAAGTGCGGCACCATGGCGACGATAAACACGCCCAGGGCAATTGCCGCCACGGCGGTGATGATAAACATCAGCTTCAGCGCTTCACCGACGCCGAAGATGTGGATGCCGATAAACAGCACATAGAAGGCCAGGTAGATCGCCCAGCCGCCAATGCCGAACAGCGATTCACAGTAAGCGCCGATAAACACCGCAATCGCGGCGGGCGCAATGGCGTACTCGATCAGGATCGCCGTGCCGGTGAGAAAGCCGCCCAGTGGCCCGAAGGCGCTGCGGGCAAAGCCGTAGCCGCCACCTGCGGTGGGGATCATCGAGGACAGTTCAGCCAGGGAGAAGCACATGCACAGATACATCAGCGCCATCAACAGGGTGGCGAGAAACATGCCGCCCCAGCCGCCCTGGGCCAGGCCGAAGTTCCAGCCGGCGTAGTCGCCGGAAATCACGTAGGCAACGCCCAGACCGACCAGCAATACCCAGCCTGCCGCGCCCTTCTTCAACTGCCTGCTTTGGAAATAATCGGCATCGACCTGCTCTAAATCGGTGCCTTGCCCTAGACCTGTCGCACTTATTTGTTCTGCTGCCATGGGGGTTTCCTTTTCAACAAACTGGCCGCAGCGTAGGCCCGGCCAAGCTTGTAGGTATCGGTGGGAAGAGAGTTACCCAGTGGATCAGCAACCGCTATGCCATTTGCGCCACTGGTCTAGACCTGTGGAGCGGGATGGCAGGCCGATATTGCTTTGCGGCGTCGGCTGCGGTTGCGCAGGGGCTTAGCAGCGCCTGCTTGAGCTAGAAAAATCCAAGAGGGTTGATGTCGTAGCTGATCAAGAGGTTCTTGGTCTGCTGGTAGTGGTCGAGCATCATCTTGTGGGTTTCGCGGCCGACGCCGGACTTCTTGTAGCCACCGAAGGCGGCGTGCGCCGGGTACAGGTGGTAGCAGTTGGTCCACACGCGACCGGCCTTGATCGCCCGGCCCATGCGGTAGGCGCGGTTGATGTCGCGGGTCCACAGGCCGGCACCCAGGCCGAACTCGGTGTCGTTGGCGATCGCCAGGGCTTCGGCTTCGTCCTTGAAGGTGGTGATCCCCACCACCGGGCCGAAGATCTCTTCCTGGAACACGCGCATCTGGTTGTTGCCCTTGAGCAGGGTCGGCTGGATGTAGTAACCGCTGGCCAGATCGCCTTGCAGACGCTCGGCGGCGCCGCCGGTGAGCAGCTCGGCCCCTTCCTCCTGGGCGATCTGCAGGTAGCTGAGGATCTTGTCGTACTGCTGCTCGGAGGCCTGGGCACCGACCATGGTCTCGGTGTCCAGCGGGTTGCCACGCTT
>NZ_JBFIIG010000011.1:0-48919 GCF_041601375.1 Pseudomonas sp. | reverse complement strand
TGTGGGAGGGGCTTTAGCCGCGAAAGCTTTCGGAGTCCCCACAAAAAACATCGCGGCTAAAGCGGAACGCCGCCCGGCCCCTCCCACAGATACCTACAAGCCGATAGACGCAATTGCCCCCAGTTTGCTGCGCGACAGCGCGGCGTCTGGACGACGGGGAATCTCTCATCAAACAAAATATAAGTCTATGTTTTACCTGGTTTTATTCGAGGCCTTCAGGCGCTCTATGTGGAGCGTGGAAACGGTGAAACTACCCCATACGTAGGAGCGGCTTCAGCCGCGAATTCTTCGCGGCACAGCAAAGCTTCGCGGCTGAAGCCGCTCCTACAACAGCGGGCCCCGCGCGCACCCAGCTTGCTGCGCGACAGCGCTCTGTCAAAGACGGTGCGGCCCCTCCTATGAAAATTCGTGCACAGGGCAGTTCCCGAACGGCATTGCCCGCCATGGTCTATGCCGGCCGGGCGACGCTATGCTGAAAGTGTCATCGCACGCTGCGGGAGAGCCATCATGCACGGTTATCAGGTGACCTTCTTTACCCAACAGAATCGCCGTTACAAGGGCAAGATGCTCGCGGACTGGCTGGTCGCCCTGGCCAAGGAAATGCATCTGCGCGGCGCCACCCTGGTGTCCGGGATCGAGGGCTTCGGCCATACGGGCAAGCTCCATTCCTATCATTTCTTCGAGCTTGCCGATCAGCCTATGGAAGTCTCCCTGGTGCTTAGCGAAGAGGAATGCTCTCGGCTGTTCGAGCGCGTGCAGCAGGAGGATCTCGCCTTGTTCTACGTGAAGACGCCAGTCGAATTCGGCACCCTCGGCAAGCAGGCCGGGGCCGATACGACCTGTTGAAACCCTCAAGGCAGGCAGGCGCCGCACGCAGGCCCACCCTCGTCTCCGACAAGGGCACAAGACATGATCCGGGCCCCTCGAACGAGTTTTTTTCAGCAGAAAGCCACTGAGTTGCCGAACCCCGCCTAGTATTGAGTAAACCGCTGTGACGCAGTCACGGGGAGTGATGCGTCAGCAACACCCATCCTTGTCGAGGAGTACGACATGCCTGATGTGGTAGCGAGCCTGGCCCATAACTGGGGGTTTGCAATTTTTCTGTTGGGCGTAGCCGGGTTGTGCGCCTTCATGCTCGGGGTCTCCAGCCTGCTCGGCAGCAAAGCCTGGGGGCATAGCAAGAACGAGCCATTCGAGTCCGGCATCGTCTCTACCGGCGGCGCGCGCCTGCGCTTTTCCGCCAAGTTCTACCTGGTTGCGATGCTGTTCGTGATCTTCGACATCGAAGCCCTGTTTCTCTTTGCCTGGGCCATTTCGCTGCGCGAAAGCGGCTGGCCCGGTTTTATCGAGGCCCTGGTGTTCATCGTGATCCTGCTGGTCGGGCTGTTTTACCTGGCGCGCATCGGGGCGCTCGACTGGGCGCCGCAAGCGCGGCGTAAACGCCTCGCCAACCAGCACAAACCTTGAGGTGCGGGCATGCAGTACACACTCACGCGAATCGATCCCGACGCGGCCAATGCACAGTACCCGATTGGCGAGCGGGAAACCGTCGCCGACCCGCTCGCCGGTCAGGTGCACCGCAACATCTACATGGGCAAGTTGCACGAGGTGCTCAACGACTCGGTCAACTGGGGCCGCAAGAACTCGCTGTGGCCCTACAACTTCGGCCTGTCCTGCTGCTACGTGGAGATGACCACGGCCTTCACCTCGCCGCACGACATCGCCCGCTTCGGTGCCGAAGTGATCCGCGCCTCGCCGCGCCAGGCGGATTTCATGGTCATTGCCGGCACCTGCTTCATCAAGATGGCGCCGATCATCCAGCGCCTCTACGAGCAGATGCTCGAGCCAAAATGGGTGATATCCATGGGCTCCTGCGCCAACTCCGGCGGCATGTACGACATCTACTCGGTGGTCCAGGGGGTCGACAAGTTCCTCCCGGTGGACGTCTACGTACCCGGCTGCCCGCCACGGCCCGAGGCGTTCCTGCAAGGTCTGATGCTGTTACAGGAGTCCATCGGCCTGGAGCGCCGACCACTGTCCTGGGTGGTCGGCGACCAGGGCATCTACCGCGCCGATATGCCCTCGCAACGCGAGCAACGGCGCGCCGAACGCATTCAAGTGACCAACCTGCGCAGCCCTGACGAGGTCTGAATCGAGTTTTACGCTAACGGACAGCGAGCGAACGTATGACTGCATCAAGCGCCCAGCACACACCCTCGCAACCGCCTGCCACGCCTGACGTGGTCGCCGAGTTGCAGGCGCGTTTCGGCGCCGCCAGCTTCGGCGTGCAAGACACCCGCACCGGCATGCCGGTGCTCTGGGTCGAGCGCGACCTGCTGCTGCAGGTGCTGGACTACCTGCGCCATGTGCCCAAGCCCTATGTGATGCTCTACGACCTCAGCGCCATGGACGAACGCCTGCGGACCCAGCGCCGCGGCCTGCCTGCCGCGGACTTCAGCGTGTTCTACCACCTGCTGTCGATCGAGCGGAACAGCGACATCATGCTCAAGGTCGCCCTGCAGGAAAACGACCTCAGCCTGCCCAGCGCAACCCGCATCTGGGCCAATGCCGACTGGTACGAACGGGAAGTCTGGGACCTGTTCGGCATTCGCTTCGACGGCCACCCGCATCTGGCGCGGATCCTGATGCCGCCGACCTGGGAGGGCCACCCGCTGCGTAAGGACTATCCGGCGCGCGCCACCGAGTTCGACCCCTACAGCCTGTCCGCCGCCAAGCAGGACCTGGAGCAGGAAGCCCTGCGCTTCCAGCCGGAAGACTGGGGCATGCAGCGGCGCAGCGAGTACGAGGACTTCATGTTCCTCAACCTCGGCCCCAACCACCCATCCGCTCACGGCGCCTTTCGCATCATCCTGCAACTGGACGGCGAGGAAATTGTCGATTGCGTGCCGGATATCGGCTACCACCACCGTGGTGCCGAGAAGATGGCCGAGCGCCAGAGCTGGCACAGCTTCATTCCCTACACCGACCGCATCGACTACCTCGGCGGGGTGATGAACAACCTGCCCTATGTGCTGGCGGTGGAGAAACTCGCCGGAATCAAGGTACCGGACCGGGTCGACTTCATCCGCGTGATGCTCGCCGAGTTCTTCCGCATCAGCAGCCACCTGCTGTTTCTTGGCACCTATATCCAGGACCTCGGCGCCATGACTCCGGTGTTCTTCACCTTCACCGACCGCCAGCGCGCCTACCAGGTGATCGAGGCGATCACCGGCTTTCGCATGCACCCGGCCTGGTACCGCATCGGCGGCGTCGCCCAGGACCTGCCGCGCGGCTGGGACAAGCTGGTGCGGGAGTTCGTCGCCTGGCTGCCCCAGCGCCTCGACGAGTACGAGAAAGCCGCCCTGCAGAACAGCATCCTGCGCGGCCGCACCATCGGCGTGGCCGCCTACAACACCGCGCAGGCGCTGGAATGGGGCGTCACCGGCTCGGGCCTACGCGCCACCGGCCTGGACTTCGACCTGCGCAAGGCGCGGCCCTACTCCGGCTATCAGCACTTCGAGTTCGAGATCCCCCTGACAGCCAATGGCGATGCCTACGACCGCTGCACCATCCGCGTCGAGGAGATGCGCCAGAGCCTGCGGATCATCGAGCAGTGCCTGCGCAACATGCCCGCAGGCCCGTACAAGGCCGATCACCCGCTGACCACGCCGCCGCCGCGCGAGCGCATGCTGGAACACATCGAAACCCTGATCACCCACTTCCTCCAGGTGTCCTGGGGCCCGGTGATGCCGGCCAATGAATCCCTGCAGATGATCGAGGCGACCAAGGGCATCAACAGCTACTACCTGACCAGCGACGGCGGCACCATGAGCTACCGCACGCGCATCCGCACCCCGAGCTTCCCGCACCTGCAGCAGATCCCCGCGGTGATCAGGGGCAGCATGGTCGCCGACCTGATCGCCTACCTGGGCAGTATCGACTTCGTCATGGCCGACGTGGACCGCTGATATGACCGACTCGTTGATCCAAACCGACCGTTTCAGCCTCAGCGCCAGCGAACGCATGGCCATCGAGCACGAACTCGCGCATTACGAAGACCCGCGCGCGGCGTCCATCGAGGCGCTGAAGATCGTCCAGAAGGCCCGTGGCTGGGTGCCGGACGGCGCCATCTACGCGGTGGCGGAGGTGCTCGGCATCCCGGCCAGCGACGTGGAAGGCGTGGCCACCTTCTACAGCCTGATTTTCCGCCAACCGGTGGGCCGGCACGTCATCCTCCTGTGCGACAGCATGGTCTGCTATCTCCAGGGCCATGAGTCGATCCAGGCCGCGCTGCAGCAACGGCTCGGCATAGGTCTGGGCGAAACCAGCAGCGATGGCCGCTTCACCCTGCTGCCGGTGTGCTGCCTGGGCAACTGCGACAAGGCGCCGACCCTGATGATCGACGACGACACCTACGGCCACCTGGATGCCGACAATCTTGCCCGGATACTGGAGCGCTACCCATGAGCTGCGTCTCCTTGAGTACCGCCAACCACAGCCCACGCAGCGCCGAAAGCCAGCCGCTGACCTGGCGCCTGCGCGACGACGGCGAACCGGTCTGGCTCGAGCAGTACCTGCGCCAGGACGGTTATGCCGCCGCGCGCAAGGCCCTCGCCCAGTTCAGCCCGGAGCAGATCACCCAACAGGTCAAGGACAGCGGCCTCAAGGGCCGTGGTGGCGCCGGCTTCCCCACCGGGGTGAAGTGGGGGCTGATGCCCCAGAACGAAAGCCTGAACCAGCGCTACCTGCTGTGCAACGCCGACGAGATGGAGCCCAACACCTACAAGGACCGCCTGCTGATGGAGCAGCTGCCGCACCTGCTGATCGAGGGCATGCTGATCAGCGCCCGCGCGCTCAAGGCCTATCGCGGCTATATCTTCCTGCGCGGCGAATACGTCGATTGCGCCCGGCACCTAAAGCGCGCCATCGCCGAGGCCGAGGCGGCCGGCCTGCTCGGGCGCAATATCCTCGGCAGCGGCTTCGACTTCGAGCTGCTGGTGCACAGCGGCGCGGGCCGCTACATCTGCGGCGAAGAAACCGCGCTGATCAACTCGCTGGAGGGGCGCCGGGCCAACCCCCGGGCCAAGCCGCCATTCCCCGCCGTCGTCGGCGTATGGGGCAAGCCGACCTGCGTCAACAACGTCGAGACCCTGTGCAACGTGCCGGCGATCATCGGCAACGGTGTCGACTGGTACAAGGCCCTGGCCCGCCCCGGCAGCGAAGACATGGGCAGCAAGCTGCTGGGCTTCTCCGGCAAGGTCAAGCACCCCGGGCTCTGGGAGTTGCCATTCGGCATTCCGGCACGTGAGCTGTTCGAGGACTACGCTGGCGGCATGCGCGACGGCTATCGGCTGAAAGCCTGGCAGCCGGGCGGGGCCGGCACCGGTTTCCTGCTGCCCGAGCACCTCGACGCCCCCCTGTGCAGCACCGGCATCGCCAAAGTCGGCACGCGCCTGGGCACCGGCCTGGCCATGGCAGTGGACGACGGCGTCGATATGGTCGGTCTGCTGCGCAATATGGAGAGGTTCTTCGCCCGCGAGTCCTGCGGTTTCTGCACCCCCTGCCGCGATGGCCTGCCCTGGAGCGTCAAGCTGCTCGACGCGCTGCAACGCGGCCAGGGCCAACCCGGCGATATCGAAATCCTCGAGCAACTGTGCAGCTTCCTCGGCCCGGGCAAGACCTTCTGTGCCCATGCCCCCGGCGCCGTCGAACCACTGGCCAGCGCGCTCAAGTATTTCCGCAACGAATTCGAAGCGGGGATCGCGGCAACACCCGCCACCCCGCCAACGCAGGCGCCCCTGGCGAGTCAGGCCAGTGGGGCATGAATGATGAACCTTAGCCCGCCCGCTCCCATGGGCATACGAAGACTGAAGACATGGCCACTATTCACGTAGACGGCAAGGCATTCGAAGTCGATGGCGCAGACAACCTGCTCAAGGCCTGCCTGTCGCTGGGCCTGGATATTCCCTACTTCTGCTGGCACCCGGCGCTCGGCAGCGTGGGTGCCTGCCGGCAATGCGCGGTCAAGCAGTTCAGCGACGAGAACGACAGCCGTGGCCGTCTGGTGATGGCCTGCATGACCCCGGCCAGCGACAACAGCTGGATTTCCATCGACGACGAGGAAGCCCGGCAGTTCCGCGCCAGCGTGGTCGAGTGGCTGATGAGCAACCACCCGCATGACTGCCCGGTGTGCGAGGAAGGCGGCCACTGCCATCTGCAGGACATGACGGTGATGAGCGGGCACAGCCGCCGACGTTACCGCTTCAGCAAACGCACCCACCAGAACCAGGACCTGGGCCCCTTCATCGGCCACGAGATGAACCGCTGCATCGCCTGCTACCGCTGCGTACGCTACTACCAGGACTATGCCGGCGGCAGCGACCTGGGCGTGTATGGCGCCCATGAGAATCTGTATTTCGGCCGGGTACAGGACGGTGTGCTGGAAAGCGAGTTCTCCGGCAACCTCACCGAGGTCTGTCCGACCGGGGTGTTCACCGACAAGACCCACTCGGCCCGCTACAACCGCAAGTGGGACATGCAGTTCGCCCCGAGCATCTGCCATGGCTGTTCGCTCGGCTGCAACATCAGCCCCGGCGAGCGCTACGGCGAGATCCGGCGCATCGAGAACCGCTTCAACGGCGCGGTGAACCAGTATTTCCTCTGCGATCGCGGACGCTTCGGCTATGGCCACGTCAACCGCACAGACCGCCCGCGCCAGCCGATGATGATGCTGAGCAAGATGAAGATGGGCCTCGACTCGGCCCTCGATCAGGCGGCGGCGTTGCTCAGGCCGCGCAAGGTGATCGGCATCGGCTCGCCCCGCGCCAGCCTGGAGAGCAACTTCGCCCTGCGCGAGCTGGTCGGCAACGACAACTACTATTGCGGCATCGCCGCCGCAGAGCTGGAGAACCTGGTACTGATCCGCGATCTGCTGCTGAACGGGCCGCTGCCGGTCGCGACCCTGCGCGAGGTGGAAAGCCACGATGCCGTGTTCATCCTCGGCGAAGACCTGACCCAGACCGCAGCCCGCCTGGCGCTGGCCCTGCGCCAGGCGGTGAAAGGCAAGGCCAAAACCATGGCCGCCGCGCTGAACATCGCGCCCTGGCACAACGCCGCCGTGCAGAACGTCGGCCAGCACGCGCTGAACCCGCTGTTTATCGCCAGCGTCGCGGCCACCCGCCTGGATGACATCGCCGCCGAGTGCGTGCATGCCGCCCCGGTCGACCTGGCACGCCTGGGCTGCGCCGTGGCCCACGCCATCGACCCGCACGCGCCGGCGGTGCATGACCTGCCAGGCGACGCCGCCGAACTGGCGCAGCGCATCGCCGCGGCCCTGCTCGAAGCCGAGCGCCCGCTGCTGGTCTGCGGCGCCTCGCTGGGCTGCTCCGCGCTGATCGAGGCGGCCGCGAATATCGCCAACGCCTTGCACAATCGCGGCAAAAACGCCGCCATCAGCCCGGTAGTTGCGGAAGCCAACAGCATGGGCCTGGCGCTGCTGCTCGACGAACGGCTCGGCGAACAGTCGCTGGACGCCGCCTTGCAGGCCCTGAGCAGCGCTCAGGCCGATGCCGTGGTGGTGCTGGAAAACGACCTCTATCGCCGCGCCGGCAGCGCCAGGGTCGACGCCGCGCTGCAGGCCGCCAAGCTGGTGATAGTCGTCGACCATCAACACACGCCAACCAGCGCCAAAGCGCACCTGCTGCTGCCCGCGGCCAGTTTTACCGAAGCCGACGGCACCCTGGTCAGCCAGGAAGGCCGCGCCCAGCGTTTTTTCCAGGTCTTCGACCCCGGCTACTACGACGCCGACAACCTGGTGCGCGAGAGCTGGCGCTGGCTGCATGCGCTGCACAGCACCCTGCTCCGCAAACCGGTCGACTGGACCCAGCTGGATGAAGTCACCGCCGCCTGCGCGGCCAGCAACCCCCTACTGGCGCGAATCGGCGAAGCCGCGCCGAACGCCTCGTTCCGCATCAAGGGCCTCAAGCTGGCGCGCAAACCCTTGCGCTACAGCGGCCGCACCGCCATGCGCGCCAACATCAGCGTGCACGAGCCGCGCACCTCGCAGGATCAGGATTCGGCCCTGGCCTTCTCCATGGAAGGCTATTCCGGCAGCCAGGAACAGCGCCAGCAGATTCCCTTCGCCTGGGCGCCGGGCTGGAACTCGCCGCAGGCATGGAACAAGTTCCAGGACGAAGTCGGCGGCCATCTGCGCGCCGGCGATCCGGGCGTGCGCCTGATCGAAAGCAAAGGCACGCCCTTGCCCTGGTTCGCCGTGCCCGCCGCGTTCGAGCCGGCACCTGGCACCTGGCAGGCCGTGCCCTTGCATCACCTGTTCGGCAGTGAAGAAACCTCCGCCCGCGCCGCGCCGCTGCAGACGCGCATCCCGCCGCCCTATGTGGCGCTGGGCAGCGTCGACGTCGAGCGCCTCGGTCTTGGCGAGGGCGCGTCAGTGGCATTGACCCTCGACGGTCAGCTGCTGCGTCTGCCGTTGCGCCTGTGTGACGAACTGGCCAGCGGCCTGATCGGCCTGCCGGTCGGCTTGCCCGGAATCCCGGCGGTGATCGCCGGCGCCGTTGTGACGGAGTTGCAGGAGGCGACGCCATGAACTGGTTGACCCCCGACCTGCAGGCGATCCTGCTCGCGGTATTCAAGGCCGTGGTCATCCTGCTCAGCGTGGTGATTCTCGGTGCCCTGCTCAGTTGGGTCGAACGCCGCCTGCTCGGGCTCTGGCAGGATCGCTACGGGCCCAACCGGGTTGGCCCGTTCGGTATGTTCCAGATCGCCGCGGACATGCTCAAGATGTTCTTCAAGGAAGACTGGACGCCGCCGTTCGCCGACCGGTTGATCTTCACCCTGGCGCCGGTGCTGGCCATGAGCGCGCTGCTGATCGCCTTCGTGGTGGTGCCGATCACCCCGACCTGGGGCGTGGCCGACCTCAACATCGGCCTGCTGTTCTTCTTCGCCATGGCCGGTCTGTCGGTGTATGCGGTGCTGTTCGCCGGCTGGGCCAGCAACAACAAGTACGCCCTGCTCGGCAGTCTGCGTGCCTCGGCGCAGACGGTGTCCTACGAGGTGTTCATGGGCCTGGCGCTGATGGGCGTGGTGGCCCAGGCCGGCTCGTTCAACCTGCGCGACATCGTCGACTACCAGCACCAGCACCTGTGGTTCATCATTCCGCAGTTTCTCGGTTTCTGTACCTTCTTCATCGCCGGAGTGGCGGTCACCCACCGCCACCCGTTCGATCAGCCGGAAGCCGAACAGGAACTGGCCGACGGCTACCACATCGAGTACGCCGGGATGAAATGGGGCATGTTCTTCGTCGGCGAATACATCGGCATCGTGCTGATCTCGGCGCTGCTGGTGACCCTGTTCTTCGGCGGCTGGCACGGCCCGCTGCTGCCGCCTTTTATCTGGTTCGCGCTGAAGACCGGCTTCTTCATCATGCTGTTCATCCTCCTGCGCGCCTCCATCCCGCGGCCGCGCTATGACCAGGTGATGAGCTTCAGCTGGGTCTTCTGCCTGCCACTGACCCTGCTCAACCTGCTAGTGACCGGCGCCCTGGTACTGGCCGCCGCCTGAGGAGTACGCCATGTTCAAGTACATCGGACATATCCTGCATGGCACCTTCAGCCAGTTGCGCAGCCTGCTGCTGATCTTTGCCCATGCCGGGCGCAAGCGCGACACCCTGCAGTATCCCGAGGAGCCGGTATACCTGCCGCCGCGTTACCGCGGGCGCATCGTGCTGACCCGCGACCCGGACGGCGAGGAGCGCTGCGTGGCCTGCAACCTCTGCGCGGTGGCCTGCCCGGTGGCCTGCATCTCCCTGCAGAAGGCCGAGAGCGCCGATGGGCGCTGGTATCCCGAGTTCTTCCGCATCAACTTTTCGCGCTGCATTTTCTGCGGCCTGTGCGAGGAGGCCTGTCCGACCAACGCCATCCAGTTGACCCCTGACTTCGAGATGGCCGAGTTCGATCGCCAGCAGCTGGTCTACGAAAAGGACGACCTGTTGATCGCCGGCCCCGGCAAGAACCCGGACTACAACTTCTACCGGGTCGCCGGCCTGGCCATCGCCGGCAAGCCCAAGGGCGCGGCGCAGAACGAGGCCGAGCCGGTCAACGTCAAAGGGTTACTGCCATGATGCCGAGGAGCCGCTGATGGAGTTCACCTTCTATTTCGCCTCCGGTATCGCGGTGCTCGCCACCCTGCGGGTGATCACCAATCTCAACCCGATGCACGCCCTGCTTTACCTGATCATCTCGCTGCTGGCGGTGGCGATGTGCTTTTTCGCCCTCGGTGCGCCTTTCGCCGCCGCCCTGGAGGTCATCGTCTATGCCGGGGCGATCATGGTGCTGTTCGTCTTCGTGGTGATGATACTCAACCTCGGCCCGGCGGCCATCGAACAGGAGCGCCGCTGGCTGACCCCGGGCATCTGGATGGGGCCGGCGCTGCTGGCGCTGTTGCTGCTCGGCGAATTGCTCTATGTGCTGTTCGGCACGCCCAGCGGCGCCGTGCTGGGCACCCAGATGGTGGAGGCCAAGGCCGTCGGCATCAGCCTGTTCGGCCCCTATCTGCTGGTGGTCGAACTGGCCTCGCTGCTGTTGCTGGCGGCGCTGGTCGTCGCCTTTCACCTGGGCCGCTATGAGGCGAAATCATGATCGCGTCGATCCCGCTGGAACACGGCCTGGCGCTCGCCGGCGTGCTGTTCTGCCTGGGCCTGGCCGGCCTGATGGTGCGGCGCAACATCCTCTTCGTGCTGATGAGCCTGGAAATCATGATGAACGCCGCGGGCCTGGCCTTTATCGTCGCCGGCAGTCGCTGGGCCCAAGCCGATGGCCAGGTGATGTTCATCCTGGTGATCACCCTGGCGGCCGCCGAAGCGGCCGTCGGTCTGGCCATACTGCTGCAGCTGTACCGCCGTTTTCGCACCCTGGACATCGACGCTGCCAGTGAGATGCACGGATGAACCTTCTCTACCTGACGCTGCTGTTGCCCTTGCTGGGTTTCTGCCTGCTGGCCTTCTCCCGCGGACGTTTCGCGGAACCTCTGACGGCGCTGATCGGCGTCGGCTCGGTGGGCCTCGCCGCCCTGGTCGGCCTGCTGGTCGGCTGGCGGTTCATCGCGACCCCGCCAGCCGACGGCGTCTATGTGCAGGTGCTCTGGCAGTGGCTGGCGGTAGAAGGCTTGACCCCGAGTTTCGCCCTGCACCTGGATGGTTTGTCGCTGACCATGCTCGGAGTGGTCACTGGCGTGGGTTTTCTGATCCACCTGTTCGCTTCCTGGTACATGCGTGGCGAGGAAGGCTATTCGCGGTTCTTCGCCTACATGAACCTGTTTATCGCCAGCATGCTGCTGCTGGTGCTCGGCGATAACCTGCTGCTGCTGTATTTCGGCTGGGAGGGCGTCGGCCTGTGCAGCTACCTGTTGATCGGCTTCTACTACCGCAACCCGGCCAACGGCGGCGCGGCGCTCAAGGCGTTCATCGTCACCCGCATCGGCGATGTGTTCATGGTGCTGGGTCTGTTCGTGCTGTTCCATGCCTTCGGTACCCTGAATATCCAGGACATGCTGGCGCTGGCGCCGCAGAAGTTCGCCAGCGGCGATCCGCTGCTGACCACCGCGACCCTGCTGCTGCTCGGCGGCGCGGTGGGCAAGTCGGCGCAACTGCCGTTGCAGACCTGGCTGGCCGACGCCATGGCCGGCCCGACCCCAGTCTCAGCGCTGATCCACGCGGCGACCATGGTCACCGCCGGGGTCTACCTGATCGCCCGTTGCCACGCGCTGTTCAGCCTGACGCCCCTGACCCTGGGCCTGGTCGGCCTGGTCGGCGGCGTGACCCTGCTGCTGGCCGGTTGCGCCGCCCTGGTGCAGACCGACATCAAGCGCATCCTCGCCTACTCGACCATGAGCCAGATCGGCTACATGTTCCTCGCCCTCGGCGTCGGCGCCTGGCAGGCGGCGATCTTCCACCTGATGACCCATGCCTTCTTCAAGGCCCTGCTGTTCCTCACCGCCGGCGCGGTGATAGTCGCCTGCCACCACGAGCAGAACATCTTCAGGATGGGCGGGCTGCGCAAACCGCTGCCGCTGGCCTACCTGTGCTTTCTGGTCGGCGGCTCGGCACTGGCCGCCCTGCCCCTGGTCACGGCCGGCTTCTACTCCAAGGATGAAATCCTCTGGGAGGCGCTGGCCAGCGGTAATCAGCTGCTGCTGCTGGCCGGACTGGTCGGTGCGGTGCTGACCTCGCTGTACAGCTTCCGCCTGATTTTCATCGTCTTCCACGGCCCGCAGCAGACCCAGGCCCACGCGGGCAAGGGCATCGCCTACTGGCTGCCGCTGACGCTGTTGATGCTGTTGTCGACCTTCGTCGGCGCGCTGATCGAGCCGCCCCTGGCCGGGGTGCTGCCAGACAGCGTCGGCCATGCCGGTGGCGCGGGCAAACACAACCTGGAGCTGTTCTCCGGCTTCATCGCGGTGCTCGGCATCGGCATCGCCGCCCTGCTGTTTCTCGGTCGGCGCGAGCTGGTCCGGCGTCTCGCCGCCAGTGCCCCGGGGCGCTTCTTCTGCACCTGGTGGTTCGCCGCCTGGGGCTTCGACTGGCTCTACGACCGGTTGTTCGTCAAACCCTACCTGTGGCTCTGCCGGCTGCTGCGGCGTGATCCGTTCGACCGCAGCATCGGCCTGTTGCCACGTCTGGCGCGGGTTCTGCATCTGCTGCTCAGCCGCAGCCAGACCGGCCAGTTGCGCTGGTATGCGTTGAGTCTGGCCGGTGGCACGGTGTTGCTGCTCGGCCTGTTGAAAGTGCTCTGATCATGGAACCAAGGAGCGTGACCGCGTGATTCTGCCCTGGCTGGTCTTGATTCCCTTTATCGGCGGCCTGCTCTGCTGGCTCGCCGAGCGCCACAGCAGCACCCTGCCACGCTGGCTGGCGCTGCTGACCATGGGCCTGGTGCTGCTGATCAGCCTGTGGCTGTGGCAGCAGGGCGACTTTCAGTTGGCGCCGAGCGCCGGCAGCGAACCGGCCTGGGCGCTGGAGTTCAAACAGCCGTGGATCACGCGCTTCGGCATCAGCCTGCACCTGGCGCTGGATGGCCTGTCGCTGCTGATGATCCTGCTCACCGGCCTGCTCGGGGTGCTGTCGGTGCTCTGTTCCTGGCGGGAAATCCAGCAGCGGGTCGGTTTCTTCCACCTCAACCTGATGTGGATTCTCGGCGGCGTGATCGGCGTGTTCCTGGCCCTGGACCTGTTCCTGTTCTTCTTCTTCTGGGAAATGATGCTGGTGCCGATGTACTTCCTCATCGCCCTGTGGGGTCACAGCGCGGCGGACGGCAAGACCTCGCGGATCAACGCGGCGACCAAGTTCTTCATCTACACCCAGGCCAGCGGCCTGATCATGCTGGTGGCGATTCTCGGCCTGGTATTCGCCAACTTCCACGCCAGCGGCGTGCTGACCTTCGACTACGCCCTGCTGCTGCAGACCAAACTCGACCCGGCGGTCGAATACACCCTGATGCTCGGTTTCTTCATCGCCTTCGCCGTCAAGCTGCCGATGGTGCCGCTGCATTCCTGGCTGCCGGATGCCCACGCCCAGGCACCGACCGCCGGTTCGGTGGACCTGGCCGGGATCCTGCTGAAAACCGCGGCCTACGGCCTGCTGCGCTTCGCCGTGCCGCTGTTCCCCAATGCCTCGGCCGAGTTCGCCCCGATCGCCATGGGCTTCGGCGTGCTGGGCATCGTCTACGGCGCCCTGCTGGCCTTCGCCCAGACCGACATCAAGCGCCTGATCGCCTACACCAGCGTGTCGCACATGGGCTTCGTGCTGATCGGTATCTATGCCGGCACGCAGCTGGCGCTGCAAGGCGTGGTGATCCAGATGCTCGCCCACGGTCTGTCCGCCGCCGCGCTGTTCATCCTCTGCGGCCAGCTCTACGAGCGCCTGCACACCCGTGACCTGCGCGAGATGGGCGGCCTGTGGGGACGCCTGAATTACCTGCCGGGGGTGATGCTGTTCTTCGCTGCCGCCTCTCTGGGTCTGCCCGGCACCGGCAACTTCGTCGGCGAATTCCTGATCCTGCTCGGCACCTTCAAGGTCGCCCCATCGATCACCGTGATCGCCGCCGGCGGCCTGGTGCTCGCCTCGGTGTATGCGCTGATCATGATTCAGCGCGCGTTCTACGGCCCGGCCAAGGCCGAAGGGCCACTGCCGGGGCTGGATGGTCGCGAGTTGAGCATGATGCTCGGCCTGATCGGCTTGCTGCTGCTACTCGGGGTCTATCCGCAGCCGGTGCTGGACACCTCGGCGGCGAGCATGCACGGCGTTCAGCAATGGCTGGCCACGGCCTTCTCTCAACTACTTTCGGCCCGGTAGCGCACATGGACCTGACTCTGCATCACTTCATCGCCCTGCTGCCGCTGCTGGTCACCAGCGCCACCGCCGTGCTGGTGATGCTCGGAATCGCCTGGCGGCGCAGCCACACCCAGAGCTTTCTGCTCGCGGTGATCGGCCTCAACCTGGCCTTGCTGTCCCTGATCCCCGCGCTGCAGGTGACGCCGCTGCCGGTCACCGCGTTGCTGATGGTCGATCGCTTCGCCTGCTTTTATATGGCCCTGATCCTGGTCGCCACCCTGGCCTGCATCACCCTGGCCCACGCCTACCTCGGCGAAAAGCAGGCCAAGGGTTACCCGGGCAACCGCGAAGAACTCTACCTGCTGATGCTGCTGGCCGCCGCCGGTGGCCTGGTGCTGGTCAGTGCGCAGCACCTGGCCGGGCTGTTCATCGGCCTGGAACTGCTCTCGCTGCCGACCTACGGGCTGGTCGCCTATGCCTTCTTCAACCGGCGCTCGCTGGAGGCTGGCCTCAAGTACATGGTGCTGTCGGCCGCAGGCAGCGCATTCCTGCTGTTCGGCATGGCCCTGCTGTATGCCGATGCCGGCAGCCTGAGCTTTGCCGGGATCGGCGCCATCCTGGCCCCGACCGCGCAGCCTGGCCCACTGGTGCAGTTGGGCATGGCCATGCTGCTGGCCGCCCTGGCGTTCAAGCTGTCGCTGGTGCCCTTCCACCTGTGGACGCCGGATGTCTACGAGGGCGCGCCGGCACCGGTCGCGGCCTTTCTCGCCACCGCCAGCAAGGTGGCGGTGTTCGCCGTGCTGCTGCGCCTGTTCCAGCTGTCGCCCGCCGCCGCGAGCCCGGAGCTGCATCATCTGCTGGCGCTGATCGCGGTCGCCTCGATCCTCTTCGGCAACCTGCTGGCCCTCTTGCAAAACAACCTCAAGCGCCTGCTCGGCTACTCCTCGATCGCCCACTTCGGTTATCTGCTGGTCGCCCTGATCGCCAGCGAGGGCCTGGCGGTCGAAGCGGTCGGCGTCTACCTGGCCACCTACGTACTGACCGTGCTCGGCGCCTTCGGCGTGGTCACCCTGATGTCCACGCCCTACAACGGCCGCGACTGCGATGCGCTCTACGAATACCGCGGGCTGTTCTGGCGGCGGCCCTACCTGACCGCGGTGCTCACGGTGATGATGCTGTCGCTGGCGGGCATTCCGCTGACCGCGGGCTTCATCGGCAAGTTCTACATCATCGCCGTGGGCGTGCAGGCCGAACTCTGGTGGCTGCTCGGCGCGCTGGTGCTGGGCAGCGCGATCGGGGTGTTCTATTACCTGCGGGTGATGGTCACCCTGTTCATGGTCGAACCCAACCTGCGCCGCCACGATGCCCCGTACAACTGGGGCCAGCGGGCCGGCGGCGTCATGCTGCTGATCGTCGCCCTGCTGGCGTTCGTACTCGGCGTCTACCCGCAGCCGCTGCTGGCGATGCTCGGCGCGGCCAGCCTCGGCTGATAGGCCTCCGCTTACAGCACCATCGCCGCACCCCAGCCGAACACCAGCAGCGGCAGGTTGTAGTGCAGGAAGGTCGGCACCACGCTGTCCCAGATGTGATTGTGCTGGCCGTCGACATTCAGCCCCGCGGTCGGCCCGAGGGTCGAGTCCGAGGCCGGCGAACCGGCATCGCCCAGGGCGCCGGCAGTACCGACGATGCAGACGATGGCCAAGGGGCTGAAACCCAGCTGCACGCCCAGCGGCACGAATATCGCCGCGATGATCGGCACGGTGGAGAACGACGAGCCGATGCCCATGGTCACCAGCAGGCCGACCAGCAGCATCAGCAGTGCGCCTACGGCCCTGTCCTGCCCCACCAGCTCGGCCGCACTGTCGACCAGGGTCTTGACCTCGCCGGTGGCCTTCATCACTTCGGCGAAACCGGCGGCGGCGATCATGATGAAGCCGATCATCGCCATCATCTTCATGCCTTCGGTGAACAGCCCATCGGCCTCTTTCCAACGCACCACCCCGGACACCGAGAAGATCACGAAGCCGACCAGGGCGCCGATGATCATCGAGTCCAGCCACAACTGCACGATGAATGCCGCAGCAATCGCCACACCGGCCACCAGCAGGCTCAACGGGTTATAGGCCACATCGATGCGCTCGGTCTGCGCGATCTTCGCCAGGTCATAGACGCGCTTCTTGCGGTAGCTGAACAGCACCGCTACCAACAGGCCGAGCAGCATGCCCAACACCGGAATCGCCATGGCCTTGGTGATGCTGATGCCCGTGACATCCACCCCGGCCTTGGCCACATTGGCCAGCAGGATTTCATTGAGGAAGATGCCGCCAAAGCCGACCGGCAGGAACATGTAGGGCGTGATCAGGCCGAAGGTCAGCACGCAGGCGATCAGCCGGCGATCCAGTTGCAGCCTGCTCAACACATAGAGCAACGGCGGCACCAGTAGCGGAATGAAGGCGATGTGGATCGGCAGCACGTTCTGCGAAGCAATCGCCACTGCCAGCAGCAAGGCGATCAACAGCCACTTGAGCAACCCTCCTCCCTGTGCATCCTGTTTGCCGACCAGCACCAGGGCCTTGTCGGCCAGCGCGTGGGCTAGGCCGGACTTGGCGATGGCCACGGCAAAGGCGCCGAGCAAGGCATAGGACAATGCCACCGTGGCGCCGCCGCCCAGGCCCCGATTGAACGCCGCCAGCGAACCTTCCAGACCCAAGCCGCCGAGCACACCCCCGGCCAGGGCGCCGACGATCAGCGCGACCACCACGTGCACGCGGCACAGGCTGAGGATCAGCATGATGCCGACCGCTGCGATTACTGCATTCATGAACGCTCCAAAGAAGCTCTGCGGGAAAGACCGAATAACGGGCGCAAGTTGTGAACCAGGCGCAGGAGCGGCGGGTTGCAAACCGACGCTAGCTGCGCCCCGAAAAAAGCCGCGTACTCTGCCGAAAGCCCCGCGCGCTGTCAAAAATATCACGTACGAAATATTGATCGCGACGTGCATAATCCCGTCCAGCCACTGTGCCAACAGCCCTAGCAGGCCGCAATAAGTTCGCCGCGACGCCACTGGTTCGATCAAGAAAACCACGCCCGCGCCGATAGCCAATTCGTAGAACAACAGAATAAGGAGCGCTCATGCCGTTCAGCCGTCTTTCGATCCAGTGGAAAATCACCCTGCTTGCCGGCCTGTGCCTGCTCGCGATCGTGACGCTGCTGGTCGGTGCCTCGCTCTATCAAGCCACCCGTAGCGCCGAGCTGGTACGCGCCTCCAGCAGCAGCATGCTGGCCGACAGCGCCAAGCTGCGCCTGCAGGCCCGTGGCGAGCTACAGGCGATCCGCATCCAGCGCTATTTCATGGACACTTATCAGTACGGCAAAGGCTTTTCCCGGCAGATCCTGTTCCTGCGCGACCAGGCGGAGAAACGCTTTCTCGATGCCTTCGACCTGCGCGAAGACCTGACCCGGCAAGCGCGCAGCAGCCTGGAGGCCAACCCCTCGTTGCTCGGCCTGTATATGGTGTTCGAACCCAACGCGCTGGACGGCAAGGACGAACTGTTCGCCGAACAATCCGAACTCGGCAGCAACGACCAGGGACGCTTCTCGCTGTACTGGTCGCAACCCAAGCCGGGTCAACTGGAGTCGGAAACGATGAGCGAAGAGATGCTCAACGACACCAAGACCGGCCCCAGTGGCGACCCTTACAACGCCTGGTACACCTGCCCACGCGACAGCGGCACGACCTGCGTGCTGGAGCCCTACTACGACGAAGTCGGCGGCCAGCAGGTGCTGATGACCAGCATCGCCTTCCCGCTCGAACTGGACGGCAAGGTGATCGGCGTGGTCGGTCTCGACATCAGCCTGGACAGCCTGCAACAGCTGAGTGTCCAAGCCAATCGCGAACTCTATGGCGGTGCCGGCCATGTCAGCATCTTCAGCCCGGCGGCATTGCTGGCCGGCCACAGCCGCGCTGCCAGCCTGCTCAGCAGCCCGGTCGAGAAGGCTTACAACGAGCACGCCGGCGAGTTGCGGCCCTTGATCGCCAGCGGCCAAGTCGCCGAATTGCAGCACGGCGAGATGCTCCGCGTGCTACAGCCGTTCAAGCCGATTCCCGAGGCCAAGCCCTGGAGCGTATTGCTCGAAGTGCCCGAGCAGGAACTGCTCGCACCGGCCCTGCAACTGGAGCGAGAACTGGATCAGCAACGCACCGGCGACAGCGCAGTGGCGCTGAGCATCGGCCTGCTGGCCATGCTCCTCGGCTTGCTGCTGATGTGGCTGACCGCTCGCGGGGTGACCAGGCCGATCCTCGCTGTCGCCGCCATGCTCAAAGGCATCGCCAGCGGCGAAGGCGACCTGACTCGCCGCCTCGACTACCCCGGGCAGGACGAACTGGGCGAGCTGGCGGGCTGGTTCAATCGCTTTCTCGACAAGCTGCAGCCGATCATCGCCGAGGTCAAACGCAGCGTGCAGGACGCCCGCGGCACCGCCGACCAGTCCGCCGCCATCGCCAGCCAGACCAGCGCCGGCATGCAGCAGCAGTTCCGCGAGGTCGACCAGGTGGCCACCGCCTTCCAGGAAATGAGCGCCACCGCCCATGACGTCGCGCACAACGCCGCGCAAGCCGCCGACGCCGCCCGCAGCGCCGACCAGGCCAGCCGCGAGGGCCTCGGGGTGATCGGCAAGACCACCGCGAGCATCGAACTGCTGGCCAACGAGATGAACGTGGCCATGCAGGAAGTCGAAGGCCTGGCCAACAGCAGCGAGCAGATCGGCTCGGTGCTCGAAGTTATCCGCTCGATTGCCGAACAGACCAACCTGCTGGCACTCAACGCCGCCATCGAAGCGGCCCGTGCTGGCGAGGCCGGACGCGGCTTCGCGGTAGTTGCCGATGAAGTGCGCAACCTGGCCAAACGCACCCAGGACTCGGTCGAGGAAGTTCGCCAGGTCATCGAAGGCCTGCAAAAGGGCACCCGCGAGGTGGTCAGTACCATGCAGAGCAGCCACCACCAGGCCCAGGGCAGTGTCGACCAGGTCGGGCAAGCGGTGGCCGTGCTGCAGCGGATCAGCCAGGCGGTGAGCGTGATCACCGACATGAACCTGCAAATCGCCAGCGCTGCCGAGCAGCAGAGTTCGGTGGCCGAAGAGATCAACCGCAACGTCGCCTCGATTCGCGACGTCACCGCAACCATGGCCGGGCAAGCCAACGAGTCGGCCCAGGTCAGCCAGAACCTCAACAGCCTGGCCAACCAGCAACAAACCCTGATGGATCAGTTCCGCGTCTGACCGGCGGGCTCCCGCTGCCTTGCCGCCCAGGCTGCCAATAGCCTGGCCGAGAATATGAGATTTTGTAGCTTGGGCCGGCCGCCTAGGTTTCGCGGAGCTCAGCCTACGCGGCCCGACCTACGCGGCCCGACCCAAGCTACAATTCGCGGCCGATGTCATCGAGCGGATTGCTGCCGTGACAATCATGGCGATGCCATCCTGGACAAGGGCGAAGAGCATCAGATCCTGTTCACCCGCATGCAATGAGCGCGATAAGGGTACGACGGATCATCTGATGTCGCTTCCCTAGCAGCAACTGGCTGGAGACGAAACCGCGCCCTGCGCGTCGAACGGCAAGCCGCCGCCACAGCCCTCGAACAGGCCGAAGTGGCGGCTGAAATCGCCGATAAACTGGAAGTGCGCGGCGAAGCGGCTGTCCTTGAGCATGTGCCAGGTATTGCCGCACACCGGGAACACCCGCCCGGTCTCGAGGCGGTGGTGCTTGTCCAGCACGAAGGCCGTGGCCGCGCCCGGGATGCTGCCCCGGTAGATCACCGCCTGGCCGTAATCCTCGCAGGCCGGTTCCAGGCCCTCCAGTTTGAACAACCGGTAGGTGGCGGAGAAGAACCGCGCATCGCCGAGCTTGTCGGCCAGGGCCGGGTCGGTGATTCCGATCGGCTGATCTTCGACCAGACGCGGATCGCTGAAACCATGCCGGCGCGCCAGGTGCTCGAAATCGTTCCAGTACAGCGCACCGCCCAGGCATTCGCCGTACAGCACTTCGTCCTGACGCAGCTCTTCGGCCAGCCGGCGGTCGGCGTAGACATCGGAGAAATACAGTTCGCCGCCCGGCTTGAGCAGGCGATGGGCCTCGCGCAGCACGCTGTCCTTGTCCGGCGACAGGTTGATCACGCAGTTGGAGACGATCACATCGAAGCTGGCGTCGGCCAGCTCCAGCGCCGCCAGGTCCTCGATATAGCCGTGACGGAAGGTCACATTGGCATAGCCGAAACGTTCGGCGTGGTAGTCCAGGTGGGCATTGGCCACCGCCAGCTGCTCGGCGGTCATGTCCACCCCCAGCACCGAACCCTGCGCGCCGACCAACTGCGCCAGCACATAGCAGTCACGCCCGGAACCACTGCCCAGATCCAGCACCCGGCAGCCTTCCAGCAGCGCCGGCGCGACCAGGCCGCAGCCGTAATAACGCGCGCTGACTTCCGGGTGCACATTGGCCAGCAGCGGCTTGAGCCAGGCCGGCATGCTGGAGAGATCGCAGCAGGCGCTGGTCTTCAGGTCGCCGCTGTTCTGCAGGACCTTGCCGTAGTAGTTCTGTACCGATTCGTGCATGGATAACCTCTGTTCATGGAGCTGTTCATGGAGTGGGTCGCCCTGCGCAGCAAAGGGGCAGAGCAACGCCGATCAAAGCACTTGGCTAAAAAATGTTACTTACTAGCTAGATAAAAAACCAACACGCTTGTTACAGCGCCAGCCCGCACAGCGCTGGATCGACACGAAATAAAAATGAGGCTGTATCGCAGATACAGCCCCAAGGTCGGGGAGGAAAGGAGCAACCCCTGTACTTCACATGAGTGGATTTTTACAAAACACTCAACGGGTACTCGACGATAAAGCGCACCTCATCCACGTCACCGTCGATCTGGTCGGAGGTACCGCGATGCGTCGCTTGCCGAACGCGCAATGACAGATCCTTGGCCGGGCCCTGTTGCACCACGTATTGGGCCTCCAGGTCGCGTTCCCAATGCCTGCCATCGGCACCGGCAAATGCACTGTCAGGATCGGTGTTCGAGCTGTCGATCCCGCTGCCGCGGATATAGCGCGCCATCAGGGTCAGGCCCTGCACGCCATAGCTGGCCATATCCAGGTCATAACGCAGTTGCCAGGACTCCTCGCCCGGCGAGTTGAAGTCGGAGTACTGCACCGAGTTGGCCAGGTAGATGCCGTTGAAGCCGATGTAGTCGAAACCGGCCTCGTCATCGATCCGCTGGAAGGCCAGGGTCAGGGCGTGGGCGCCGGCGCTGTACTTGCCGGCCAACGACCAGTCGGTATTGTCGATCTCGCCGGCCAGGCGCTTGCCTTCATCGTCGGTGCGATAGAGGTTGAGGTCGACATTCAGCGACCGCTCCTCGCCCAGGTCGAAGGTGTAGCCGAGATTGGTGTAGTAGCGGTCCCAGGTATCCTCGACGCGGGAAGCGTACAGGCCCAGGGTCAGGTTATCCGTCGGAGTGTAGAAGCCCCCGGCCCAACTGATGGAATCGCCGACATCGCCGGCATACTGGATCAGCAATTCGTCGTCGGAGTTGGTGCTGTCGAACTTGTTCATCGCCGTGAAATGACCGGCGTCCAGGGCCAGGCTGTCGATCTCCTCGCTGGTGAGGACGAAGCCGGTGGCGGTCTCCGGCAACAGACGGGCATCGCCGGTGCCGACCACCGGATTGCCGAACTGCTGCTCGCCATACTTGAGCACGGTATTCGACCAGCGCAGCTTGACCACCCCGCCCGCCTCGCTCCAGTCCTTCTCGGGCTCGCCATCACTGCCGACCGGGACCAGAAAGGTGCCGGTACGACCGCCGCCGCTGTCCAGGCGGATGCCGAGAAAGCCATAGGCATCGACCCCGAAACCCACGGTCCCCTGGGTGAAGCCGGATTCGTAGAAGCCCATGACACCGTAGGCAGCCTCCTCGCGATAACCGTTCTCCTGGCCAGGCTTGCTGGCGTTGGTGCCGGCGCCGTTGAAGCCACCATTGCGAAAGTCACGGTTGAAGTAGAAGACACGGTTTAGCAGGTTGAAACTGCTGTCTTCGATGAAGCCCTGGGCCTCGGATTGCTGACTGGCCAGAGCCGACTGGCTGATGGCTGCGGCAACGGCCAGGCTGAGTAGCCTGAGTTGGAACGGGCGCATTGGGTACCCCCTCTGCGTAGGCGATGCGCCACCCCACGGGGTGGACGCTTGGTGTTCTACCAATGCCAGTACAACTGTTGCTGACCCTTTCAGAGTAGGCCACTCGCGGATTTGTTACAGCTCAAGCTCTATCGAACGCCAATCGATCCTCGTCGCGATAGGCAATCAGCAGCAAACTGGCGGCGAAGATGATCAGCGAGCCAGGCAACTCGCTTGCTCGCCCCGCTGCCGGTGATGTCAGCGCCGGCCAGGGCTTGCGCATCGGTCACGGCTTGTTGCGCCACTGGCACAGTCCCCAGACGGGCATGCCCGACACCGGCGAAGCAGGTCGAACTCGGCGTTCACCACAGCCTCTCGCTGGCCTTGAGCGATTGCGCCGCAGGGGCCTCCGCGCCGCCCAAGCGCCACTGGTGGCAACGCGCGACCCAACGCAGCACCGCCAGCGGGGTATGGGTGCGCTTCCACTCGCCGGCCACGTACTTGTTGGCTTAGGCCATGGTCGGATAGATGGCGGCTTCGTCGGCGATGGCCCGATCGAGCTCGTCGATGCCGAAGCGGCTCACTTCATAGGCGATGTCCTGCCTCTGGCAGCGAGCATTCGTTACGGCGGTTGGGCAACGCCAGGCACTAATCGCCGGCAGGCAAGCGGCAGGCAATGTCGCGCAAACTCTCGAGCGTGATCTCCGGTTCAACCCCCCAAGGGTCGAACGGTGTGCCAGGGTCGCGGCGCAACCAGGCGGTGCGCAGGCCGGCATGGGCGGCGCCGAGAATATCGAATGGATTAGCCGAGACCAGATACACCCGGGCGGCCGGCACGCCGCAGCTGCGCACCAGATGGGCATAGACCTGTGGATCGGGCTTGAACGAGCGCACGTCCTCGACGCTCACCACCGCCTCGAAACAGTCGCGAATTGCGGCCCGTTTCAGCAGTCGCTCCACGGCCGCGCGGCTGCCATTGGAGAAGGCATACAAGCGCGTGCCGCGACTGCGTAGGGCTTGCAAGCCGGCCAGCACATCGGGGAAGGCATCGAGGTCGGCATAAGCCTGCATGGCCAGTTCGATCGCTTCTTCGCCGATCGCCACCGCGTGCTCGCGACAGGCAAACATCAGGGCTTGCCGGGTACACACCGAGAAATCGCAATAGTCGCGCATCAAGCCCCGGCGAAAGCTGTACTCCAGCTGCTTCTGTCGCCATGAGCGCGAGACGGCCGGAGCCTTGTCGCCGAGCAGCTCGGTCAGCCTGGCAAGCACGGCCTGGGTATCGATCAGGGTGCCATAGATGTCGAAGGCCACAACGTTGTTCATGGGGAGCTCCTGGTTATGCCGCTCATTTACGGACTGAAAGTTCAAAATAAGGCAAAAAAATCAGCGGTCCATGCCCACATCCAGCTAGGCGCCAACCTGGTCGCGCGGCGCAGGAAGGCATTCACGGGCGGCGTACTCATCCTCATGCTGTTCGCCGCCTTGAACCTGCGCCCTTTCCTCGGGCTGTAACAAAGCGCAGTCGCATTCATCTTAGGCAAAGGTAGCGTCCATACCCGGTTATTCGAGAGGTAGCGCCATGCATCAGATCACCCTCTACACCAGCCAACACTGCCCTTATTGCCGCATGGCCGAGCAGTTGCTGGCACGCCGTAACGCCGGCCCACTGAGCAGGATCAGGGTCGATCTGGATCCCCAGGCCCTGCGCGCGATGATCGACAAGAGCGGAAGGCGCACGGTGCCACAGATCTTCATCGGCGCACGGCATGTTGGCGGCTTCGATGACCTGGCCAGACTCGACAGCGCGGGCGAACTGGCGACCTTGCTGGCCGATTGCTAGACGGAGAAGCCCATGCGAAGCAGCCAACACACCCTTTGCCAGGCCTTGGCGCTGTGTCTGTGCATCAGCGGTGCGGCCCTGGCCGTACCGCCTGAGGGGCCGGCCCGCCTGCTGTCGGCCAGTCACGAGGCCTATGCAAACGCGATGCTGTCCGGCGGCCCCGGCAAGGACGGCATTCCGGCCATCGACAACCCGCGCTTCAGCGACGCGGCAAGCGCGAATGATTTTCTCGCCCCCCAGGACATCGTCTTCGGCGTCTTCCACCAGGGCCAGGCACGCGCCTACCCGCAGCGCATCCTGGTCTGGCACGAGATCGTCAACGACCGCCTGGGCGCGGATGGCTTGAGCATCACCTACTGCCCGCTCACCGCCACCGCCGTCGGTTTCAAACGCGGCGCCACCAGCCTCGGCGTTTCCGGCAAGCTGCTCAACAGCAACGTGGTGATGTACGACCGCGCCAGCGACAGCCATTGGTCGCAGATCGCCGGCGTGGCCATCGACGGCCCGGCCAAGGGCCGCAGCCTGGAGGAAGTGCGGGTGGTCTGGACCACCTGGGCCAGATGGCAGGCACGCCATCCGCAGACCCGGGTACTGACCCGGGCAACCGGCGCCCTGCGCAACTACAACCGCGACCCCTACGGCAGCTACCTGCCGCTGCAGGGCTACTATGCCGACCCCGGCGTGATGTTTCCGGTCATGCACCAGGACAGCCGCCTGCCGGCCAAGCGGATGATCCTCGGTTTTCGCAGCGAGCGGGTGGCCATCGCCGTCGACAGGGCGCACCTGCGCGAACAGGCTGTACTGCGCTACCGCCATGGTGACGAGCACTTCCTGATCATCCGGGACGAGCAACTGGATACCGGCTGGGTCTACCGCTCCGCCACGCCGATCAAACTGGATCCGGCCAACCTGCGCTTTACCGCCACGGGGCCCCAGGCTGCCGAACTCGAAGGCCTGGAGCCACTCAACGCCTTCGACGCCATGTGGTTCGCCTGGTACGCCTTCTACCCAGAAACGGTGCTGCTCGATGGTTCGCACGAGTCCTAGCCGGCTGCCGATCATCGCGCTCGCAGTGCTCTACGCCCTGCTCTACCTGTACGCCATCGGCGATCTGGACATTGGTCGGGTCGGCTGGAACTGGCAGGCCCTGGACTGGCAATGGCAGCGCCTATTGATGCGCCGCGGGCCTTGGCACTTCGAGGCCGTGGCCATGCTCGAACTGGGCGTGCTGGTGCTGCTGATAAGCCCGGCCAATCTGGCCCTGGCCGGGTTGCTGGCGCTCCTGCTGGCGCTCAATCTGCACGGCGCCCTGGCGCTACATGCCAACGCCCAGTGTTCGCTGTCCCAGGGCGCCGCCTCGAGCGCCGGATTGTGGCCGGCGCTGCTCGCCGGCGGCGCCTGTTGCGCCCCCAGCCTGCTGCTGGTGTTGGGCACTCCGGGGCTCGGCGCCTTCGTCGGCCTGTTCGTCTGGCTGCTGCCGCTGTCCCTGTTGCTGCTGGTGCTGAGCCGCTGCTGGCAACGGCGGCGCGGCGCACCCCGGGTGCTGCGGTGGCTTTGAGAGGTGGTGAAAAAACGCCCACCTACTGCGGCGAAGCGTTCCGACCAATGGTTGATAAAAATGCATTGCGGGCGACACAGCACCTGTAATAAAGCGCCTCACCGGATATCTAACTATGGGTAACGCATCTGTGGAGGATGACGCCATGAAATCGATACTGGGTATGACGGCCCTGGCCGTAGTGATGATGGGTGCTGCGGGGGCTATGGTGCAGGCTGACGAAGTGAGCGGGCCTTTGCCTCGTGACGGCGCGCAGCTGTTGCTGGCCGAAAGCGGCAGCGACCGGCTGGCGGACTTTTTCCTGCGGCGCGAATCGCTCGCCAAGAATCGCTCCAGCCAGGACTCCGGCGAGCGCTTTGTGCAGATGGTCGAGGAGCAGCCCACCGCCGCCGGTCCCGAACGCGAGCAGCAGACGCAGCGGAGCGAACAGTCGCAACGCGGCATTCTGAGGGACCGGGCGCTCTACGGTCCTCACTGATGGCGTGCGCTGTGCGTTATCAAGCCTCGGGGGAATGTCGGCAACGCCGACATCTCCCTCGCAACGAGGGCTTGGTTCGGCGCAGAGCCTGATGCCGCCGGCCATAGCTGGCAGGTAGCACGCCTTGCCGGGTTACTCGGCAACCCTCTGGTCTATGGCAGCCGGGTCCGCCCCTGACAGGCCGCGGACTCTGCTCCGCCAACCTCCGACAGGCTGCTGGGCACCACGGTCAAGGCCTTGCCGGCCGCCACCTGTGTATGCGGCTATTGCCAAAATCGACCGCGAACAGCGTACCGTCGTCCGCTGCGGCAAGCGCGATGGCATGCTCGAACTGGCCTGGACCATGGCCTTTGCTGCCGAAGCGGGTGAGAAAGCGTCCGTCCGCGGAGAATTTCTGGATCCGGTGGTTGTAGAAGTCGGCGGCGAACAGGTTGCCCTGTCGATCGACAGCCACCCCGGTCACGGTCGCGAACCAGCCGTTGAAGGGACCGAAGATGTTGGCGGCAAAGGGACCACCCCATTTGCGCATGAACACTCCTTGGCCGTCGAATTGCTGTATGCGGTCGTTGTAGCCGTCGGCAACATACACTGCTCCCTCCGGGCCGATCGCCACGGCAGTGGGATAGTTGAACTCAGCGGCGCCGATGCCGATCTTGCCGGTCGCGCCTTTCTGCCGGACGAAGCGGCCATCGGCCTCCAGTTGCTGAATGCGCTGGTTGTAGACGTCGGCGACCCACAGTTTGCCATCGGCCGCGACCGCCACGCCGCCGGGAGAATCGAACTCGCCGGGGCCACTGCCCGGGCGGCCGATGATGCGCCTGGACGTGCCGTCCGGGCCGAACACCTGGATACGGTCGTTGAGGTATTCGGCTACATAGAGTTCGCCGGCATGCAGCGTCAGGTTCATCGGCCGGCCGAGTTGCCCGGCGCCACTGCCGGGCGAGCCGAACTGGCGTTTGAAGCCACCGTCGAAATCGAAGACCTGGATACGCCCGTTGCGCGCGTCGGCAACGAACACCTCGTCACCGGCCACGGCGATGCCGGTCGGGTCGTTGAACTGCCCGGGTGCGCTGCCCGGCTCACCCCAGGCGCCGACGAACTCATAGGGCGGTTCCTCGGCCGAGGGCACGAAGGCCAGCCAGCCGGACAGGCCGACGAGCAGCAGGATGATGACGGCATTGCGGCCCAGCTTGAGCGCAGCAGCGCGCTGCATGGCGGCTCCCCTTAGAAGTTGACGCGAAAGCCGCTGGTGAACAGGTACTCGGTTTCCAGTGCGCTGCCGTTGAGGCGCTGATGCATGGGGATCTGCACGCCGGCCTCGATGATCCATTTTTTTGTCACGTATTGCAGTCCGGGGGTAATGAACAGCGTGGTGCCTCCCGAGTTCGCATCGGCGCTACCGCCGACGCGATCCTTGGCCGCGTGCAGCAGCCTGGTTTCGAGCACGCCATAGAGGAAGGCCGGAACGCCGGCACTCAGGCGACGTGGCAGCAGGCGATACTGCAGCGAGCCGTCGACCTGCCAGTGGTTGCCGGCCTGAAAGCCGTTGGCTTCGCGGTTGGCCTGGTAACTCACCTGGCTGTCGATTTGAAAGTCCAGGGTCTGGTAGGTGAGCACCGCGCCGCCGAGCGCATCCCAGGAACCGGAACCCGGCTGCAGCGCCGGCGGCAGGCGGCCCAGGCCATCACGGGCGTCATCCTCGCCGGTCGGCGCCTTCACCCCGAGGAACGGCGCGATGCGCAAGGTCCGTCCCGGCGCGTCGTGCTGGTAGGCGGTGTAGCGGCCCAGCACGGTGAGATCGCCCACCCCCGACTGGCTCCGGCTGAGACCCTGCCCGCCCATGCGCCTGTGCAGACGCTTGTCGAACCAGGGCAGCATGCCGAACAGCGCGAAGTCGGCGGTTACGCCATAGCCCAGCACCGACACCAACCCCGTCACTTGCATGTCGCGTCTGGCTGGGGTGGGATCGTCGGCGCTCTGCATGAAGATAAACTGCTCGCGCCACACGTAACCGCCTTCATGTACCGGCAGCGCCGTGTTGAAGGTGATAGGTGCGCTCCATGCGGCGGCCGCCGTCAGACTCAGGCTGGCCATGGCCAGTTTCAGCACGCGATGCATGTCATTGCCCCTCCGGCGCACCAGGCGGCACCTGCTCGAAGGTGCGCAGGCTAAAGCCGGCGGCTTTTACTGCCTGTTGCGCCGCGGCTTCATCGAGGGTCGCGCCGTCCTGCATGGTGATGATCACACTGCCGTCCTCGATGTCGGTCTCGAGGCGTTCCACGCCGGCAAGGGCGCTCAGCTTCTTCTCGATGCCATAGGCGCAGAAGGGGCAGGCCAGCCCGTCGACCGCGAGCCGGTAGCTGGGCCCGGCCGCAAGCGCGGCCGCCGTGGCCATAAGCAGGCTCACGGCCATGCCCAGCGTTGGGATGTAGCTGATGAATTTCATTGGCAGCTCCCATTCGTCTCGGTCCAGAGGGAATTCGCTGAAGATAGACCCTGGAACTCCGGGGTCAAACCTGGTTTGCCTTGCGCGCAGCAGCCCGGGCCCAGGCCAGCGCGACTGTTGGCAGCAGCAGCCATTGCAGCAGCGGCGAGACGCCGAGGGCAATGATCGGCGTCAGCGGCATCCAGTCGGAGTAGGCCCAACTCATCCGCACCGCCGTGTTGAACCACTCGCTGAACGCCGTATACACGAGCCCGAAACCGAGCGCGACGGCCCCTACCCGCCCCCAGCGCCAGCGCTCGAGCGGACCGGCACGGGTGACGAGCAGCGCGGCGAGCAGGGCCAGGACAGCAATCAGCATGTCCCCCAGCGTGCAGTGGATGACGGCGTAGGCGATGGATGCGGGCGAGGCCTGGGTCCACAGGGTATAGAGCGGCAGTTGGGCGATTTCCCAGAGCAGGCTGAGGGGCGCGAAGACGACCAGGTAGCGCATGAAGACAAAGCGCCAGGCGCGCGGATCCTCATGCCAGAGACCTGCTCTATCTGTCGTCATCGGTCGAACTCCTTGTGCCGGGTGGGGAAATGCAATGCCCGTAACGCTTAGCCGGCGCAACAGGACAGCCGCCTCACATCCTTGTCGAAGGTCTGCGCGGCGAGCTTCAGGCCCTCGACCATGGTCAGATACGGGAACAGCTGGTCGGCCAACTCCTGCACCGTCATCCGTGCGCGAATGGCCAGCGCTGCGCTCTGGATCAGTTCGCCGGCCTCCGGCGCCAGCGCCTGCACGCCCAGCAGGCGGCCCGTGCCAGCCTCGGCGACCAGCTTGATGAAGCCGCGCGTATCGAAGTTGACCAGCGCCCTCGGCACGTTATCCAGGCTGAGCGTGCGGCTGTCGGTGTCGATTCCGGCCTGCTGCGCCTGCGCCTCACTGTAGCCGACGGTGGCCACCTGCGGGTCGGTGAACAGCACCGCCGGCATGCAGCTCAGGTCGAGGCTGGCGTTGCCCCCGGTCATGTTGATCGCCGCACGGCTGCCGGCGGCCGCCGCCACATAGACGAACTGCGGCTGGTCGGTGCAGTCGCCGGCCGCATAGATAGTCGCTGCGCTGCTGCGCATGCCGGGGTCGATCTGGATGGCGCCGCGCTCGTCCAGGCGCACGCCGACGCCCTCCAGGTTCATGCCCTGGGTGTTGGCTGTGCGTCCGCTGGCGACCAGCAGCTGGTCGGCACGCAGTTCGCCGTGATGGGTGCTCAGGACGAACTCGCCGGCGGCGTAGGTCACGGCGCTCGCCTGTGTCTGCTCCAGCACTTCGATGCCCTCGGCACGGAAGACGGCGCCGAGCGCTGCGCCGATGGCCGGGTCTTCGCGGAACAACAGCGTGTGGCGCGCCAGGATCGTCACCGTGCTGCCCAGCCGGGCAAACGCTTGCGCCAGTTCGACCGCGATCACCGAGGAACCGATCACCGCCAGGCGTTTGGGAATGCTGTCGCTCACCAGTGCCGTGCTGGAGGTCCAGTACGGCGTGTCCTCGAGACCGGCAATCGGCGGCACGGCCGGGCTGGCACCGCTGGCAACCAGGCAGCGATCGAACGCCAGCATGCGCTCGCCGCCCTCGCTCAGCGCTACTACCAGATGTTGCCCGTCATGGAAGCGTCCCTCACCGCGCAGCACGCTGATGGCCGGGGTGCGCTGCAGGATGCCCTCGTATTTGGCATGGCGCAGTTCGTCCACCAGGCCTTGCTGCTGCGCCAGCAGGCGTGCGCGCAATACGGCCGGGGTCGCGGCGGACAAGCCGCCATCGAACGGACTCTGGCGCCGGATATGCGCCACTTGGGCGGCGCGGATCATGATTTTCGACGGTATGCAGCCGACGTTGACGCAGGTGCCGCCGAGGCTGCCACGTTCGATCAGGCTGACCCGTGCGCCGCGCTCGACGGCCTTGAGCGCCGCCGCCATGGCCGCCCCGCCGCTGCCGATGACGGCGATGTGCAGCGGTTGCTCGCCGCCCGCCCGCCGCGCCGCGACACTTGGGCCGTCCAGCGCCTGGTCGCTCCGGCCGATCATCAATTGCCTATTGGGGTTACTCATGCTCACTCCTCGAATGAAGCCGGGTAGCCCGCGTTTTCGCTGGCACGGGTCAGGGCTTGCGCACTGGTCTTGCTGTCATCGAAGGTGACCAGCACCTGCCTAGCTTCGAAACTGACCTCGACCTTGCTCACGCCCTCGACCCTGGTCAGCGCCTTCTTGACCGTGAACGGACAAGCGGCACAGGTCATGCCCGGTACCGACAGGGTGACAGTCTGGCTGGTGGCCCATGCTGGAGCAGAGAGCAGGCTGGCGAGGACCATGGATGCGAACAGCTTTTTCCAAGGCGCATCCCTGCGCCTTGTCCCTTCGGGGCTGGGGCGACAATCCATTGCGGACACACTGTTCATGGCGGACTCCCGATCAGTAAAACAGGGGAAGAACATAGGGAAAGACAAGCGCGACCAGCACCAGTGCCAGCACCACCCAGAACAGCAGCTCGTAGCCGCGGCGTACCCGAGGGATGGCACAGGCCTCCCCGGCCGTGCAGACTCGCGCCGGACGGAAGATCCGTCGCCAGGCGAAGAACAGCGCCAGCAGTGCCGCGCCGATGAAGAGCGGGCGGTAAGGCTCCAGCACGCTCAGGTTGCCGATCCAGGCCCCGCTGAATCCCAGCGTGATCAACAGCAGCGGCCCCAGGCAGCAGGTCGAGGCGAGAATCGCAGCGAGTCCCCCGGCGGCAAGAGGGGCGCCTGCGCTTGGCTGTTCTGGCATGTCGGTCTCCTTTCGAGTAGTCGATCGATGGTTTAAGGTTACTTCCGTAGTCATGTACGGAATCAAGCGCCATGCAGAGCCATCGACCAAGCCTGACCATCGGCGCCTTTGCCAGGCTCGCCGGGGTCAACCTGGAAACCATTAGGTTCTATCAACGCAAGGGCCTGCTGCCTGAGCCGCAGCGCCCGCCTGGCGGCATCCGCCGCTACGGACAGGCGGACGTGGCGCGGCTGAGCTTCGTGAAAAGCGCCCAGCGCCTGGGCTTCAGCCTGGATGAAATCGCCGAGTTGCTACGCCTGGAAGATGGCACCCACTGCGCAGAGGCCAGCCGCCTGGCCGAACGCAAGCTGGCGGACGTGCGGGCGAAGCTGGCCGACTTGGTGCGCATCGAAGCGGTGTTGTCTCAGCTTGTCTGCGCCTGCCAAGCCGGCAAGGGCCAGGTTGTCTGCCCGCTGATCGCCTCGTTGCAAGGCGCAACGCAACCGCTGCCGCTGCCGCTGGGCACCAGCCGGTCATGAGCCCATCTATCGCTCCGTCGACAGCACCCATGAAACCCGCTTGCTGATCGACGGCCCCTCGAATGCCCTGCTCTCCCGGCTACTGCCTTCTGTCGGCAGGCTCAACTTTCAGAACAACCACCGCCGTGGATCAGATATTCCAAGGCCCGCAGCTTGCCCTCAGTGTCTTCGTAATACATGACCGAGGGCACGACACCGCACACCTGACTGGTGTCGCTAATGGCCAGAACCCGTGCGATATCCAGCTTCATCCCGTAGTGGTAGGTCTCGACCGGGAGCTGCTCCAGGTGTGACGGGATATCCGGCTGCATGTCCTGTGTCAGCTGCGCCTGGCCGGCATGCGCCAGCCCTCCAGTAGCGACCAGGCTTATCGCGGCGATCAGGCTGGCAAATCGGGTTGTGTGTTTCATGACGTCATCCTCCAGGGGAATTTGACCGACATGAATTTGACCAGCCGTGGCAGCGCTTGTTACAGCTCGCGCCATGCTGCTCGTCCGCACACGAGCACCTGGCCTACACCGATCGAGTCGATCCCTTACCGCGCAACTCGCCGCTGTAACAAACGGCCAGCCAATGCCTCCAGAGGGCATGAAGCTGATCACCAGCGCCGCACTTTTTCAGCCAGCCGTCATCTGAACCCCTTTCATCAAACAACCCGCATGTCATTGATTCTATGGGTTATAACGTTCTCTGCAGGAGCGGCCGGGCGGCGTTCCGCTTTAGCCGCGAACTCTTCGCGGCTGAATGAGCAGATCCGGCTGCAGCTGCCGATGCTCTGCCTGGCAGCCCATCGATCGCGATGCCGGCGCGCTGTAGCGCCCGCAGGCGTTGCGGATGAACCCAGCCGAAGGGTTTGCTGCCTACGCTGTAGGCGTGCACATGTACTGGGGCCAGCTGATTGAAGATGGCCTCGACGAGGATGCTGCGGCAACTATTGGCGGTACAGAGAAACAGAATGTTCATCGCATGCTCACGTAACCAATGCCGGGTCAGGGCTGAACGCCCTGGGCCTGGTTCAAGGCCTTAACCCAGCTGTCGACGGAAATGGGTAAATAGCCCGTGATCTCCAGCGCGCGATCTTCGAACACATCCTCACCGGGATGGGCCTGCTGCCAAGCCGTGACCACCTGATCGCGGTGCTCGATCAACGCCCGGATATGGGGTCGAAACAGCTGCAACAGTGCAGTCAGCCACAGATTGGTCGGCCAGGATGGATGGGCGTGATCGATGCTAGATCTCGGCAGCAGCTGTTGCATCGCTGCGGCGGGATACCAGGTCTCGCCCGTCACCCAACGCTTGCAGGCGAACAGTCCGATGGGCTGGCCCCAGTCATCCATGGACACGGCAATCAGATGGGCGATGGCCTCATCGCCACTCGGCCAGGACTATCTCCCCGCGGGCGCCATTCTCCGGAGCCAAGCAACGGGATATCGAGTAACGACTCAGAGGTTGTGCAGCCATGTCCGAGACGAGCGCTTACAACTGAGAGGCTGGGTTGTAACAATGCAACCAGGCATGCTTCTAATTAACCAGATGGTAGCTGCCTCCAATTCGCATTTTCAGGCCACCGAGGGAGAAGCCGATGGATGAACAGGAACTGATCAAGCGGCTGCGCCAGGGTGACAAGGGCGCCTTGGAGACGGCGATCAAACTGCATCATGCCTTCCTGGTTGCCATGGCCATCCCGCTGGTGGGCGATGACCTCGCCGACGATGTCGCACAGGAAACCTGGCTGAAGGCTTTTGCCGCGATCGGCAAATTCGAAGGCCGCTGCAAACTGCGCACCTGGCTTGCCCGGATCGCTATTAACGAAGCCCATACCATGCGCCGCAAAACGAGCCGCGAGGTGTCCCTCGATGGCTGGGGTAACGATACCGGATCACCCATAGGCGCGCGTTTCAACGAGCAAGGAGCCTGGGGTGCACCGCCCATTCAATGGCACCATGAAACGCCAGACGAGCTCCTGACCGAAGCTGAACTCTACGAGTGCATTCAAAAACACCTGCACAAGCTGCCTGAAGACCAGCAAAGCGTGGTGATGATGCGCGAGCTGGGCGGGCTGGACTATGGCGAAATAGCCCGAGTGCTTAATCTGGCGGAGGGCAATATCCGCGTACTACTGCACCGCGGCCGGCAACGGATGCATGCCATGCTTAATCATTTCGAGGAGGTAGGAACATGCTGACCTGCCGTGAGATGTCTGAACTCGGCTCCGACATCATTGAGGGTGATCTGCGCTTAAGCACTCGCTGGGCGGTGTTCATGCATCTGCGCGCATGCCCGCTCTGCAAGATGTACGTCAAGCAGCTGAAACTCACCTCCGAAGTACTGCAACAACTACCGCTAAACACCACAGCGGTTGATAGCGCGGCCATCCTGAAAAAACTGCAAGAGCGGGATAATTAACAGAACTGGTCAGAGGGTGTAGACAAAAACGCGAGCAGATTCTAATAGGGGAACAGCCTCAACGAGGGGCAGACCTGAGCATGATTCTGGAGCATGCGCTTGACTGACAGCACTGCAGCGGAAGCCCCCACATTCACCCAGACGCGCATCCTGATCGAACGCGCCAAACTGCAGACCCGGATCTGGCTGGATAGCGGCGGGCTCGAGCACACGGCTGCTCCCGACTCCCTGCGCGCGCATGCGCACGCCGACATGCTCCCCCGGGCGATACCATGAGCGCATTGGCGGTGGTGCACCGGAGCCTTTACCGCTGTGGATATGGGTACAACTGTGAATGGCATCAGTCTGTTGTTCGACGCCCCGGATTCCTGGCGCTGACTACAGGGCGAACGTCGGCTGTTCTGACCGTGGTGGACACCGGCCGGCTCTGCGCGCGGGCCTGCATGGCGCTGAAGAGGGACACAGCGAATGGCACCGGATAGTTGAGCAACACGTGCGGGATGAACAGCTCAGCTGCACCCCAGAGCACTTCACCCTGGTTGATCAGGTTGAGAATGCTGCCCACGACCAAGGGTATCTGGATATCTTGACCGCGCGCCATACCAGATCACGCGCTAGCCAACCTCATGCCACGTTTCCACGAGAGAGCGCCTGCCCGGCACTCGCCAGCATCTGCTCGAGCGGCAACCTGTCGACAGCCTCCTCCACCACCTTGCGGATCAGCTCATGGTCGACATCCGGCTGCAGATCCGCGGGACTCCCTGTTCTTCCAGTAGGCCGCGCCACAAGCCTGGCGTCCTCTGCTTCAAGGGCAAACTCTCCAGCGCAGTTGCGGCAGTAGATGTGTTCGCCGGCCTGCTGATTGCGCTTGAGAACCAGGGTGGGACCGCACATGGGGCACTCCTGCAACGGGATGCCATCATCCGAGTGGCCCATCACATGGTCGAGCACGCCGCCTTTGCCCAGCGCGATGAAAACCCGACTCAATTCGAGGTCGAACTGACTGCCGCTCTGGCTCTGAATAATGGCCAACGCCTGCCCGCGACGCATGCCGGTACGGTAGGGACGGCTGCTGGTCATGGCATCGAACGCATCGCAGATACCGACGATGCGCGCATCCAGATGAATCTCCTCGGCCCGCAGGCCGCGCGGATAGCCCTTGCCATCGGGGCGCTCGTGATGGCTGTAGACCGCCTCTTTGACCAGATCGGCCAGCGGGTGGCCGGCGAGCATGCGCCAGCCCATTTCCGGATGGGTGCGTACGACGGCGAACTCGTCTTCAGTCAAGGCGCTGGTCTTGCGCAGCACGGCGTCGGGTATGCCGATCTTGCCCAAATCATGCAGAAAGCCGCCCAGGCTGGATCGAGCCACATCGGCCGAGGGCAACCCCGCCGCCTCGCCAAGCAACCGGGCATAACGCGACACTCGCCACAGATGGCCGCCGGTATAGGGATCCCTGGCTTCGACGAACCAGGCCATCAGCAGCAGGCTGCTGACCAAGGCCTTGGACGGGTCGTCAGCGCTACTTGCCCCCTGTGCAGCCTTGCTCAACCAACCAGAGAGAAAAGACCGCATGGGGCGAGCCTCCAGTACCAGGGGCAGAATTACACGCCACGGGAATAGGACATTTTCTCAAGGTTTCCACATCCCTGCGATTGGGTGGCACGTCCCTGTGCCAAGGGGTGGGTAATGCCGGCTTTGTTGGCATCGCCCCCCTGTTTCATTCAACGGAGCACAGGCCCTCAATGGGGACCGTAGAGCTCTCTGACCCTCTCGAAGCCACGTTTAGGCTCCTCGATCCATTGGTCCTGCTGCTCACGCATAGTACCCGCGGCAGTGGGCTGCTCTTTGATCAGTTGAACGAAGCGCTCGCCGTCGTCCGAGTCAGCACGCTGGCTCGCCAACGCCTCCATGTGTTGCTGCTGGCGTAGAAGCCGCTCACTACCGCCCTCAGCCAGAAGAAGCTGCGGCGCCTGATGGAACCCCACAGCAACCGCTTCTCCAGCCTGAACCGAGACCACGCCGCCCCCTACAAGCAGGGCAGTCAATACGGTCATACCTGCTAGCGTTTTCATGGTGTCATCCTCCAAAAATCCGTTACCCATTATTCAGATTATTGACGAGGCGCTTTGTTACAAGGCAATCCGTCGGGAGCGCTCGGGCATCCGACCAACGTGCCTTGCCCGGGGCCAGGCTCTGGCTTTATGGTGTCAGTGCCTGTCAAGCTCATCCGGCAGGCGATTGTTTGCCATCTGTCTTGTCACCTGTGAAGGAGCGCCGTTTGCGCGGTATCCACTGCTTTTTATTGATTTTGTTCGGTCGCCGGCGGCAAATTCTGGCCGGCCTCCTGCTCGGTGGCGGCCTGATCATGGGAACGGCCAAGGCGATGCCGCAGCCGCCGAAAGAGCATCGCAATGAACAGGTGGCGCAGCGTCTGCAGGACTGGCAGTCACTGATCGCGCAGTCGATGCACCTGAGCGATGCCGAGAAGCTGAAGGCAGTCAACGCGTTCTTCAATGAGCAAATTCGCTATGGCGAAGACGTGGATCTGTGGGGACAACCCGACTACTGGGCCTCGCCGCTGGAAACCCTCGAATTGGGTGCCGGCGACTGTGAAGACTTCGCCCTGGCCAAGTACTTCACCCTGCGCCTGCTCGGGATCTCCGAGCAGAGCCTGCGCCTCGTTTACACCACCCTGGCCTCTACCCAGCAGGCGCACATGATTCTGGGCTTCTGGGCCGATGATGGCGCGGCGCCCCTGCTGCTGGACAATCTGCACACGCAGATCCTGCCCATCACCGAGCGCCTCGACCTGCACATGCAGTTCGCCTTTGGCCCCACGCACTTGTACCGGTTCGAGCGGAGCAGCTTGCAGGTAGCCGGCAATACCGAATTGCTGCCGCATTGGCGAGTGCTTATGACCAGGATGAAACGCGAAGAGACTGACAGGCTCAGTCTTTAGCGGCGAACCATTGGTTGCAACATGCAGGCCGTCGAAACCGGGCGCAAAGCAGGTCGGTTTCAATGATCGGCATAAGGCTTATGCGGGTGAGTGCTACTGGCAATTCTGCCCAGTGTGGCGAATTTGTCAGGCAGTGCGCAGCGATGGTTGCGGCAACCGGATACTCACGCACAAACCGCCCAACTGACTGTCCCCCAGCGCCAGCTGTCCACCCCAGGCATCGACGATGTCGCGCACGATGCCCAGCCCCAGGCCGTGCCCGGCAACCTGTTCATCCATGCGAGTACCGCGGTTGAGAACCTCAGCGCGTTGCGCGGCTCCGATGCCAGGGCCATCGTCTTCCACCTTGAACTGGTACCCCTCAGCCGTGCACTCGATACGCAAACGCACCTGAGTCTCCGTAAGGGCTTGTTTCGACGGGATTGAGCTTGCTGCGCCGGACTTAACTCAAGCTGAATTCAGCCAGATTCGCGACAAACCGTACCCGCATCATTCAGCCGATCAAGTGGCTTGGTCTGTCAACCTGGGGCTCTATAATCGCGACCTGGCGTGATGGAGACGAACATGAGTGCGATCCGAATCAAGTACCCCGCCCTGACGATCAAGGCCGGTTCACGGGCCTTGGCACGCATCCGCGAGCGCGGCTTGCACCCCGCCGACGTGGGCATTCTGCCCGGCGCTGCCGGCGGGGCCAAAGCCCTTGGCATCCAGGGCCTGGATCTGGTCCTGTTCGGCGACTGGTTGCCACGCGCCTCGCGCGAGCGCTCGCTGATCGGGGCTTCGATCGGCTCCTGGCGGTTCGCCTGTGCCTGTCTGCCGGATGCCGTCGCCGCCATTCGCCGCCTAGGCGAACTCTACACCGGGCAGCGCTTTGCCAAGGGCGTGAGCATGGCCGAGGTCTCGCGCAGTTGTCGGCTGATGCTTGCAGAGCTATTGGCCGGCCAGGACGCCGAGGTACTGAGCAACCCGCACTACCGCCTGAATATCGTCGTGGTGAAGAGCCATGGCCTGCTCCGGCATGACCACCGCGGCAGGCTGGGCCTGGGGCTGTCCTCGGTGATCGGCAACAACCTGCTCGGGCGCTCGCGCCTGGCCCGGCACTTCGAGCGCGTGATCCTGCACGATGCACGCCTGGCCCCGCCGCTGGCGGAACTGAACGACTTCCCTTCGCGCTACCTGGCGCTGGACAGCGCCAACCTGCGCCATGCCCTGCTCGCTTCCGGGTCGATCCCGCTGATCATGCAAGGGGTGCGCGACATCCCCGGCGCCGGCCCGGGCACCTACCGCGACGGCGGTCTGCTCGATTACCACCTCGACCTGCCCTACAGCGGCGACGACATCGTGCTCTATCCGCACTTCACCGACAGGGTCATCCCCGGCTGGTTCGACAAAGGCATGCCCTGGCGCCGGGGCGATGCCGGTCGCTTGCAGGATGTACTGCTGCTGGCGCCCTCGCGTGACTACCTGGCCCGCCTGCCCCACGGCAAACTGCCGGACCGCAAGGACTTCAAGCGTTATCTGGGCGATGATGCCGGCCGCGAACGTCATTGGCGCAAGGCCATGGACGAAAGCCAGCGACTGGGTGACGAGTTCCTCGAACTGGCGGACAGCGGACGCCTGGCCGAGCGCATGCTGGCACTTTGATTCACAGGGCGATTGCAACGGCAATCATGGGCGGTTAGGTTAATTCGCGCCCAACCACGGAAGGACGTTCATGAAACTTGCGGTCGCCATCATCCACGGCATCGGCACCCAACCCGACAACTGCGACGTCGAGGGCCAGCACGCCTTCGCCCAAAATCTGATTGCCGGCCTGCGCCGACGCCTGGGGGCGGAAGCCGAGCAAGTCGCCTTCCAGAGCCTGTACTGGGCCAGTGTGCTGGATAAACGGCAGCTGGACTTTCTCGGCCGGTTGCGTGACCAGCCAGTTCGTTGGCGCTGGCTACGGCGTATCGTCACCCTGTTCCTCGGCGACGCGAGTGGCTACCGCAAGGTCAGCGAAGCCTACGACACCACCTACGAAGAAGTGCACCAATGCCTGCGCGGTGGCCTCAATGCCCTGCGTGCCAAGGTCGATGCCGATACGCCGCTGGTGGTATTGGCGCATTCATTGGGCGGGCATATCTTTTCCAACTTCGTCTGGGATCAGCAGTGCGTCAACAAGACCCCGAGCTGCCCACGCGATCCGTTTCTCGCCCTGGAAACCCTAGCCGGCCTGGTCACCTTCGGCAGTAACCTGCCCCTGTTCACCTTCGCCTACGACACGGTGGTGCCGATCCGCTTCCCCGGCCATTGCCTGCTCCCGTCGGTGCGTGAACAGGCCCGCTGGCTCAATCTCTATGCACCCGCCGACGTCCTTGGTTACCCCCTGCGTTCCGTACCCGCCTATGCCGAGGTGGTCGCCGAAGACCGCGCCATGCCGGTCGGCCCCTGGTACCAGCGCCATACGCCGTTATGCCATCTGGCCTACTGGGACGACCGCCGCTTCCAGAATTACGTCGCGCATTATCTGCGGGATATGTTGACGGCCTGCAGGCTCGAGGCAGACCAGGGCTAAGCGGCTTAGCAAGAGTCGCGAGCAGCACCTGGCGTTGGCGACACGCAGTTATGCTTCTTCGCCAAAGTGAACATTTTTCGAACATAAATGTGACTTGATGGTCAACTCATATCATCAACACATATGACTGGCCAGCGAGCGACCTACGCCGCAGACCCTTAATACTTTTGGGATCACCTCGGAGAAACCGACCCCATGGACGCCCCGCTGCGTTTCAACGAAGCACTGCTCATCGCCGATCGCGCCTTTCAACCTTTCCAGTGTGTCGCCTGGGCCCCCCTAGACGGCGGCAACGGCGAACTCAGCCTGACGGTCATCGACCGCACCAGCACTCGTCTACTGGGCCGCACCCAGCTGCCGAGCAGCATCTACAGCGACCCGATAGAGCTAGCCAACGTGCTGAACAAGTCGCGCGCCGAATTGAGTCAGCAGGGTTACGACCTGGCTCCCTGGAGCATGCCGGAGTAATCCTCTGCGGTTGTGAAAATCTCGAGCGCCGTCGCGAGGCCGCCTCCAGGCGTTCGCGGCAAGGCGCGCAGTAAGCGAGCGTTTTTTTCACCGCTCTCAGGCCATCTACCCCTCATGTGTTGTATATCGAGAGCGCCATCAAGCCAACGCTGCTCTGCCCCTGACCTGCTCTGATCTGCAGCGGGTCGCACTGGCAATATCTGTGGGCCTATTGTCCTTGTTGCCACCCTTTCGCTGAGCGCAGACTGCATCCATCGCTCATCGAGAACCTCCCATGGATGCGCTGAAGACCATTGCCTGCCTGCTCTATCCCAATGTGATGAGCCTGGATGTGACCGGCCCGCTGCAGGTGTTCGCCTCGGCCAATGTCGAACGTCAACGCCAGGGCTTGCCGGCGCTCTATCGTCTTGTCGTGCTCGGCCAGCAGGTCGGCGCTGTCGCCACTTCGGCCGGGTTCCAACTGCTGGCCGAACAGAGTTGGCGCGAGATCGCCCCCGCACGAATCGACACCCTGCTCATTCCTGGCGGCCTGGGCCAACAGAGCCAATGCCAGAACCGGGAACTGTTGGCCTGGCTGCGTGCCGCCGAACCACAGGTGCGCCGCCTGGGCTCGGTCTGCTCCGGCGCGCTTATCCTGGCCGCCGCCGGGCTGCTCGATGGTCGCCGGGCGACTACCCACTGGGCCGATGCGGACAACCTGCGCCAGGATTACCCGGAGGTCGAGGTCCTCGCGGACTGCTTGCACACCTATGACCCGCAGGATCTGCACGGCAATGGCCATGTCTTCACCTCGGCGGGAGTCACCGCGGGTATCGACCTGGCCCTGGCCCTGATCGAAGCCGACCTCGGCCGTGTCACCGCACTGGCGGTGGCGCGGCGTCTGGTGATGTTCCTGCGCAGGCCGGGTGGGCAAGCCCAGTTCAGCGCCCTGCTCACGCCCGAGCCAAGCCGGGTGCCGCGTCTGGCCGCTCTGCTGGAGTGGATTCCTGCGCACCTGAGTGCCGACCTGTCGCTGGAGGCATTGGCCGCCCAGGCGCACATGACCCCGCGCACGCTGTCGCGGGTGTTCGTCCAGGAACTGGGCATGGGGCCGGGGCGCTATGTCGAACGCATTCGCCTGGAAGCGGCGCGCCATCTACTACAAGACGCTCAGGCCTCGATCGCTACGGTGGCGCGCCTGACCGGCTTCGGTCACCCGGAAAACCTGCGCCGCACCTTCCACAAGCATCTGTCGGTCAGCCCCCAGGAATACGCCGAGCGCTTCGCCTGAAGCCCAACCATCCAGACAGGAGTCAAGCATGCTGCAACTGCGCCCCAACTGTGAATGCTGCAAGCGCGATCTTCCGGCCGACTCGGCTGAGGCGCTGATCTGTTCATTCGAGTGCACCTTCTGCCGTGACTGCAGCGACAAGGTCCTGCACGGCAGCTGCCCAAACTGTGGCGGTGAGCTGGTCAGACGGCCGATCCGTCCGGCAGCCGAACTCGAAGCTACCCGGCCCGACTCACCAAGGAGAAACACCATGACCGCTGAAAACGCCGTTCGCCCACCCCGCCCGCCTTTCACACGGGAAAGCGCGATCGAGAAGGTCCGCCTGGCCGAGGACGGCTGGAACGGCCGCGACCCGGAACGGGTATCGCTGGCCTATACCCTGGATACCAAATGGCGCAACCGTGCCGAGTTCGCCTCCAATCGGCAAGAAGCCAAGGCGTTCCTCACCCGCAAGTGGGCCAAGGAACTCGACTACCGCTTGATCAAGGAACTGTGGGCGTTCACCGACAACCGCATCGCCGTGCGTTACGCCTACGAGTGGCATGACGACTCGGGGAACTGGTTTCGTTCCTACGGTAACGAGAACTGGGAATTCGCTGATAACGGTCTGATGGCCAACCGCTTCGCCTGCATCAACGACATGCCGATCAAGGAATCCGAACGCAAGTTCCACTGGCCCCTGGGCCGTCGCCCCGATGACCACCCGGGCCTGTCGGAACTGGGCCTCTGAACGGTTCCTGCGGCGCATTGAACACGGATGTTCGGCCTGCGCAGGCAACGAAACGGCAGGTCGGGAAAACCGAAGACCGGCACACAGGAGGCGGCTAGGAGCCGAGCGGCAGGCTGATCGGCCACAGATCGCCGGCCTCGGCGACAGTGGCAATCGCCAGAGTCCTGGACTGGAAGACTTGATAACTGACGGAGAAGCGCTCGGCGTCAGATTCAGGTCGGTGGCGGCAGCGCTACCTGGTTGCAGGAGTAAACCTTGACCTGATTGCGTCCTGCCTCCTTGGCGACATACAGGGCCTGGTCGGCCCGCTCGATCAACTGCTGATAGTCCTCGACAGGGTCGCTCAGGTCAGCCACCCCCAGGCTGATGGTGAACGGGATGGACTGCCCCTCATAGGTGACCAGCAGGGACTCGATGCGCCGGCGCAGGCGTTCGGCGAACAGCATGGCACCGGCACTGTCGACATCCGGCAGCAGGACCACGAATTCCTCGCCGCCATAGCGCCCGGCATAATCGGTGTCGCGCACCTGCTCGCGCATCACCTCGGCGACGGCCTGAATCACCTTGTCCCCGGCCGGGTGACCATAGGTGTCGTTGACCTTCTTGAAATGATCGATATCGAACATCACCAGCGCGGCCATGCTCTGATAGCGCCGGTGCCTGGCATATTCGTGCTGCAGGCACTCTTCCCAGTAGCCGCGGTTGTTCAGACCGGTCAGGCGATCGGTGCGCGAGAGTTGTTGCAACTGCAGGTTCGCCGCCTGCAATTGCTGCTTGTTCGTCGCCACACTGGTCACGTCGTAAATGATCAGGCAGATATGCTCGATACTGGTATTGGTGGCCTGCAGCGGCAGAATGGTGGTGTTCTGAAACATGAACTCTTCCTGCCCGGTGATCGGCTGGTAGTTCTTGAACTTCACCAGGTAGGGTCGCTGCTCCCAGATGGTGAAAGCCGGCGTGCCCAACGTCACCACCCCTTCTACCTTGTGGCGGAACCAGTTCTCCTCGATTTCGGGAAACAGGCTGAACAGTGACTGCTGGTGAACCTCATGGGGCTGCAGGCCCGAGCGGTTTTCCATGAAGGTATTCCAGACGTGTATGCGGTATTCGCGATCCAGCACCACGACGCCGACATCGATGCTCTGCACCACGGCCAGCAGCCAGTGAAACTCGTTGAGATCCAGGTTTTCGTTCATGTTCAGTTCATCAGGTAAGCAAGCTTGTTGGAAAGCAGCGCCACCGAGTCTTCAGTGAACAGCAGAAGCAGGTCGAAATGGATATGGTGGCCTTCGATGCTGTAGCTGATTTCCACCGCCAGGGTGGTTTTCCAGCGCGGGCGGTTGAGCTTGATCAGCTCCTCGATCGAGGCATGCTCGCCCAACACGATGGGGTGGCTTTGGGAAAACTGCACATCGATCTGGCCGGCTATGCCGTTCAGGCAGGCGCCAATCAAGACGGTGGACAGATCCAGGAGCATTTCTATTTCGGAATAGTCGGAGGAAAAACCGCTCATCAAGCGGGCCATGTCATCCAGTTCCGAGTCGTGGAAGATCAGCAGCGCCTCGCCGGCGATGCCACTGCCGATAAACCCCTGGCATACGGCGGTAAGCCCGTCACCACGCTGGGCATCGGCCAGGGCCATGTGCAACTCGCCAACCTCGAACAGATTGACGTTAGGCACCGGCAATTGCACAAACACGCCCAGCAGCCTGGCCAGCAAGGCCGCAGCGCGGCCCATGGCGACGTTGACCACCTCACGGAAGGCATCGAAAAAGTTGATGGTGGATTCATCTCCGCCCGTCCGCAGACTCAACCCAGGCGCGCTACTGGCGAGCAACCCCAGGCGCTCGAGGTCTTGTCGCAGCAGGTCTGGATCGGCCGGCTTCTGCACGAAGGCCAGCGCCCCAAGCGCCATGACCCGCTGCAACGCCTGCTCCTGAACATCGCCAGACACCACTATGACCTTGCAGGACAGGCCTTCGGCCTGCAGGGCAGTCAGCACCTGATAGCCATCCATCTCGGGCATGGTCAGGTCGAGCAGCATCACATCGGTCTGCCCCTGGCGCAGAATCGCCATGGCCTCGATGCCGTTGGCTGCCTGTTCGATGGCGACAGGCCAGTCGGCAGGCAGCGCACGCAGCAATTGCTTGCGCGCCATGCTGGAGTCGTCGCAGATAAGCAGTGTACTGACGGTCATACGTATCACTTTTATGGTTGCCTGCTGGCCGGAATTCTGGCGAATCAGCCGCGCAAGATGTCAATGTGCCATGTTACCGGCACTGCATCTTAACGGCAGACAGCAGCTTTACCATAGAAGACCACCCAATTATTGAACGATACAAACAAAAAAGGTGGCCATTGGGCCACCTTGTGCAGAACTGACTGAACAGGCGCCTCAGTAGTAAGCGTTTTCCTTGTTGCTGTGGTCGGTCACATCGCGCACACCCTTGAGTTCCGGGATGCGTTCAAGCAGGGTTTTCTCGATCCCTTCCTTGAGGGTCAGGTCGACCTGGCCGCAACCCTGGCAGCCACCGCCAAATTTCAGTACCGCGATGCCGTCTTCGACCACATCGATCAGGCTCACTTCACCGCCGTGGCTGGCCAGCCCCGGATTGATCTCGGTTTGCAGGTAATAGCTGATGCGCTCGTTGAGCGGGCTGTCTTCGTTGACCATCGGCACCTTGGCATTCGGCGCCTTGATGGTCAGCTGGCCGCCCATGCGGTCGGTCGCGTAATCGACCACGGCATCTTCCAGGAAGGGTTCGCTGACCGCATCGATCCAGGCGGTGAAGCTGGCCAGGGCAATCGCAGTGTCATCCGGCTTCTCCTCGCCCGGCTTGCAGTAGGCGATACAGGTTTCGGCGTACTGGCTGCCCGGCTGGGTGATAAACACGCGGATGCCGATACCCGTGGTGTTCTGCTTGCTCAGCAGGTCAGCCAGATAATCGTGGGCAGCGTCGGTAATGGTAATGGTGCTCATGGCAACTCCTCGCAAACATGCACGCAGTGTACGCCAACCTCCGGCCTTCGATAAAGCCCGAGCGTTTGACTCGGAAAAAGACCGCTGTAACAAGAGGCGTAGCTGCGAGTCCACACTGCATAGCCATCGCCGGAACCGTCTGATATGAAGCGCCTACTGCCAGCGCTGTGCGCCGCGTTGCTGATCGCAAGCCCGCTCGTCCAGGCCGAACGGGGTCTGACCATCAGCAGCGGGGAAATGGCCACCCCGGTGCTGGAACTGTTCACCGCGCAAGGCTGCAGCTCGTGCCCGCCCGCCGAACGCTGGCTGTCCGCGCTCAGCGAGCATCCGCGGCTCTGGCACGGTCTTATTCCGCTGGCCTTCCATGTCGATTACTGGGACCGGCTGGGCTGGCCCGATCCCTTCGCCAATCCGGGCTACAGCGCACGTCAGCGGGCTTACGCGCGCAGCGGTGCCAGTCGTGCGGTGTATACCCCCGGCTTCATCCTGGCAGGGCGAGAGTGGCGTGGCTGGTTCCGGGGCGAGGCACTGAAGCTGCCGAGCGGCGCGCCCGTCGGGACGCTGACCCTGCACCTGGATGGCGCCAGGCTGCGCCTGTCCTTCCGCGAGAGTACCCCGGCACCTGCGGGGCTGGTCGCCCATGTCGCGCGACTTGGCTTTGGGCTGCGCAGTAGCGTGACCCGCGGCGAGAATGCCGGGCGTACCCTCGAACACGACTTCGTGGTGCTTACCCTGCAGCAAATCGACGCCAGTGCGCCTCACCGCTGGCAAACGCGCCTGCAAGCCGACCCGCGCGGCGAGCGTCAGGCTCTGGTCGCCTGGTTGAGTACGCCAGGCCGGCCGACACCCTATCAGGCCGTCGGTGCTTGGCTGCCTGGCGTAAGCGCCGGCGGTTTATAGCGGCATGGACCGGCGGCGCTCCTGCGCTGCCGCGGAATCGACAAACCTCTGCAATACTGCAAAGAGAGTCGACGTTTGTGCAGCGTCGGACTTTCCTGCGAATAAAGGAGTGATCCTGATGTATCGACAAATCATGATTCCTGTCGACCTGGCCCATATCGAGCGTCTCGAAAAAGCCCTGAAAACCGGCGCAGACCTGGCCAACCTCTATGGCATACCGGTCTGCTATGTGGGCGTGACGGCCAACACCCCCAGCGAGGCCGCCCGCAACCCGACCGAGTTCACCGCCAAGATGGAGCAATTCGGCCAAGCTCAGGCAGAGAAGTACGGACTGAGCAAGGTCAGCAGCGCCGCCTATATCAGCCACGATCCAGCGGTAGACCTGGACAGGATCCTGTTGCGGGCGGCCAAGGAACACGGCGCCGACCTGGTGGTGATGGCCTCCCATGTGCCCGGTCTGGCCGAGCACCTGTTCGCCTCCAATGCGGGGTATTTTGCTTCTTATTCCGACGCCTCCGTGCTGGTGGTGCGCTAAGGTACTGGCCATGGGCGCTGCGGCTGCCAAGCGAACGCCAGGCATAACATCCAGTAGCCAGATCGCCTGCCGCTACAGGTTCTCGTAGCGGTTCATACCAGCACGCCGGCCTCGATAGGCTCGGTTTCGCGGATATACGCCGACAGGTCATGGAAATAGCGCCAGAACTCGGGATGGCTGCGTCGAATGCCCCAGCGCTCGACAATCCTGTCGAATGCCTGGCCATCACGGGCCGATTCCAGGCTGCGCACGAACGCCGGAACCTCCTGCGCCGCGAGGCTGAACATGAAGTTCGGGTAGCTGGTCAGCACCCCCGGGTAAACGCTCAGGGTATCCAGCGCCGGCTGATAGCGCAGTTCCTCGCCATACATGAAGGCCACGTTGCTGTGCGCGCGGTTGCGCAACAGGCTATAGACCTCGCGCTTGCCATCGGCCCGTTCGACGCGCAACAGGGTCGCTTCCGGCAGCTGGTGAATGACCTTGAGCCCGCCAGCCGGCTTGCCGGACAGGCGACTCAGCGCCTGCTCGGCCGCCTGCATCTCGGCCGGCAGCCCGGCGCGATGGCAGTGCACGCCACTGCAGCGGTTGATCGGGTCGGGCCGCGCGTTGAGGCTGCCATAGCGGCTCAAGAGGGCCTCGGCAAAGCCACGCTTGGGGTCTTTTGCCGGCAACTGCAGGGCAGTCCGAGTCTCGGTATCGATGCGCTGGTAGTCCAGCCACAGCTTCAGCTGGCCACTGTACCGATACCAGTCATCGAGAATCGCCTGGCGGGCGTCGGCCGGCATCAAGCGCAGGAAGTTCTGCTCGGCGCCGTTGCGGATCAGATCGAAATACAAGCGCGTCTGCGCCTGATGCGACAGGTTGCCGAACACATCGAAGTTGACCACCAACTGGTAATAGGCCCGCTCCAGCAGCGGATAGTCCATCCACCAGAGGGTCTGCGGGATCTCGCCGATCAGGCCCTTGCGCACCGAGGCGCTGTCGTGCTGGCGGAAGATGCTCAGCAGCGCATTGTCGTTGCCGGCCCAGATATGCGACCAGCTGGGGGCCGGGGCCGCGGCGTAGCTGGCCATGCGCAGGGCCTCGTACTCATTGCGCCGGTTGCGATAAGTCCGCCACAGACTGAGCAGATTGCCGATAACGTCGAACTGACCGGGCATGGCCAGCAGCGGCGTCGCCTCGGCGCGATAGTTTGCATCGACCAGGTACAGATCATGCCGAGGGTCCTGGAACACCACCCAGAAGTTGTCACGGATCACGTCGGTGGCAATCTGTCCGCGGCACACCGGGCCGCGGATAAAGGTACGCACGAAGTATTCGGCGTTATCCAGCATGAACTGGTAGCGCGCCTGCGGCGGAATCGCCGCGAAGGTCTCGAATGGATTGGCGCGGCGCTGGGCGCCATAGCCGGGCAGCGCCTCCACCTGCCAATCCTCGGCAAAAAACAGCTGTTTGACGCGCGCCAGCTGATTCGCGCCGAGCGGATAGGTCATGTGGGTCTTGTGCACGATCACGCCCTGAATCGGCACCAGACGGTAAAAGAATGCGCTGCCCGGATCTTCATTGGGCCGGCGCGTGGCGATAGGGTCGACCGGCTGGCCGCTCGGGGTGCGCGAACGCAGCAACTGGAAGAAATGCCCGGGCTCGCCATCGCTGAAATACAGGTGTGCGAGGAACAGGTGCTCGTACAGCCAACGTGAGACCAGGCTTTCACGCGCACCCGGGGCATTGAGAAAACGCTCCCAAGTCTCGACCTGCGCCGTCTCGGCCTTACTCGCCGCGAGCGCGTGCCGATCGACGGGCGCGCCCTGCTCCAGCCAGCGCTGCAGGGTCTGATAATCCACTTCGCTCAGGCCGGTGACCGCGAAGGGCATGCCGGCCTGTGGGTTTTCCCTGGCGAAACCGGCGAACTGATCGGGCCGCGGACACTGATTGTCGCGTTTGATGCCGATATCCAGCGCGGCCGGCAGCTT
>NZ_JBFIIG010000010.1:0-49275 GCF_041601375.1 Pseudomonas sp. | reverse complement strand
TGCAACAAATCTTCTCCGTCAGCGTGGCAGCTCGATTCGCGCGGTCTCGCCTGGCACCGTTGGCCAGTCCTGCGCGGCCCAGCGTTGACGGGCCTGGTCGATCAGCGCCGGGTCGTTGGCGACGAAGTTCCAGTTGATCCGTCGCGGACCGATCGGTGCGCCGCCAATCAATACCAGGTGGCTCTCGCTGCAGGCGCTGAGGGTGTAGATCTCGCCTTCGGGCAGCACCAGCAGGCCGCGCAGCGGCAGTTGCTGGTCGTCCAGTGTCGCCTCGCCGTCAATCAGGTACAGCGCACGTTCGGCATGCTCGGCGGGAATCTGCAGCGCGGCTCCGGCGGCCAGCTTGAACTCGGCGTAAACAGTGGGGGACAGCACCGGTACCGGCGATTGCAGGCAGAAGCCGCTGCCGGCGATCAGGCAGATTTCCACACCCATGCTGGCACTGCGCGGCAGGCTGGCGGCAGGGTGATGGCTGTAGCTGGGCTCGCCTTGTTCCTCGGCGGCAGGCATGGCCAGCCACACCTGCAGGCCATGCATGCGCGAACCACTCTGTTGCAAAGCCTGTGGGGTGCGCTCGACATGCGCCACGGCTTTTCCAGCGGTCATCCAGCTGACTTCGCCGGGGCTGACCAACTGATCCGAACCGAGGCTGTCCTTGTGCTGCAACTGCCCCTCGAACAGGTAGGTGAGGGTGGACAGGCCGATATGCGGGTGCTGGTTGATATTCATGCCGCTACCGGCCGGGTAGGTGTTTTCCAGAATATGGTCGAAGAACACGAAGGGCCCGACGCTGCGGCATTTGGCCGAGGGCAGGGGGCGCAGAATGGGTTGCCCGGCGATGTCTTCCTGGCGCGGCTGGATCAGCAGAAAGTCGTTCATTGCACCTCCTCGCGCAGCTGGGTGCTGACCTGGACCTCGCTGCTGGTCATCAGCTTGTGGATCGGGCATTTATCGGCAATGCGCAGCAGTTGCTGGCGTTGCGCGTCATCCAGCGCGCCATGCAGGGTCAGCTCGACATCCAGGCGGTAGATGCCCTGGCGCTCCTGGCTGTCGTCGCGGCTGAGCTGTACGTCGAGGCCTTCCAGGGGCAGGCCACGCTGCTTGGCATACAGCGTCAGGGTCAGCGCCTTGCACGCACCCAGTGCGGCGTCGAACAGGTCGTGGGGTTCGGGGGCCGAACCTGCGCCGCCCAGTTCCACCGATACGTCGCTGTGCAGGGTATGTGGACCGATGCTGATGCGCTGCAGCAGGCCGTTCTCGTTGCTGATACGGATCATTTGAACACTCGGGTTGAATGTGGGCACGGCGCTGGAGCCATTGCCAGCATGCTGGTGGATGAACTAGAACTCAGTGTAGTGAGTCTATTGGCTTCACGTCTTGAGCGGGTCTTGGCTTTGAAAGGATTGAGTCTTTGTCTGTTTGCCGTGCTGTGCAGCGGCCTGGTGCAGGCGCGGGACTACCGCTACAGCGATGCGCACCTGCACTATGTCGATTTCTTCCAGGAAAGCGAGGGCATGGAGAAGCTGCTCGCGCGCATGGCCGAGGCCAATGTCGAGGATGTGATGCTCTCGGGGATCCCGGTGGCGAAGAAGTGGGATGAAAACGAACCCAAGCGCCCGCGCTACTACGCCGGCGACGACGCCAATGCCTATTGGTACAGCGCCACCGATGGGCTGATCGCGCATGCCTACAAGCAGCTGCCGGCCGAGCAGCGTCGGCGCTTTCATCCTTTCCTCTCCGGCTTCAACCCCAGCGACATGAACGCCGATGCGCATATTCGTCGCATGCTCGAAATGGATCCGGGCCTGTGGCAGGGCATCGGCGAAATATTCACCCGGCACGACGATCTGACCGCGCTGATCCACGGCGATGCACCGCGGGCCGACAACGAGGCGCTGGCGCGGGTCTACCATCTGGCCGCCGAATACGATTTGCCGGTGATGCTGCATTCCAATATCACCTCCAAGCGCGAGCGTAACCCACTGTATTTACAGGAAATGGAAGCACCGCTGCGCAATCATCCGCATGTGCGCTTTATCTGGGCGCATGCCGGCACCAGCCTGGAAATACATCGGCATCAGGACAAGCTGGATTTCCTCCTGGCGACCCTCGAGCGGATGCTCGAAGCCTACCCGAACCTGTATATCGATCTGTCCTGGAGCATGCTCAGGCCCTATCTGCTGGATGAGCAGGGCAAGCCTGACCCGGCTTGGCTGGAACTGGTCAGGCGCTATCCCGAGCGGTTCATGCTCGGCTCCGACGTGGTGGGTCGCTTCGACAGCATGGGCGAGTACATGCGCGGGTTCGAGCCGTTTCTCGATGCCTTGCCCGCCGAGGTGGCACACAAGGTGGCGCGGGACAACTTCCTCGCCATACTGCCGCGCAAGGTGCGCGGTGAACTCGAGCAGTAGCTTGTCATTCGCCTGTCACACGGGTGTCATAGGCTCGCGCCATCCCAAACAAGGAGCGCGACATGCAATACATTCGTTTCAGTGCACTGGCCGCCTTCATGCTGACGGCCGGACTGGCACAGGCCGAGGTGCGGGTCGAGGGGCCCGTGGAATACGGCATCTTTGCCAGCCAGTACCAGGACTTCAAGCCGGGCGAGCGGGTGTTGACCCGCAGCAATCAGCAGATCGAGCGCAGCGAGGTGATCCCGGCCAAGCTCGGCAGCAAATTCGGCATGCGCTATACCCTGGTCGGTAAAACCGTCGACGGCGCTCCCCTGACCCTGCTCTACCTGACGCCCGGTGTCACCACTCCCGATGGCAAGCGTCACGACAAGTTTGCCGTGGTGCAGGCACTGGTACCCGGGGCGCCCCAGGACGTCATGGCCTTCGAGTTCAGCGAACCCCATGAAATCGTGCCGGGCGAGTGGCATTTCATGGTGTTCCAGGATGATCGCAAACTGGCCGAACAGCGCTTTCTGGTGCGCTGATGGTTGCCCACCAAATCAGACCAGGCTGCTGTGCAGTTGAGTGCCGTTGAGTAGGTTGTCGGCCAGCGGGCAGCGGCGCTCGATTTCGTCGAGCAGCGCCTGCTTTTGTTCGCGGTCGAGGTCGGCGTCGATTTCCACCTTGACCCTCAGTGCCTGGAACCCCGGGCGCACGTCATCGCGCCGGCCGAGCAGGCCGTCGGGGTCGTAGTCGGCCTCGATCTCGAAACGCATGCCGCGCAGTTCGATCTTCTGCTGATGGGCGATGTAGCGGCCCAGGGTTCCGAAGCAGCCGGCGACCGCCGCCAGAACGATATCCAGCGGGGTGGGGCCCAGACCCTGGCCGCCGGCATGCGCGGGCTGGTCCATGACCACGCGATAATCGCCGCATTGCACCTCGATGCTCATGCCGGCCTGCATGTGCCCATGGGCGCTGATGGTTTTGATTGTCATGCCTGTTCCTCATCGTGCTGCGGTTGGCGTTGTCAGCAGCATAGGACGGTCGGCGGCCGAGGCTTTGATCCGGGTCAAGCAAGGCGCAATGCCCGTTCGGCCATTAGCCTGATGCGCCGCGCCTCTGGCTGACTATGCTGTGAAGAGCAGCGGGTCGGCGAGGGTGGCGGGCATGCAGGAGGGCACACAGATCCTGGTGGTGGACGATGATGACGAGGTGCGCCAGTTGCTCGAGGACTACCTCGGCGGGCAGGGGTATCAGGTGCGCACCTGCGCCGATAGTGCGGCCATGCGCCAGCTCCTGCAAAGCGGGATGCCCGACCTGGTGCTGCTGGATGTCGGCCTGCCCGGTGAGGATGGCCTGAGCCTGGCGCGCTTTCTGCGCGAACACCACGACCTGCCGGTGATCATGATTTCCGGGGCCGGCAGTGCGCTCGACCGGATCATCGGCCTGGAGGTTGGCGCCGACGACTACCTGGCCAAGCCCTTCGATCCGCGCGAGCTGCTGGCGCGGGTGAAAACCGTGTTGCGCCGCTATCAGCGTACGGCGGTGAGGGAGGCCGGCGGCGCGAGCGAGGAGGGCATCCGCCTGGGCCGCTATCGTCTCGACCTGCAGCGACGGCAGCTGTACGACGAGCAGGGCCATGAAGTCGAACTGACCGCCATGGAATTCGATCTGTTGCAGGCGTTCGCTCAGCGACCCAATCGCCCGTTGTCGCGTGATCAGTTGCTCAACCTGACGCAGAACCGCGACTGGACCCCTTACGACCGTTCTATCGATATCCGCATCGCCCGTCTGCGCCGCAAGCTGGAGGGCGATCCGGAAAAGCCGCAGATCATTCGCACCCTGCGTGGCGTGGGTTACATGCTGGTAGTCGGCCCGCCGGATTGAGCCGGTCGCGGGTGAAGCTGCGTTAGCTGAGGTAGAGGGGCGTCGGTCGGGATTTTTTCACGGCCATCGGCCTCTGTTTCAATTGTTTCAGCCTGGTTGTCGAGTGTCGTGCCGGCAGCTGCGCTTTCTATACTCAGGGCACAACATCCGTGCGGAGAGGCAGCATGACCCAACCGCTTCCGGCACTGGTGGCCAGTGCCCTGGATCATCCGTTACGGCAGATCGTCGATAACAGCAGTGCGGTGATCTACATCAAGGACCTGCAGGGCCGCTATCGACTGGTCAACCGGGCCTTCGAGCGGTTCTTCCAGTTGCGCGCCGAGCAGGTATTGGGGCGCAGCGATCACGAGCTATTTCCCTCCACCGTTGCCGACGCCCTGCGCAACAACGATCTGTGTGTGACCAGTCTCGGCCATTCCATCGAGTTCGAGGAGCAACTGATCCTGCAGGATCGCTCCTGGGTCTATCTGTCGAACAAGTTCCCCTTGTACGACGAGCAGGAGCGGGTCATCGCCGTATGCGGCATCTCCACCGACATCAGCGAGCGCAAACGCGTCGAGGAGGCGTTGCGGCATGTTGCCCTGGGCGTCAGCGCCGCCACCGGCGAGGCGGTGTTCGAAGCCATCGCGCGCTACATGGCACGCTCGCTACGCGCCGATTTCGCCTTCGTCAGTCGCGTCAACGAAGGCGTGCCGCTGACGTTGACGACCCTGGCGCTGTACTACGCGGGCAAACTGCACGGCAACGTCACCTACGAGCTGCCGGGTACGCCTTGCGCGGCGGTGTTCAACAAGGCCTTCCACTTCGTCGAGAGTGGGCTGCTCGAGCGCTATCCGGACGATGGCATGTTGTCGGCTTTTGGCATCGACAGCTATGCCGGTTATCCGCTGTTCGCCAGCGATGGCACGCCGCTGGGGCTGATCGCCGCGGGCCGTTGCGGGCCCATGCAGGATCGCAGCCGGGTGGAGTCGATCCAGCGCATCTTTTCGGTACGGGCTGCCGCCGAATTGCAGCGTCTGGACGCCGAGGCCAGTTATCGTTCGATCTTCGAGGCGTCCGCGGATGCGATCTCCGTCCATGACCTGAACAGCTTTGCCCTGGTGGACATCAATCCACGGGCCTGCGAGATCTACGGTTACACGCTTGAAGAGATGCTGCGCCTGGACATCGATGTGTTCAGCGCCGGTTATCCCCCCTATACCGGTGCCGATGCCTTGCGCTGGCTGACCCGGGCCCGCGATGAAGGGCCGCAGCGTTTCGAGTGGCTCAGGCGCAACCGCGATGGCAGCCTGCACTGGGACGAGGTGTTCCTCAAGCGCGCGAGCATCGCCGGCATCGACCGGGTTCTCGCCTTTACCCGCGAGATCAGCCAGCGCAAGGAGGCCGAGAACGCCCTGCGTGCCAGCGAGCAGCAGTACCGCACCATCGTCGGTAGCGCACTGGACTGCATCATTGGCATGGATGCCCGGGGGCTTATCACCACTTTCAATCCGGCCGCCGAACAGTGTTTCGGTTATACGGCTGAGCAGGTGCTGGGTCAGTCGCTGGCCGAATTGCTGATTCCCCCGCGCCATCGACATGCCCATCGCCTGGGTTTTCAGCGCTTTCTCGAGAGCGGGCAGGGGGCCTTTCTCGGTCGCCGGGTGGAAGTCTGCGCGCAGCGCGCCGATGGTCAGGAGTTTCCTGCCGAGCTGGCGCTCTCGGTGGTGCAGGGCGCCGAGGGGCCACAGATTATCGGCTTCCTGCGGGATATCACCGAACGCCAGCGGGCCGAGGCCCGGCGCGCAGAGTTGGAACAGCAGTTGCGCCAGGCCCAGCGCATGGAGGCCATAGGTCACCTCACCGGTGGCATCGCGCATGATTTCAACAACCTGCTGACCAGCATGCTCGGTTACACGGTGATGGCCGAGGAGTTGGCCGAAAAGCAGGGCGATGAGCGCTTGGGCCGTTATTTGACCCGCGTGCAACACTCGGCGGAAAAGGCCCGCGATCTGATCCAGCAAATGCTCACCTTCAGCCGCGGCAGTCGGGGTCAGCCGCAGCCGGTGGCGCTGGGCAAATTGATTGGCGAATTCCGTCAATTGCTCCACTCCACCCTGCCAACCAGCGTGGAAATCGAGATGAGCCTGGCCGCGGATCTGCCGCCGGCCCTGGTCGACCCGGTGCAGCTCGAGCAGGTGCTGATGAACCTGTGCATCAATGCCCGTGATGCCATGGGCAGCGTCGGTCGGCTGCACATCGCCTTGCAGCGGATCGTCCAGCCGCCCACTAGCTGCGCCTCCTGCCAGCAGACGTTCACTGGCGACTACCTGATGCTGTCGGTGCAGGACAGCGGCCCCGGTATCAGTGGGCAGGTTCAATTGCACATGTTCGAGCCGTTCTTTACCACCAAGGCGCCCGGCCAGGGCAGCGGCATGGGCTTGTCCATGGTGCATGGCATCGTGCATGAGTATGGCGGGCATATCCTGCTGGACAGCTGCGCGGGTCAGGGCGCCAGTTTCAGGGTGCTGATCCCGCCGCTGGTGCAAAGCGTCACCCAGGCGTCGGCGGGTCATTCGAGCTTGGCCCAGGATGGGCAGCGGGCCCGTCTGCGCGGGCGGGTCGCAGTGGTCGACGACGAGGCTATGGTCGCCGAGTTCATGGCCGAACGCCTGAGCCAATGGGGGCTCGAGGTGAGCCTGTGGGGCGATGCCGAACAGGCCTCGGTGCAGTTGCTCAACGACCCATACGCCTGGGATCTGGTGATTCTCGACCAGTGCATGCCGCGCCTGACGGGGCTGCAATTGGCCCGCCGCCTGTTGGCCGCCCGTGGCGACTGGCCGATTGCCCTCTATACCGGTTTCAGCGAGCAACTCGACGAAGCCGCGGTGTTGGCCCAGGGCATTCGTGCGCTGATGCGCAAGCCCCTGGACCAGGCCCAGTTGCATGCCTGGCTGCGCACGGTGCTGCCCAGTGACAGTGACTGAAACCACGCGCATACACAGGCTAAACATGCCGCCATCGTACAGATACAGAGCCGGCGCAATCTGACCTCGACTGCAAACAGTCTTGCAGCTCCCCCCAATCGAGGCAGGACCATAACCATGAAACGCTTTGCGATCTTTCTCTACGGCGTCGGCAGCTATGTCGTGTTTCTCGCCACTTTCCTTTACGCCATTGCCTTCGTTGGCAATTTTCCGCTGGTGCCGCGGGCCATTGACGGGATCCCCCAAATGGCTTTCGGCAACGCCTTGGCGGTCAATATGCTGCTGTTGGCGGTGTTCGCCATCCAGCACAGCGTGATGGCCCGGCCGTCCTTCAAGGCCTGGTGGACGCGCATCATTCCCCAGGCGGCTGAACGTAGCACCTATGTGCTGCTTTCCAGTCTGGCGCTGATCGCGTTGTTCTACTTCTGGCAACCCATGGGCGGCGTCATCTGGCAGGTGGAGAGTCGCGGTGCCCAGTTGCCGTTGTTGGCGGGCTTCGGCTTCGGCTGGGCGCTGGTGTTGTACAGCACCTTCCTGATCAACCACTTCGACCTGTTCGGCTTGCGTCAGGTCTGGCTGCAACTACTGGGCAAACCCTATACGGCGCTGCCGTTCAATACTCCTTCCGCCTACAAGCTGGTGCGTCACCCGCTCTACCTGGGCTGGTTCTTCGCCTTCTGGTGCACCCCGCAGATGACGGCGGCGCACCTGCTGTTCGCCGTGCTGACCAGCGTCTATATCCTGATCGGCATTTTCCTGGAGGAGCGCGACTTGCTGAAAGCTCACCCGGAATATGCGGCCTATCGTCAGCAGGTGCCTATGTTGCTGCCGCGCCTAAGGAAGGCCAAGCGAGTTGAAGGGGTTGAAGAAGTGGCCTGAAGCCCAGGCAAAACGAAGGGCGCCCAATTGGGCGCCCTTTGTCGTGTGCGGTTGTTTCATAAGGTGCGTCCATGCACCTTGCCCTGCGGGCCTCTGCGTCCGATCCGGTCTACTTGCCGGTCCAGCGCTTGAGCACCAGGGTGGCGTTGGTGCCGCCGAAGCCGAAGCTGTTGCTCATCACTGTGTCGATCTTGGCATTCTCGACGGTGCTGCGCTGGATCGGCAGGTCGGCGATTTCAGGGTCGATTTCGTCGATATTGACCGAGCCGGCAATGAAGTTGCCTTCCATCATCAGCATGCAATAGATCGCTTCCTGCACGCCGGCGGCGCCCAGAGAGTGGCCGGTCAGGCTCTTGGTGGAGCTGATGGCCGGGGCCTTGTCGGCGAACACTTCACGTATTGCGCGGCTTTCCGCGACGTCGCCGACCGGAGTCGAGGTGCCGTGGGTGTTCAGGTAGTCGATCGGGTCTTTTACCGTGGCCATGGCCTGCTGCATGCAACGCACCGCGCCTTCGCCGCTCGGTGCGACCATGTCGTAGCCGTCGGAGGTGGCGCCGTAGCCGACGATTTCCGCGTAGATCTTGGCGCCGCGCTTGAGAGCATGCTCCAGCTCTTCGACCACCACCATGCCGCCGCCACCGGCGATGACGAAGCCGTCACGCTTGGCGTCGTAAGCCCGCGAGGCTTTTTCCGGGGTCTCGTTGTACTGGGTGGAGAGGGCGCCCATGGCATCGAACAGGAAGCTCTGGGTCCAGTGTTCTTCTTCGCCGCCGCCGGCAAACACCATGTCCTGCTTGCCCATCTGGATCTGCTCCATGGCGCTGCCGATGCAATGAGCACTGGTGGCGCAGGCGGAGGAGATCGAGTAGTTGACGCCCTTGATCTTGAACGGAGTCGCCAGGCAGGCCGATACGGTGCTGCCCATGGTGCGCGGCACTCGGTAGGGGCCGACCCGCTTGACGCCCTTCTCGCGCATGATGTCCAGGGCTTCCATCTGGTTGAAGGTCGAAGCACCACCGGAGCCGGCGATCAAGCCGACGCGCGGGTTGGAAACCTCTTCGGCGCTCAGCCCGGAATCCTTGATCGCTTGTTCCATGGACAGGTAGGCGAAGGCCGCCGCATCGCCCATGAAGCGGTAGACCTTGCGGTCGATCAACTCTTCCAGTTTCAGGTCAACGGAGCCGGATACCTGGCTGCGCAGGCCCATCTCGGCGTATTCCGGATTGAAACGGATACCGGGTCGGCCGGCGCGCAGGCTGGCGGAGACGGTTTCTTTATCAGTGCCCAGGCAGGAAACGATGCCCAGACCGGTAATCACGACGCGACGCATGGGAGAAATCCTTTAGAAACTGTCGGTAGAAGTGAACAGGCCGACACGCAAGCCTTCGGCGCTGTAGATCTCGCGGCCATCGACACTCACGCTGCCGTCGGCGATGGCCAGAACCAGCGAGCGGGCGATGGTGCGTTTGATATGAATGTTATAGGTAACTTTCTTGGCCGTCGGCAGGACCTGACCAAAGAACTTCACTTCGCCGGAACCCAGGGCGCGGCCGCGGCCCGGGTTGCCCTGCCAGCCTAGGTGAAAACCAACCAGCTGCCACATGGCGTCGAGGCCGAGGCAGCCTGGCATCACCGGGTCGCCTTCGAAATGACAGCCGAAGAACCACAGGTCCGGGGTGATATCGAGCTCTGCAACGATCTCGCCCTTGCCATACTTGCCGCCAGTATCGCTGATGTGGGTGATGCGGTCGATCATCAGCATGTTCGGGGCGGGCAATTGCGCATTACCTGGGCCGAACAGTTCGCCGCGGCTGCAGCGCAACAGGTCTTCCCGGGTGAAGGCGTTTTGTTTGGTCATGCGAGCTCCTCAATATTTCCCATGCGCCAAGGCTGGGTGAATCGTCCTGGCCGGTCACGCCGCTATTGTGCGTCTACCGATAGCCTAGTCATAGACTGTTGCGTTGTGGTGAAAGTCACAGCGTGCAGAATACAGCGCTACTGCGCCCCGACATCTTGCCACAGAGGGGCGCCTGGGTAAGCCTATGCAGGTCAAGCCTGCAACACTTTAACTGTCTTGGCCACTGGTCGAAGGTCGGGGAGGCAGCCAGCGTAGCAGTATCCGTTGCAGCTCGGCGCGCTTGAAGGGTTTGGCCAGGTAATCATTCATGCCTGCATCCAGGCAGGTCTCGCGATCGCCCTGCAGGGCATTGGCGGTGAGGGCGATGATCGGTATATCGGCCTGGTCGGCGAGGCGGCGAATCTGGCGGGTGGCTTCATAGCCATCCATGATCGGCAGACGGCAATCCATCAGGATGGCGGCAAAGTGCCGGCGCTGGACGCTCTGCACGGCCTGGGCACCATCGCCGACCAGGCAGACCTGATAGCCGAGGCTGCGCAACATGGCCTCAATCACGGTCTGGTTGACTGGATTGTCCTCGACCAGGAGCACATCTTGACCTTGTCCCTGGTGCTCTTGTGCCGGGGCATTGGCGGTGATCTGGCGGAGCTGGCGGGAGAAGGGCAGGGGTATTTCCAGGGTGAAAACCGAGCCGCACTGCTCCTGGCTTTCGCCGCGCAGGGTGCCGCCCATGCGCTCGGCCAGGGTGCGGGCGATCGGCAAACCCAGGCCGGTACCGCCGTAGCGCCGGGAGATCGAGGTGTCGGCCTGCTGGAAGGCGTCGAACATGTGTTCCAGGCGTTCGGCCGAGATGCCTATGCCACTGTCGTGCACCGCACAGGTGAGCCACAGCACCTGGTCATCCAGCGCCTGCCAGCGGATTTGCACGCGGATACTGCCGGCTTCGGTGAACTTCAGTGCATTGCCGATCAGGTTGACCAGGATCTGCCGAATGCGTGTCGGGTCGCCTTGAACTTCAAGCGACTCGAGGCCGCCCTGGGTGTCCAGTTGCAGCTCCAGATCGCGTTGCTGGGCGCTGTGCTGGAACACCTGCACACAGGCCTGCACCAGTTCCAGCAGGTTGAAGGGGATGGATTCCAGTTCCAGTGCCCCGCGCTCAATGCGTGAGAAGTCGAGAATGTCGTTGATGACCTTGAGCAGGTGCTCGGTGGACTCTGCAGCCAGCGCCGCATACTCCGCCTGTTCCTGGGTCATCTGGGTGGTTTCCAGCAGTTGCAGCATGCCCAGTACGCCATTCATCGGGGTGCGCAGTTCGTGGCTCATCATGGCCAGGAAGTCGGATTTGGCGCTGTTGGCCTGTTCCGACTCTTCGCGGGCCTTGATCAGCAGCGCCATGGCCTGCTCCTGCTCGAGGCTGGCGCGCTTCAGGCCGTTGGCCAGGTTGTTGATGTGCCGGGCCAGGGCGCCCAGTTCGCCATCCTCGGGTTCGGGCAGGGCGGTGTGGTAGTCGCCGCCCTGGATCGCCGTGACCGCTTCGCCCATGGCGCTCAGGGGTTGCGACAGGCGGCGGGCCAGGCGGCGGGCGAGGATAAAGGTCAGGATCAGGGCGAGCAGCGCCAGGACCGCGGCTTTGAGGAGGATTTCCTGTTGCCGGGTGTTGAAAGCGTCATTCGACATGCCGACCACGACACGTCCCAGGTCCTGTTCGGCAGCTTGCTCGAGGCCGGCCGTGGGCGTTTGCAGGAAGTCACTGTCCAGGGCTATCCGCTGCAGGCGAATGGGCGCATGGAAGATTTCCACCTGCGCGTTGCCGTGGTTATTGCTGTTGGGCTGTTCGACATACACCAGGATGTTGTCGGCGTGGTCACGCACTTCGAGAAAGCGCACGTGTGGAGTCTTCAGCGTGGCCTGCAGCAGGGTGTCGAGTACCTCCAGATTGCCGGAAATAACCCCGTATTCGGTCGCCGGGGCCAGCTGGCTGGCGATCAGTTGGCCGGTGTGGTCGAGTTCTTGGCGCAGATCCTGTAGGCGTACGAAGGTGAAGAAACCAGTCAACAGCAGGGTCATCAACAGCGCCGGACCGACACTGATCAATTGCGTGCGGGTATGGATGTCCCAGCCACGGCCCAGCTTCATAGGTTTTCTCCTTCAGCCACTTGCTGCGCCAGGCTGGCGTCATCGGCCAGTTCTATGGCCAGTGCGCGGGCCACCTGACGGTTGCCGAGTACTTTGAAATAGGCGGGGTAAGCGCTGCGCGGCCAGCTCGAAGGTGGCTGGTCGAGCAGTCGGTCGAGGCTGTTCAGCCAGTCTTGCTGGTCGCTGTAGACGCTGGCCAGGCTGCCGGCGCGCACGAAGCTGGCGCTGGGGCCGATCATGGCGCGCTGTTGGGCATAGCTGGTGAGCAGCAGGTTTTTCGCGGTGCGTGGATTGAACAGATCGTCATCGTTGACCCCGAACAACAGGTCACTGCTTTGCAGCAGGGTCAGCAGGGGCCGGTTGTCACGGCTGTCCGGCCAGGCTTGGCCGACGATCTCCAGCCCCAGGGGCGTGGCGGCGTGGCGCAGTTCGTCGAGCAGAAACTGGCTGTGCTCGTCGTAAAGCACGCCGATCCGTTGCGCCTGGGGCACGAGCAGGCGTATCAGGCGCAGTTGGCGGGCGGGCGCCGGATCGCTCCAGAGCAGGCTGAGATGAGCCGGGCGGCGATTGTCGAGGCGTTCCCGGGCGTGCACCCGGCTGATTCGCAGCATCAGGGTCGGTGGACCTGCGGACGTGTCCAGGCGCCAGTCGAGGGCGTGCAGGTCGAGGAGGATCAGCCGGGTATCGGCGGGGATGCGCTCGGGGCTCGGCAGTTGCGCCAGCGGAAGGAAGCGCACCCGATCCTGCGGTCGCAATTCGGCCAGCGCGGCGCTGAATGCGCGTATGGCCGGGTTGTCTTCGGCGCCGCTGAGGATGATCTCGGCGGCGAGCAACGGGGCGCTGCACAGCAGGCAACAGAGCAGGAGCCAGTGCCGCATCCATGAAGATCGCATGGGGCTCATCCGTGAGGGGGGGGAAGGCATCCTAGAATTCTAGCTCCGCGCTGAAATACAGCAGGTGTCGTTCGTCGTGGTTGTTTTCTTGCCAGGTCAGTGGCTCATCGTCGAGGCGCTGCTGCATGACCCCGGCCAGTTCCAGGGCCGCGCCGCCAATGGCGATGCGTTTGGCCACACGCAGATCCAATCGTTCGAAACGGTACTGATTGAGTTGGTCGGCGCCGTAATAGAACAGGGCGCTCGACCAGCCCCGACCCCAGTCGCGCAGCCAGCCGGCGGACCCGCTGTTGCGCGCGGTGAGACGCCGATCGAGGCGGCTGCTGGCGCTGACGTCGACGTAGGCGTAGCTCAGGCGCAGGCGGTCGGCATGGCTGAGTTGCCAGTCGATCTGGGTCTCGGCACCGCTGAAGCGCATGCTGTTGGCGTTGCTCGGGAAAAATCGGTCGTTGCGCAGCGGCTCGCTGATCATGCCGTGGATTTCGTCGTAGAACAGCTTGATATCCAGGGCGATGCCGGCATCGGCGAACGAGCCGTTGTAGCCCAGTTCGCGCGAACGCATGATTTCCTGATCGAGATTGCCGGGGCCGCGGGAGCGGGCGAAGTAGGTCGCGCTGCTCTGGCCGAAGGCCTGTGGCTGCAGCTTGCGCACGCGGTAGCGCCAGTCGACGTTGTTCTCGTACATGTCCGGCGAGCGCACGGCTTCGGAGTAGACCGCGCGCAAGCCGTGGCGTGGCGTGATCAGGTAGTTGACGGCGATGCGCGGGGTCAGCGAGCTGCCGGAAAGCCGGTCGTCTTCCAGCATGGCGCCGCCCTGTACCAGCCAGTGGGCACCGAGTTGCCACTCCAGGTGGCCGAACAGGCGCCAGATGTGGTTGCTCAAAGCGCCGTTGAAGTAGGTCTCGGAGTCCGCATGATCGTAGCGATAACCCAGGCCACTGAGCAGGCGCAGGTCGTCGGACAGGCTCAGGGTGTCTTGCACTTCGAAATCGTAGCGGGTCTCGCGCATGCTCTGGTTGACCTCGCCGCAGACGGGGGCCGCGGCACCGCCGAGCAATTGTGCGCGTACGGCAGTGGCCAGGGCCTGTTCCTGGGCCGTACCGGGCGGTACCGCGCCGAGCGGGTTCTTGCCGAACTTGACCGTGTAGAACGGGTTGAGATCCCACAGCTCGCCCAGTTCCGGGCTGAAGGCGACTTCCGCCTCGCAGGCGCGCCAGACCTGTTTGCGTTCCCAGTGCTGGGCCGAACTCTGCAGGTAGAGGCTGTGCTCGGGGCTGAAGTCGAGGGTCCAGCGCAGCGAGCCGGCATAGTCGCGGGCAGTGACGTCCGAGCCATTGTCGCCAGGCGCGATGTCGCCGAACACCGGGGTGTAGCCATAGGGGCGCTGGTTGCTGCCTTCCTTGGCCGCCAGTTGCCAATCGAGGCTGTGGCGGCTGTCGAATTGCTGGCTGGCGGACAGGTTGAAGCGGTTGAGCCGACGGCTGTCGCGGTAATCGCGGCCGAACTGGTCGTGATCGAAGCCGCTGTCCTGCAGGCCCGAGAGTGATAGGCGCAGTGCGCCGTCCTGCCAGGCACTGCCGTGGCTGGCGTACCAGTCATGGATGCCGCGCTGACCCTGGGTGGTTTTCAGGCGGGTGCCGCGGCTGTCGAGGGGAGTGCGGGTGAGGATATTGATTACCCCCATCAAGGCGTTGGCCCCGTAACTGACGGTGTTCGGGCCACGAAACACTTCGATCCGCTCGATGTCTTCGATCGCCACGGGAATATCCGTCCAGTCCACGCTGGCCAGGCCGGGACGATAGACCGAACGGCCATCGATCAGCACCTGCAGGCGCCTGGCCTCGGTGACGTTACTGCCGTGGTAGTTGGCGGTGGCCTGGTTGCCGTGGCGGTAGCCGACCATCATGCCGGGCACCAGGCGCAGCAGTTCCGGGATGTCACGGGCGCCGCTGGCTTTGATCAGGGTGCTGTCGAGTACCGTGACGCTGCCGGGAACTGCCGCTGGCGACTGCTTCAAACGCGTAGCGGTCAGTACTTCCGGCATGGCATAGGCGTTGTCGAACAGATCATCGCCCAGCACTGCGCCAGTGGCCAACAGCGCCAGCAACGACAGGGGGAGTGAGGCACGGATGTTGATAGCCACGCAACGGCCTTGTTCGTGGTGGGGGTGGCGGCATCTTAACCGAGCCACACCGCTTTTTCAGTCGGCGTGCGCACGCTTGAGCGTATTTCTGCCAGTGCGCGGGAGGCTTGAGAGCCAGCTAAAAGCTGGTCGCTGTCCCCTTGGCCCGTATAATGCTGTCCAGATTGCCATTGCGCATGGCCCAAAACGGATACCTTTATGACTGAACAGCAACCTATAGCCGTGCTTGGCGGCGGCAGTTTCGGTACCGCAATTGCCAACCTGCTGGCAGAGAATGGTCAGCATGTGTTGCATTGGATGCGCGACCCGGACCAGGTCGAGGCGATCCTCGCGACTCGCGAAAACCCGCGCTATCTCAAAGGGGTGAAGATTCACCCCGGTGTCGAGCCGCTCACCGATCTGCCCGCGACCCTGAGTGCCTGCCTGCTGGTATTTGTCGCCTTGCCTTCCAGCGCCCTGCGTCAGGCGCTGCAGCCGGTGGCCGAGCAGCTCGCCGGCAAGTTGCTGGTCAGCACCACCAAGGGTATCGAGGCGCATGGTTTCAAACTGATGAGTCAGGTTCTCGAAGAGGTCGTCCCGCAGGCACGTATCGGCGTACTGTCCGGGCCGAACCTGGCCCGGGAGGTCGCCGAGCACGCGCTGACTGCCTCGGTGATCGCCAGCGAGGATGAAGAACTGTGCCTGCGAGTCCAGGAGGCGCTGCACGGTCGTACCTTCCGCGTCTATGCCAGTGGCGATCGCTTCGGCGTGGAGCTGGGCGGCGCGCTGAAGAATGTCTACGCGATCATGGCCGGGATGGCCTCGGCCATGGGCATGGGCGAGAACACCCGGAGCATGCTGATCACCCGGGCATTGGCGGAGATGACCCGCTTTGCCGTGCAACTGGGGGCCAACCCCATGACCTTCCTCGGCCTGGCCGGGGTCGGCGATCTGATCGTCACCTGTTCGTCAGCGAAAAGCCGTAATTATCAGGTCGGCTTCGCCCTGGGCGAGGGTTTGAGCCTCGAGGATGCGGTGGAGCGTCTGGGCGAGGTGGCGGAAGGGGTCAACACCATCAAGGTGCTCAAGGCCAAGGCCGAGGAATTGCAGATCTACATGCCGCTGGTCGCGGGTTTGCATGCCATTCTGTTCGAGGGTCGCACGCTGAATCAGGTGATCGAAGCACTGATGCTGGCCGAACCCAAGACCGACGTCGATTTCATTCCCACCACGGGTTTCTGACCCGCTAGTTCACAAGGAGATTTTCATGAGCGAAGAGCCTAAAGAGTTGGAGCGCGAATCCATTCTGCTGCGGATTCTCTGGATGGTGGTGTTCGTCATCGTCTGGCAACTGGCCGAGCTGGTGCTCGGTGGCGTGGTCTTGCTGCAGTTGGGCTACCGGCTGTTTTATGGTGCGCCCAGTGCCAGCCTGCTCGGATTTGGTGACAGCCTGAGCCAGTACCTGGCACAGATTGGCCGCTTCGGCACCTTCAACACCGAAGAAAAGCCCTGGCCGTTCGCCGACTGGCCGACCCCGCAAGCCGCGCAGGGTCAGGCGCCGCATAGCGTGCCGCCCGCACCACACCCGGTGCGTGACGAAGAGCCGAAGCTGTGAGTACCAGCCCATGAGGTTGTGGTTACTGCGCCATGGCGAGGCCGAAGCACAGGCGCGCAGCGATGCCGAGCGCGCCTTGACGGCGCGTGGTTGCCAGGAGGTGCGCCAGGCGGCGGTGCAGCTGGAGGGGCGTGCGCTCGGTGCGATCCTGGCCAGCCCCTATGTGCGTGCGCAACAAACTGCCGCACTGGTTCGCGAAGCCCTGGGCTTCGCCGGCGGTATCCATACAGTGCCCTGGCTGACGCCGGACAGCGACCCGCGCGAAGTCCTCCGCCAGCTCGATCGCTACGGCGATGGCGAGTTGCTGCTGGTGACCCACCAGCCACTGGTCGGGGCCTTGGCCGGCTTGTTGATCCATGGTCACCGCCAGCAGGCAGTGCCGATGCACACCGCCAGTCTGGCCGAACTGGAAGGCGATGTGCTGGCCGCCGGTCTGATGGATTTGCTGGCCCTGGTGCACCCGCAGCACGGCTGAAAGCGGGCTACACAGCGAAACATTTCTTCACTTGCCGCTCGCCTTTGTGCGTGGATATAGTCCAGCCAAGCAATTGCTTGGTTGGCTCCACAAAAACAACAAAGGAGGAAGCCCCGTGGCCGATGCTATCCGTTTGCCGTTGCAGGTGTTTTACCAGCGTGAGGCTCGACACCCGAATAAACGCTATATGGTGCAGCCGTTGCCGGGGGGGCAGCTGCAGGAGTTGAGTTGGGCCGATGTCGGCGAGCAGGCACGCCGTGGCGCCAACTGGCTGCGTAGCCGGGAGCTGCCGCAAGGCAGCCGCATCGCGATCATTTCCAAGAACTGTGCGCACTGGATCATCGCCGACCTGGCGATCTGGATGGCCGGGCACGTCTCGGTGCCGCTGTACCCGAACCTGACCGCCGAGTCGGTGCGCCAGGTTCTGCAACATTCCGAGGCGGCGTTGGTGTTCATCGGCAAGCTGGACGACTGGCCGGGCATGGCGGCGGGGGTGCCTGCCGACCTGCCGACCATCGGCTTGCCGCTGCGCCCGTCAGGGCCGTTCAGCTACCTGTGGGACGATCTGCAAGCCTGTACGCCGATTCAGGACGACCCTGCTCCTTCGGCCAATCAACTGGCCACCATCATCTATACCTCCGGCACCACCGGCACGCCGAAAGGGGTGATGCACAACTTCAGCAACCTGGGCTTTGCCGCCAGCCATGCCACCGAGCTGTTCGGTGTCGGTGAAGACGATCGAGTGCTGTCCTACCTGCCGTTGTGTCATGTGGCTGAGCGCATGTTCGTCGAGTTGGCGTCGATCTACTCTGGGCAGACAGTCTTCTTCGCCGAGAGCCTGGAGACCTTCCTCGACGATCTCAAGCGCGCCCGGCCGACGGTGATCTTCGGCGTGCCGCGGATCTGGACCAAGTTCCAGATGGGGGTATACGGCAAGATGTCGGCCGCAAGGCTTGACCTCCTGCTCAAGCTGCCGCTGATCGGGCGCCTGGTCGGCAACAAGGTGCTCGCCGGTCTGGGCCTGGACGCGGTGCGTTATGCCCTGTCCGGCGCCGCGCCTGTGCCTGAGACCTTGCTCAACTGGTACAAGCGCCTGGGGTTGGAAGTACTCGAGGTCTATGGCATGACCGAGAACTGCGGCTACTCGCATGTCGGCCGGCCGGGCCAGTTCAAGCAGGGCTGGATCGGCCAGAACAGCCCCGGCGTGGAGGTGCGCATCGCCGAGGATGGCGAGGTGCAGGTGCGCAGTGGTGCGACCATGCAGGGTTATTACAAGGATCCGCAGAAAACTGCGGAAACCATTACCGCCGATGGCTTCCTGCGCACCGGCGACAAGGGTGAGCAGGATAGCGAGGGCAACCTGCGCCTGACCGGGCGGATCAAGGAAATCTTCAAGACCAGCAAGGGCAAATATGTCGCCCCGGCGCCGATCGAAAACCGTCTGGCCGTGCATTCGCGCATCGAGCAGGTGTGCGTGATCGGCGATGGCATGGCCCAGCCGCTGGCGCTGTGCGTGCTCTCCGAAGTCGGCCGCCAGGAGATCGCCAATGGCAGCCGCGGCGCCCTGGAAGACAGCCTCAAGAGCCTGCTCGAACAGGTCAACCTGGCGCTCGACAAGCACGAGCGTCTGCAGCGTCTGGTATTGGTCAAGGACGTCTGGGCGGTGGACAACGGCTTCCTCACGCCGACCCTGAAGATCAAGCGCGCCGTGGTCGAAGGCACCTACGGGCCGCACTTCGCCGGCTGGGTCGAGCGCCGCGAAACGGTGCTGTGGCACGAGTGACGGGTTGCGAGCGCCTCGCCTCGAAACTGGGCTGCGTTGCGCCGATGGTGGGTTACGGCGCAACGGATCTTGCTGGTACATCATTATCGGCAGCGTGCGCCTAACCCACGAAAAGCCGTTTTAACCGCAGGTCGATCTGTGACGCGACACTAGCCGCTTCCCTTAAACCGCAAAAAAAGGATTTCCCATGAGCCTGTGGCGGCAAACTCCGGGTGCTGGCGTGCCTCCCCTTGGGTTTGGCCATAGTGCCGTCATTCATTGGCCGTTTCGTCATTGCCGTGTCGGCGAGGCTGCCGGACAATCCTCTGATCATTTCGCCTAAGCCTGCCGCCATGACTCAGCCCGTGTTCTTCGCCCATGCCAATGGTTTTCCCTCTGCCACCTACGGCAAGCTGTTCGCCGCCCTGGCTCCGGATTACCAGGTGCTGCATCTGCCGCAACACGGCCACGACCCGCGCTTCCCGGTGAATGACAACTGGAGCAACCTGGTCGACGAGCTGCTGCATCACCTCGAAGAGCGCGGCGAGCCGGTGTGGGGCGTCGGCCACTCGCTCGGCGGGGTGCTGCATTACCACGCGGCCTTGCTCAGGCCTGAGCTGTATCTGGGGGTGGTGATGCTCGATTCGCCGGTGCTGACCCTGGCCGACCGCGTCGTCATTCGCGCGGCCAAACGCTTCGGCTTTATCGACCGCATCACCCCGGCGGGACGCACTCTGGGACGGCGCGAAGAGTTCGCCGATTTGATCGAGGCGCGCAGCTACTTCGCCGCCAAGAGCCTGTTTCGCCGTTTCGATCCGGAATGCCTGGATGCCTATCTGCAGCATGGCCTGCATGGCAATGGGCAGAGCCTGCGCCTGCGTTTCGACCCGGCCACGGAGATCAGTATCTATCGCAGCGTGCCGCACACCACACCGGGACGCCCGCAGCAGCTGCAAGTGCCGCTGGCGATGATTCGCGGGCGGCACAGCCGGGTGGTGCTGCCGCATCACGCGCGCCTGATTCGGCGAATGGCCAGGGGCGAATACCTGACCCTGCCGGGCGGACACATGTTCCCCCTGGAGCGGCCGCAGGACACGGCCGAGCTGTTGCGCTCACTGTTCAGGCGCTGGTCCGGTCAACCCCCCGTCGAGGAACTCGCATGAATCTGCCGTTTGAGGAAGTACGTCTGAGCCTGCCGCATATCGAGCTGGCGGCCCATCTGTATGGCCCGGCGGATGGCCAGCCGGTGATCGCCTTGCACGGCTGGCTGGACAATGCCGCGAGTTTCGCCCGGCTGGCGCCCAAGTTGCCGGGGCTGCGCATCGTCGCCCTGGATTTCGCCGGTCATGGCCATTCCGATCACCGCCCCCTGGGCGCCAGCTATGCGATCTGGGATTACGTGCATGACGTCCTGCAAGTGGCCGACCAGTTCGGTTGGCAGCGGTTTTCCCTGCTCGGTCATTCCATGGGCGCCATCGTCTCGGTCCTGCTGGCCGGTGCATTGCCCGAGCGCGTCGAACGCCTGGCGCTGATCGACGGTTTGATCCCGTACACCGGCGAGGCCGACACGGCGCCGCAGAAGCTGGCCGAGGCGCTCAAGGCGCAGATGGCCCTGGCCGGCAAGCGCAAGCCGGTATACGCCGAGTTCGAGCGGGCGGTCCAGGCGCGCATGCGCGGAACCGCCGCGGTCAGCCGCGACGCCGCCGAGTTGCTGGCCCAACGAGGGCTGATGCCGGTACCGGGGGGCTACACCTGGCGCACCGACAGCCGCCTGACCCTGCCGTCGCCGCTGCGCCTGACCCAGGCCCATGCCATGGCCTTCGTCCGATCCCTGCAATGCCCGGTCAGCCTGTTGCTGGCCGAGCAGGGCATCCTCCTGGCGCAGCCGCGCTTCGCCGAGCTGTTGAGCGGGTTGCCGATCGACCTGACCCATCTGCCCGGCGGGCATCATCTGCATCTGGATGACGAGGCGGGCGCGCAACTCGTAGCAGACTGTTTCAATCCTTTCTTACGCTCGTCTTGACTTGCCAAAGGCAACTGGGGAAGGTGTGGCCGATTGCAATGGAGAATCGCATGATCGACCTTTACACCGCCGCGACCCCCAATGGGCACAAGGTGTCCATCGCGCTCGAGGAGTTGCAGTTGCCCTACAGCCTGCATGCGCTGAGTTTCGAGCGCAAAGAGCAGAAGACCCCGGCATTTATCAAGATCAATCCCAATGGCCGGATTCCGGCCATCGTCGACCGCGATAACGACGACTTCGCCGTGTTCGAGTCCGGCGCCATCCTGATCTACCTCGCCGAATTGACCGGGCAACTGCTGCCGCAGGACCTCAAGGGCCGCTCGCTGGTATTGCAGTGGCTGATGTTCCAAATGGGCGGTGTCGGCCCGATGCAGGGCCAGGCCAATGTGTTCTTCCGCTACTTCCCGGAGAAGCTGCAAGGCCCGATCGACCGTTACCAGCACGAAACCCGGCGCCTCTACGAGGTGCTGGATCGACGCCTGGACGAGGCCGAATACCTGGCCGGCGCCTACAGCATCGCCGATATCGCCACTTACCCCTGGGTGCGCAGTCATGACTGGTCGGGCGTCTCGATCGAAGGCCTGGAGCACTTGCAACGTTGGCTCTCTGCACTCGAGAGCCGTCCGGCGGTGCAGCGCGGCATCGTCTTGCCGCGCCGCGAAGTACTTGATGACACGGCGGTAAAAACCGCCCAGTCGATGCTGATTCAATGAGGGCTCACATGCGTTGGTTCAGTCTGTTGGCTGGGGTGTTGGCAAGCGCTGCGGTGTCGGCCGCGGATGTCGCCGGCAGTCGCGATCTCGAGGTGCTGCCGCGGTTTCCCGGTAGCCAGATCGTCGCTTTCAGCGAAACCGCCGAGCAGGAGCGGATCTACCCGCAGGGTGCGATTCGGCGTATCAGCGGCCGTCTGCGCTACGAGCGCGAAGTAGCGGTGCAGGGGCAACTGACCTCGCTGACATACGAGTTGCCGCCCACCCATGCCGCCGATGAGGTATTTACCGCGGCCCGCGAAGCGTTGCAGGCGCAGGATGCCGAGCTGCTCTACTGGTGCCAGGGCCGTGAGTGCGGCTCGAGCAGCCTGTGGGCCAATGCGGTATTCGGCAATCGCATCTTGTATGGCTCCGATGACCAGCAGGCCTATGTACTGATGCGCTTGGCCGAGCCGCGCCAGGACAGCTTGCTGGCGCTCTACAGCATCACCCGCGGTAATAAGCGTGCCTATCTGCATGTCGAACGGCTGGCCGCCAATGCACCCCTGCCCGAGATGCTGCCAACACCGGCCACCTTGTTGCGCCAGTTGCGAGACGATGGCGATTTGCGCCTGCCGCAGCAGACCGAGCCCAGCGAAGCCTGGGTGACATTGCTGGCGCGAAGCCTCAACCTCGACAGCACCTTGCGTGTCAGCCTGGCCGGCGTCCAGGCCGAAGCCTGGCGCCAGGCGCTGGTCGAGCAGCGGGTCAGGGCCGCTCGGCTGGAGTTGGGCGATGCCGCCGTTGAGGGGTTGCGTATCAACGTGCTGCGCTGAGCCCGCCGCGAGGGCGCACGTTGCCCGTGCTCCAGCCCCGTAAGGGCTGCTGACTGAGAGCGTGTGAAAAGGCTCTCGCCTACTGCGATCGCCCCCTGGCGTGCGCTGCTGGCGTTGCGTCATGCGAAAAACAGGGTCATTTAGCTCACAAAGCTCCCCCATTTTTCGCGTAACGCGCCTTGCCGCAAACACCAGGAGACGCTCTCGCTACGGCGCTCGATATCTTCACAAGCGCTGAGCCCTGCACCCGAGGTGCAGGGCTCAGCGTCGTTTCTCACTATTGCGGAGTTGCAAGCATGCTCAATAACGATCGCTTGCTGGTGCAGATTTTGCTCCTCGGGCTACTCGGCGCGAGCCTGTGGGTGCTCGCGCCGTTCGGCTCGGCGCTGTTCTGGGCGGCAGTCCTGTCCTTTGCCAGCTGGCCGCTGATGCGCGGGCTGACCCGCTTGCTCAATGGCCGGCAAACCGCTGCGGCCGGGCTCTTGACCCTGGGCTGGATTGGCCTGGTGGCGGTGCCCCTGGTGCTGCTGGGCTTCAACCTGGCCGAGCACATCGGCGATGCCATGGCGTTATTCAAGGGTTACCAGGTCACCGGCCTGCCGCCAGCACCGGACTGGCTGGATGATATTCCGCTGGTAGGCGAGAGCCTGCTGGGGCTCTGGCAGACCATCGACCAGCAGGGCGCGGCGTTTTTCGGCACCCTCAAGCCCTATCTCGGTCAGGTCGGCAATTGGTTGCTGGCGCGTAGTGCACAAATTGGCGGCGGCGTGCTGGAATTGACCCTGAGCCTGGTGCTGGTGTTCTTTTTCTACCGTGACGGCGCGCGTCTGGCGTTGTTCGCCCACAGCCTGCTCGAGCGCCTGATCGGCGAACGCGCCGAGCACTACCTGGAACTGGTTGCCGGCACCGTGCAGCGAGTGGTCAACGGCGTGATCGGCACGGCGGCGGCGCAGGCGCTGTTGGCACTGATCGGCTTTTATATCGCCGGTGTACCGGGTGCGCTGATTCTCGGCATCCTCACCTTCGTGCTCAGTCTTATCCCCATGGGGCCGCCCCTGGTCTGGGTCCCCGCCACGGTCTGGCTCTTCACCCAGGGCGACTATGGCTTTGCCGTCTTCCTCGGAGTCTGGGGCATGTTCGTCATCAGCGGCGTGGACAACATCCTCAAGCCCTACCTGATCAGCCGCGGCGGCAACCTGCCCTTGGTGGTGGTGTTGCTCGGAGTGTTCGGCGGCATCCTGGCCTTCGGCTTCATGGGCCTGTTTCTCGGTCCGACCCTGCTCGCCCTGGCCTACAGCCTGCTTAGCGATTGGGTGGCGGACAAGGCTCCGCCCCCCGACACCTCGTCATCCGCTCAAGCGGGCTAGCCGCCTGTCCGGATACTCGGATTTTGTTGCTTGGGCCGGGCCGCGCAGGCCGGGCCGCGCAGGCCCAGCCTGCAGTTGACGTTGATGGCTGTTCGCGGACAGGCTCCGAGGCGGCTGCTAGTTCTCCTTTTCGTACCTCTCCAGGGTGTCGCGGGCGATCTGCCGGCCGAGCATGATCAGTTCCGGGGCCTTGTAGAACTCGAAGAAGCGACAGGCGCGCCTGGGTACGTTGATCAGGATGTCCGGCGGGTAGCCGGCGATCTTGTACTGTGCCAGTGAGGTCTGCATGACCTCGAAACTCTGGTTGATCAGCTCCAGCAGGGAGGCCGGCCCGCTCAGGTCGGCGACCCGCGAGCCGCTGGCGGACTTGGTGGCGCCTGCGCTGCGTCCATCGGGGTGCGTGGGCGTGGCGGGTCGTTGCAGCCAGGGATTTGACGGCTCCTGCGCAGCTGCTTCTCCCTCGTCCTGCAGCAGCAACTCGTCGTCTTCGCCCTGCTTGCGGCGGAACGAGGGCAGCCGCGAGCCTAGCGAGTTCATCACCAGGTCGAAACGGCTTTTCAGTGCCGGCGGCCGTTCGATCACCGGTAACTGGTAATGCTGCTGGTTGGTCGAGTTGAGGTTGACCGCGATGATCAGGTCGCAGTGGCTGGACACCACCGGCACTATCGGTAGCGGGTTGATCAGGCCGCCGTCGACCAGCATGCGCTTGCCCTGGATCACCGGGGTAAACAGGCTGGGAATCGCCGCCGAGGCACGCATAGCCTGGTGCAGGCAGCCTTCCTGGAACCAGATTTCCTGCTGGTTGGTGAGGTCGGTGGCGACCGCGGTGAAGGGAATCGACAGGTCCTCGATATTGACCTCGCCGACGATCTCGCGGATTTTGCCGAACACCTTCTCGCCGCGGATGGCGCCCAGGCGGAAGCTCACATCGAGCAAGCGCAGCACGTCCAGGTAATCCAGGCTCTGGGTCCAGTTGCAGTATTCCTTGAGCTTGCCGGCGGCGTAGATGCCGCCGATCACCGCGCCCATGGAGCAGCCGGCGATGCAGGCAATGTCATAGCCGCGCGCTTCCAGCTCCTGGATCACGCCGATATGCGCATAGCCGCGCGCGCCGCCGGAGCCCAGGACCAAGGCTACTCGCTGAGTCATCTTTCAACCTCCGTAAGGCATTGTTTTATCAACATACGCGCGCCGATCACTGGCGCCAAGGCGACATTTGCTAGAATGCCGCCGCCTGTCGACGATATGAGTGAGATTTCATGAGCGAGCCGATCCGTTTGACCCAGTACAGCCACGGCGCTGGCTGCGGCTGCAAGATTTCCCCCAAGGTACTGGAAGTGATCCTGGCCGGCAGTGGCGCGCAGAATCTCGACCCGAATCTGTGGGTCGGCAATGCCTCGCGTGACGATGCGGCGGTCTACGCCATCGACGCAGAGCGCGGGGTGGTGTCGACCACCGACTTCTTCATGCCGATCGTCGACGATCCCTTCGATTTTGGCCGGATCGCCGCGACCAATGCGATCAGCGACATCTACGCCATGGGCGCCGACCCGCTGATGGCCATCGCCATTCTCGGCTGGCCGGTCAATCTGCTGGCCCCGGAAGTGGCCCGTGAGGTGATTCGCGGCGCCCGCTCGGTGTGCGACCAGGCGGGTATCCCGCTGGCTGGCGGGCACTCCATCGATGCGCCCGAGCCGATCTTCGGCCTGGCCGTTACCGGCCTGGTGGAAAAGCGTCACATGAAGCGCAACGACACCGCCACAGCGGGTTGCCGGCTGTACCTGAGCAAGCCCCTGGGCATTGGCATCCTCACCACCGCGGAGAAACAGGCCAAGCTGCGCGCCGAGGACGTCGGCCTGGCGCGCGATTGGATGTGCACCCTGAACAAGCCGGGCAGCCGTTTCGGCAAGCTCGCCGGGGTGACCGCGATGACCGATGTCACCGGTTTCGGCCTGCTCGGCCACCTGGTCGAGATGGCCGACGGCAGCGGCCTGACCGCGCGCATCGAGTTCGCCAAGGTGCCGCGCCTGGCCAGCGTCGACTATTACCTGGAGCAGGGCTGTGTGCCTGGCGGCACCCAGCGCAACTTCGACAGTTACGGCGAGAAGATCGCGCCACTGGCCGAAGCGCACAAACTCCTGCTGTGCGACCCGCAGACCAGCGGCGGCCTGCTGATCGCGGTGACCGCCGAGGGCGAGGCGGAGTTTCTCGCGGTCGCCGCCGAACTGGGCCTGACACTCGAGCCGGTCGGCCAGTTGCTTGAGCGGCAGACTTACGCGGTCGAGGTGCTGTGATGCGCGACAACACCCAGGATTACCGCCAGCTGTTTCTCGACGACGTGCCGATGATGGATGCCCGTGCCCCGGTGGAGTTCGCCAAGGGCGCCTTTCCCGGGGTGATCAACCTGCCGCTGATGGATGACGACGAGCGGCAGAGGGTGGGCACCTGCTACAAGCAGCGCGGCCAGCAGGCCGCCATCGAGCTGGGTCATCAGCTGGTCAGCGGTGCGCTCAAGGCCGAGCGCATCGCGGCCTGGGCGGCCTTCGCCAGGGCCAACCCGCAGGGCTACCTGTATTGCTTTCGCGGCGGCCTGCGCTCGCAAATCGTCCAGCAATGGCTGAAGAGCGAGGCAGGCATCGACTACCCACGGGTGATCGGCGGCTACAAGGCAATGCGTACCTTCCTCCTGGAAACCACCCAGCAGGCGACGGCGCAGTGCGACTTCATCCTGGTCGGCGGCATGACCGGCACCGGCAAGACCGAGGTGATCGCGCAACTCGACAACAGCCTGGACCTGGAAGGCCATGCCAATCACCGCGGTTCCAGCTTCGGCAAACGCGCCACGATCCAGCCGGCGCAGATCGATTTCGAGAATGCTCTGGCCATCGACATCCTGAAAAAACGCGCGGCGGGTATCCGCCAGTTCGTACTCGAGGATGAGGGCCGCATCATCGGCAGGAGCGCCCTGCCGCTGGAACTCTACCAGGGCATGCAGGAATTTCCCCTGGTCTGGCTGGAAGACAGCCTGGCGGGCCGGGTCGAACGCATTCTCAAGGACTACGTGATCGACCTGTGCGCCGAATTCGTCGCCCTGTACGGTGCCCAGGAGGGCTTCAAGGCCTTCGCCGAGCGCCTGCAGCAGAGCCTGGCGAACATTCTCAAGCGCCTGGGCGGGGAACGTTACCAGCGCCTGGCAGCGATCATGGACCAAGCCCTGCTCGAGCAGCAGAGCCAGGGTGTGGTGGATCTGCACCGTGGTTGGATCGAGGCGTTGCTGGTGGAGTATTACGACCCCATGTACGTCTTCCAGCGTGAGAGCAAGGCCGGGCGGATCGAGTTCGTGGGCGAGCAGGCGGACGTAGTGGCATTTCTCCGCCAGCGCGCCCATTCTTGAAGGATGCGGGCACTTTTTCGTCCCGCGGCCGTCATATCGCATCATGACCATCTGGTTATTTCCCCGTCTCAAGGAGAGCGCACCATGAAAGCCTGGATCTTGCTACCGATGATTGCCCTGCTGCTGGCCGGTTGCGCCGGCAAAACCGCCTACCGCGATAGCTGCGCCAAGCAACTGAATGCGGCCTGGGCCGAGCTGGATCTGGCCAAGGCCGAAGGCTTTGCCGGCACCGTGAGTTATTCCAAGGCCCTGTCGCTGCTGACCGCAGCGAAAACCCAGCAGCAGTTCGAAAGCTACGAGGGCTGCACCAGCAAGTCCGAACGGGCGCGCTTCTACATCAGAGAATCGCGAGCAGGGCGTTAATGCAACTCGATTTCGCCAGCCTGACAGCGTTGGATGCCTACCGCTGGTTGGCGTCCACGGTAACGCCGCGGCCGATTGCCTGGGTGTCCAGTGTTTCCTCCGATGGCATCAGCAACCTGGCGCCGTTCAGTTTTTTCCAGGTGATCAGCGATGCACCGCCGACGCTGATGGTCAACGTCAATCTGCGTGACGACGGCAGTCCCAAGGACACCCTGCGCAACGTTCAGGCCAGCGGCGAGCTGGTGATCCAGTTGGTGTCCTTCGCCCAAGCCGAAGCGATGAATGCCAGCGCTGCCCAGTTGCCCCATGGCGTCAGCGAGTTCGAACGCTGCGGCATCGCCAGCCTGACCTGTGAGCGAGTTGGCGTGCCCCGCGTGGCTGCGGCGGCAGTGGCCTTCGAGTGCCGTGTGGCGCAAGTGCTGGCGTATCCGCCGGATGCGCCGAACTGCCACCTGATCTTCGCCGAAGTGCTGCTCGCCCATGTCGATGATGCGGTACTCAACGACAAGGGCCGGATCGATCCGCAAAAACTCGACCTGATCGGTCGCCTGGGCGGCATGGCCTACACCCGTACCCGCGATAGTTTCGAGATGCAGCGCCCCTGAAACTTGCAGGCCAACCCGCTCTGAAAACGACCCGCACATAGCTAAAAGTACTATCGTCTAGGCTGTTGGCTTGTCGCCAGCAGCCTAGCGCTCCTATCGTGCGTGTTAAGGTGGCGAGCGTGGTTCGTCAGTGACCGGGGTGGAGTGGGATATATGTGGACTGATCTGCAGCGACACGTCGCCAGCTTGAGTACGGCGAAGAAACTGGCCCTGGGCTTTGGCGTGGTGCTGGCGCTCACCACGGTGGTTGCCGCCACCGGCTATTCGGCGCTGCGCGAGGTCGGTGTCCGTTCGACACTGCTCGAGCGCATGAGCGCGATCAATTCCCAGGTCCTGCAGATTCGCCGCAGCGAGCAGGATTTCGCCCTGACTACCGACACCGCTCATGTCCAGCGCCTGCATGAGCAGGCCCAGGCGCTGCTGGCGAGCAGCGCAGCCCTGCAGGCCGAACTGCCGGCTGCCGAGGGACAGCTGCTGGGCGAGGTCGACACTGCCATCGGCCAGTACCGCACGGCCTTTGATCGCTATGTCGAACTGACCGATAACATGAGCCTGTCCCTGGAGGCGGCCAACTGGCTGGTGGTGAGTGCTGCCAACAGCCTTGACCTGATCGGGGAGGGCCTGGCCGAGGATGGCATCGATCTGCTCGAGAGCAGCCAGGGTACCCAAGGTGGCGAGTCGGTGTTGCAGGCCGGACAGATCAGCAAGGTTCATCAGTTGTTGCTGCAGGCGCTCGACCAGGCCCGTGTGCGCCTGCAGCTGAGTCGCAGTTCCGCTGAAATCGCTCAGGGCGAGATCCAGCAGGCCCTGGATGCGCAGACCCTGGCCGGCGAGTTGCGCGATGCCATGACCAGCCCGGGCTATGCCTCGGTGCTGGCGGAAGTCATCGGCAACGTCGACTCGTTCAATGAACGACTCAAGGAGTACAACGGCCATTTGCGTCAGCAAAAGCAGGAATACACCCTGCTGGTGGCGCAGGCCGAGCGCATCGGCGAGCTGGTGGATCAGGCCTATTCCCGCCAGAAGAGCGCCATGCAGGCACAACTGCAGGCCAGTGGCTGGCTGATTCTGCTGGCAGCGGCGCTGGCCCTGGTAATCGGTCTGCTGGCGACCCTGGCGATCACCCTGCTGATCGTGCGTCCGCTCAAACAGGTGATCGAGCAGGCCCGGCAGATCGCCGATGGCGACCTCAGTGTGCGCATCGAGGTGCAGCGCAGCGATGAAGTGGGGCAGTTGCAGGCCGCCATGCAGGGCATGTCGGACAACCTGCGCGAGATGGTCGGCCAGTTGCAGGGCGGGGTGAGCCAGATTTCCGCTTCGGCCCAGTCGTTGTCGGCGATTACCGAGAAGACCCGCCTGGGCGTCAATGGCCAGCGGGTGGAAACCGATCAGGTGGCGACCGCCATGAGCGAGATGACCGCCACAGTACACGAGGTGGCGCGTAACGCCGAGGCTGCCGCCGCGTCCACCGAGGACGCCGACAACCGGGTCGGTCGCGGTGCCGAGGTGGTGCGCCAGACCCTGGTGCGGATCGACCAGCTGGCGGCGGCGATGGACACCACCACCCAGAGCATCGAGCGCCTCAGCCAGGACACCCAGCGCATCGATTCGGTGCTGGATGTGATCAAGAGCGTGGCCGAACAGACCAACCTGCTGGCCCTCAACGCCGCCATCGAGGCCGCCCGCGCCGGCGAACAGGGCCGCGGCTTTGCCGTGGTAGCCGATGAGGTGCGCGCCCTGGCCCAGCGCACCCAGCAGTCCACCGCGGAAATCGAAGGACTGATCGCCACGCTACGCGAAGGCACGCGCCGTTCGGTGGCCGACATGCAGCAGAGCGGCGCCCTGGTCGCCCATGTGGTCGAGGATGCCAATCAGACCGAGGGTGCCCTGGCCGGGATTGCCGAGGCGGTGACCCTGATCTTCGAAATGAACCAGCAGATCGCCGCGGCGGCCGAACAGCAGACGGCGGTGGCCGAAGAGATCAGCCGCAGCGTCACCTCGATTCGCGATATTGCCGACCAGTCCTCGGCGGCGATGGACGAAACGGCTGACTCGAGCGTTCGCTTGGCGCAGCTGGGCCGCGAACTGCAGAGCATGGCCGGGCATTTTCGCTTGTAGCGTTCGCCGTAAAGTGAGAACCGCGCTCACAGTTTCGTCAGTAAAGGTTACAGGGTGCTTTGCCCGCCTGATGCCGGCCAGTAGCATCGACGCACTTGGATAAAGTGCCGGAGCGAACGATGCGCACAAGACTGAACGCCTGCCTGGACGCGGTGAACCAGGTGCTGCTGGGCAAGGAGCCGCAGGTGCGCCTGGCCCTGGCCTGTCTGCTGGCCCGCGGTCATCTGCTGATCGAGGACTTGCCGGGCATGGGCAAGACCACCCTCAGCCACGCGCTGGCCAGGGTCCTGGGCCTGAGCTTTCAGCGCATCCAGTTCACCTCCGACCTGTTGCCCGGCGACATCCTCGGCACCTCGGTGTTCGACCGGGAAAGCGGACAGTTCCGCTTTCACCCCGGGCCTATCTTCGCCGAGCTGGTGCTGGCCGATGAGATCAACCGGGCCACGCCGAAGAGCCAGAGTGCGCTGCTCGAGGCCATGGAGGAGGGCCAGGTGACCATCGAGGGCGCGACCCGGCCGCTGCCGGACCCCTTCTTCGTCATCGCCACGCAGAACCCGGTGAGTCAGGGCGGTACCTTCGCCTTGCCCGAGTCGCAGCTCGATCGCTTCCTCATGCGCCTTTCGCTCGGTTACCCGGCCAAGGCCGCTGAAAAAGCCCTGCTCCTCGGCTATTCGCGGCGCTCGTTGCTGCCGCGCCTGGAGGCCATTCTCGACCATGCCGAACTGGCGCTGATCCAGGCCGAGGTGCCCAGGGTGCGTGCCAGCGATGCGCTGGTCGACTATGTGCTGCGCCTGGTCGATGCCACCCGCAGCCAGCCGCAGTTCGCCTGGGGTCTGTCGCCACGCGCCAGCCTGGCCCTGCTCGCCGCCGCCCGTGCCTGGGCCTTTCTCGACGGCCGCGATTATGTGATTCCCGAGGATGTGCAGGCGGTGTTGCCAGCGGTGGTCGGCCATCGCCTGCGCGAGCGCAGCGATCCGACCGGGCATGGCGGCGGCGCGCTGGTGCAGTGGTTGCTGCGCGAGGTGCCGGCGCTTTGAGGCAACTGCTCAAACGGCACTGGCAGCGCTGGCTGAGCCGACGGATTCCTCCCGCCGCCAGCGTGCGCCTGACCCAGCGGCGGATCTTCATCGTGCCGACCCGGGTCGGGGTGGCATTTGCCCTGGCGCTGCTGCTGATGCTGCTGGCCGCGATCAATTACCAGAACAGCCTGGCCTATGCCCTGACGTTTTTGCTGGCATCGGTGTTTATCGTCGCCATCCTGCACACCTACCGTAACCTGGCGGGTCTGGTGCTCAAGGCCGCCGGGGCAAGGTCGGTGTTCGTCGGCGAACAGGGGCCGTTTCGCCTGCGCCTGGAAAGCAGCGCGCGGGCGCACCAGGCGATTGCCCTGGGCTGGTCGCGCGCGGCGTATCAGACTCGGGATGTGCCGGCACAGGGCGTCAGCGAGTGCGAGCTGAGCCTGCCGGCGGTGCGCCGTGGCTGGTTGCGACCGGGACGCTTGCGGGTCGAGAGTCGTTTCCCGCTGGGAATCCTGGTGGCCTGGAGCTGGGTCGACCTGGATCAGGCGCTGCTGGTCTATCCGCAACCGCTGGAGGGCGAGCTGCCGCTAGTCGCGGGCGCCGATGACGAGCTGGACGAGCAGGGCATGCGTGCCCGGGGGCCGGGCAGCGAGGATTTTCAGGGGCTGAAGCGTTACCAGCCCGGTGACTCCAAGCGGCGTCTGCACTGGAAGGCCTATTCCCGCGGCCAGGGCCTGCTGGTCAAGGACTTCGCCGCGTTCGGCGGGCGCGAGCCGTGGCTGGATTTCGAGGCGCTGGCGGGCGATGTCGAGCTGCGCCTGTCGCTGCTCTGTTATTGGGTGCTGCAACTGTCCGAGCGCCAGCAGCCCTTTGCCCTGTGCTTGCCGGGCCAGTTGCTGGCGCCCGCCAGCGGCGAGCAGCACCGCGATGCCTGCCTGCGCGCATTGGCGCTGTTCGGTACGCCGGCGTGAGCGGGCGTGCGGATATTCCGCGGATCAGCCTGACCTGGTTGCTGGTTGCCCAGCTGCTGGTGATCGTGCCGCACCTGAGTCACCTGCCGCTGTGGATCGTCGGCCTGTGGCTGGGCTGCGCGGCCTGGCGCATCCAGATACTGCGCATGCGTGCCGGTTATCCGAATGCCTGGGTCAAGGCCGGCTTGCTGCTCGGCACGGCCGTCGGTGTGTTGCTTTCCCGCGGCAGTTTGCTCGGCCTGGATGCCGGTGTGGTGTTGCTGGTCGCCGCCTTCATCCTCAAGCTGCTCGAAATGCGCACGCGCCGCGATGCTCTGGTGGTGATCTTTCTCGGTTTCTTCGTGGTGGTCAGCGCCTATCTGTTCGACGACAGCCTGCTTGCCGCACTGTTCAGCCTGCTGCCGGTCACCGCTTTGCTGGCGGCCCTGATCGGCCTGCAGCAGAGCGGCCTCGCTGCGCAGCCCTGGGCAACCGCACGGCTGGCTGCCGGCATGTTGCTGCAGGCCGTGCCCCTGATGCTGCTGCTGTTCGTTTTCTTCCCGCGTCTGGGGCCGCTCTGGTCACTGCCGCTGCCGAGTGAGCGCGCGGTCAGCGGCTTGGCCGAGAGCATGGCGCCGGCGGATATCGCCGAATTGAGCCGCTCGGGCGGGTTGGCTTTTCGCGCCAGTTTCGCCGGCGCGGTGCCGCCACGCGAGCAGCTCTACTGGCGGGCGTTGACCTTCGAGCACTTCGACGGCCGGCGCTGGTCGCAGTCCGCCTTCGCCCAGTTGCCGCTGGCACCGGCCTGGGAGAAACAGGGCGAGCCGCTGCGCTATAGCATCGTCATGCAGCCCAGTTCGCAGCTCTGGCTGTTCGCCCTGGACGTCGCCGAAACCAGCCTCGAAAACACCCGGCAGATGAGCGATTACCGTCTGCAGCGGGGGCGGCCGGTCGAGCGCCCCTTGCTCTATCAGGTGACGTCCTGGCCGGCGGCAGTGCGTGAGCCGGCGGCTTCCAGCGACAGCCTGCGCCGCGCCCTGCAACTGCCGGAGGATGGCGATCCACGCAGTCGCGCCTGGGGCGTCGAACTAAAGCGGCAGTACCCGCAGCCCGAGCAACTGGTGCAGGCCGTGCTCAGCCATTTCAACCGCGAGCCCTTCGGCTATACCTTGCGCCCGCCACGGTTGGGGCTGAACAGCATCGATGATTTCCTCTTCGAGAGTCGCAACGGCTTCTGCGCCCATTACGCCGGCGCCATGACCTTCGTCCTGCGTGCGGCCGGCATCCCGGCGCGGGTGGTGGCCGGCTACCAGGGCGGCGAGTACAACCCCGGCGGCGACTACCTCCAGGTGCGCCAGTTCGATGCCCACGCCTGGGTCGAATACTGGCAGGCGGGCAAGGGCTGGGTGAGTGTCGACCCGACCTTCCAGGTGGCTCCGGAGCGCATCGAGCTGGGCCTGGAAGAGGCGCTGGTCGACGAGCAGAGCTTTCTCGAGGGCTCGCCCTTCTCGCCGTTGCGTTACCGTCAGCTGACGTGGCTTAACCAGCTGCGCCTGGGCTGGGACAACCTCAATCACGGCTGGCAGAGCCTGGTGCTCGGCTATCAGGGTGCGCAGCAGCTGGAGTTGCTGCAGCGCTGGTTCGGGCGTATCGACGCCCGGGTTCTGGCACTCGGCCTGGTGGGCGGTGGTGGGCTGCTGCTGGGGCTGCTGGCGCTCTGGCTATTCAAACCCTGGCAGCGCGAGCGTGATGCGCAGCAGCGTCTGTTCCGGCGCTTCGAGCGTTTGCTGGCGCGGCATGCCGTGCAGCGTCAGCCGGGCGAAGGCGTGCGCGCCTATGCCGAGCGTGCGGCGCTGGCCTTGCCGGCCCAGGCGCAGGCTATTCATGACTTTGCTGCCGCGTTCGAGGCGCAGCGCTATGCCGGGGGCGAGGCTTGTCCGGCAGTGCTGCGTGCGCACCTGGCGGTATTGCGCCGGGCATTACCCTGGCGGTCTGCCCTGCGCTCCGGAGCAACTCGCGATCCGTAGGGCGTATATGGACTCAGGCAGTATGCGAGAAATTGTTGGTATTACCTCCGCGCGCCGTAGTTTTCCAGCACCCTGCTAAGCTGGCGGCTCTGGCAGGCTGTAATTGAGGGGCCTATGGGAAGCTTCATTGGAGGCGAGTTGCAGCAGGTTCTGCGTTTGCAGATAACGCTGTATGCCTGCCGCGAACGTTTGTTGGCGGCGACCGATCCTGAAGCCGTGCACGACCTGCGCATCGCCCTGCGCAAGCTACGCAGCCTGCTGCGGCCGCTGCGCGGCGTGGAGGCGTGTGATGCGCTGCAGCAACAGGCGGCCGAGCTCGGGCGAATCAGTGGGCCGTTACGTGATCTCGAGGTGCTGATCGGCCATTTGCAGGCTCTGGGCATGCATGATGCGGTCAGCCGGCGTCAGTCGCGGCTGCTCGATGGTTATCGAGCGCTGCTGGCCGACGCCGCGCTGCCGGCGCTGTTCGCGGCGCTGGATCAGTGGCCGCAATCGTGGCGCCAAGCGGCGGCGGACGCCGAGTTGCGTGGTCTGACTAAACGCGTCGAGCGTCGCCTGACCAAGCAGCAGCGGCGCCTGGCCGAGGCCCTGGTCGATCCGGCGCATGATCGCCATCGGCTGCGCTTGTTGATCAAGCGCGTGCGCTACGGCGCCGAGGCCTACCCGAAACCGAGCGGATTGTCGGCCAAGACCCTGGCGCGCCTGAAGGCGGCGCAGTCGGCGCTGGGCGATTGGCATGATCTGTTGCAGCGGTTGCAGCGGGCCGAGCAGGAAGCGGATCTGGCCGCCTGCGTCGACACTTGGCGCACGGCATTGCAGGCAGCCGAGGAGCGGGCGGACCTGGCATTGCTGGCGCTGCAAGAGGACTTTATCTCGTGACCGTTCGTAGCGAGGGTAAGTCGGATCTCCGCGCACGCCCCGCCGTTTGCCCGCGTCAATTGGCCGAAACGCCGTTTCGCCCCGCCGTGGATTTCCCCTAAGATCACCTGCTATCGATGTCTTGAGGTGGTTATGGATTTTTCCGAGTTGCTCCAGGCCGTTCGCGCCAACCCGCAGGCCGTGGTGATCCCGTCCGTCTGGGCGCAGGGGCGGGCCAGTTTTGGTGGTTTGATGGCGGCGCTGGTGTATGAAGCCATGCGCGCCCACGTTCCCGCAGGACGACCACCGCGTTCGCTGGCGATCACCTTCGTCGGCCCGGCCGAGCCGGATGTGCCGGTGAGTTTCCAGGTCGAGGTGCTGCGTGAAGGCAGGTCGGTCAGTCAGGTGCTGGGCCGCGCGGTGCAGAATGGTCAGGTGGTGACCCTGGTGCAGGGCAGTTTCGGCGCGGCGCGCCAGTCGGCGATAGAGGTCGCTGCCGAGCCCGCGCCGCAGATCAAAGCGGTCGAGGACTGCCAGGAACTCGCCTATGTGCGCAATGTGACCCCGGAGTTCACTCGCTTCCTGGCGATGCGCTGGGGGATCGGCGGCATGCCCTTCAGCAACAACCCCTCGCGGGAAATGGGCGGCTGGGTGCGCATGCGCGAAGGGGGCGAGGTGCAGCCGGTCGGCGAGGCGCACCTGCTGGCCCTGGTCGATGCCTGGCCGCCGGCGGTTCTACCGCACCTGCGTACACCGGCGCCCGGCAGCTCGCTGACCTGGACCATCGAGTTCATCCAGCCGGTTGTCGAACTGAATACCCGCGACTGGTGCCTCTACCGTGCGCAGATCGAGCATGCCCGCGACGGCTACGGACACATCGCCGCCGCCTTGTGGGGGCCGCGCGGTGAGTTGCTGGCGATCAGCCGGCAGACGGTCACGGTGTTCGGTTAACCGGCAAACAGCACCGTAACCTGCCCTGCGCCGCTGCCATCCGCAGTCGAATCGCGGACTGCAGCCTGTGCCGGTTTATCCGGGGCTACGGAGTATTGTCGCGTTTCAACCCTCGTTGCCGTTCCTGTTGCTACAGCCTGAGCTGGCGGATGGCCTTGGTCAGTTCGCCGGCCATGGTTGCCAGCTCGGAACTGGTGGCGGCGGAGCCTGAGGTTTGCTGCACCGTCTGCTCGGTGACGTCGCGAATGCTCACGATGGAACGATTCATTTCTTCGGCCACCTGACTCTGCTGCTCGGCGGCCACCGCAATCTGGGTGTTGCTTTCGCGCATCTGCGCCACCGAAGCGGTGATGGCAACCAGCGCCTCGCCCGCTTCGCGGGCCTGTTGCACGCAGTCATCGGCCTTGAGCGAGCTTTCCTGCATGAACTCGACGGCATCACGGGTGCCGCTTTGCAGGGAGGTGATCATCAGGGTGATTTCATCGGTTGAGACCTGCACGCGCTTGGCCAGATTGCGTACCTCGTCGGCCACCACCGCGAAACCGCGGCCCATTTCGCCTGCGCGGGCGGCTTCGATGGCGGCGTTGAGGGCGAGCAGGTTGGTCTGTTCGGCAATGCCGTGAATTTCACTGACGACGGTGCTGATTTTCTGACTGTCGACGGCCAGTTGCTGGATCATTTGCGCGGTCTGTTGCACGCCGCTGGACAGACCGGAGATCGACTGGCCGACACGGTCGACCACTTGTTGACCGCTACCGGCCAGTTGCTCGGCGGTTTTTGACTGGTCGCGGGTATCCGCCGTGTGCTGGGCGATATGGTGGACGGTGGTGGACATCTCGTTGATCGCGGTGGCCGCCTGCTCGGTCTCGCTTTGCTGGTCGAGCATGCCCTGGCGCACGTCACGCATGCTCAGGGCCATGCGCTCGGCGCCTTCGTCCAGGCGTGCGGCGGTCTGCGCAACGATGCCGACCACGCGTTGGTAACCGGCCTGCATGGCATTGAAGGCAGTGGCCATCTGGCCGACTTCGTCACGGCAGTCGAGGGGCACGCGTGCCGCCAGGTCGCCGCTTTTCTCGACCTGGAGCATCACATCCTTGAGGGTGTTGAGGTGGCTCAGCAGGAAGTGGATCAGCAGTTGCGAGGCCGCCAGCAGGACCAGCATCAGCAGGACGACAACCAGCGCATAGCTCAGTGCGCGCTCGGCGATCACCTGCATCAGGCTGGGCGCATGGGCCAGTACGGCGAGGCGTTGGCCCTGACCCAGGTCGATGACCTCGGCGCCGATCAAGCCGTCTTGGGTCGACAGCGGGTCATGCTCCAGGGCGACCCAGCCGCGCGCCCGGCTCAGGCTGGCGCCCTGGTTGTTGGCCAGCGGCGGTGTCTGGCCATCGGCAAACGCCAGCAGATGCGCGCCGTCAGGCAGCGGCTGGCCTGCCGGCCAGGCACTCAGGAGTTTGGCCTGCGCTTGTGCGGCGCGCTTGGCGGCGTCGACATGAACCTGTTGTTCCAGTTGCAGGGCGTAGAGCACCAGCAGCAGGGTCGTGAAGAAGGCCACTGCATTGACGGCCCAGAACTTGTATTTGAGTGAAAGATCGCGAACCCAAGAGCCCATAGATGTCTTCTTCTGCTGGCGGTGGAAGCAATTTGGCAAAGAGCTATTACTGTCTCGCGAAACTGCATAGCGCCTGTTGATCTTTATCAACAGGAAGGTCCGTTCAGGTTAACGACTGCTTTGCTGCGGACTTTAGAAAAAGTCTTGCCGCGGTTATTTCTCAAGTGTTGTGTCGTGCGGCCGCCGCGGACTTCAGTCGTGCTCGCTCTCGGCGGCTGTCTCGGCAACGACGGGCAGGCCGAAGAACTGCCTGGCGCAGGCGCTGCTGTGCGCCGCCAAGGTTTCCAGGCTTTCGTTGCGGTGCAGCGCCACCTCTCGGAGCACCTCGGTCAGGAAGGCCGGTTCGTTGCGGCCGTTCTTCGGTTTCGGGCGCAGGCTGCGCGGCAGCAGAAACGGTGAATCGGTTTCCAGCATCAGCCGGCCGACCGGGATTTCCCTCACCAGCGGGTGCAGGTGGGTGCCGCGGCGCTCGTCGCAAATCCAGCCGGTGATACCGATGTGCAGGTCGAGGTCTAGGTAGTTGAACAGGGCGCGCTTTTCGCCGGTGAAGCAGTGCACCACCGCTGCGGGCAAGCGGTGGCGGTAGTCGCGCAGGATCTCCAGCAGACGCTGGTCGGCGTCGCGTTCATGGAGGAAGACCGGCATCTGCAGGTCGACGGCCAGGGCCAGGTGTTCTTCGAGTACCTTTTCCTGTTGTGGGCGCGGCGAAAAATCACGATTGAAGTCGAGCCCGCATTCACCCACGGCGCGCACCTGTGGCTCACGCAGCAAGGCCCGCAGATGGTTGGCGCTGTCGGCGTGCCAGCTGCTGGCGTCGTGCGGGTGAATGCCGGCGGTGCTGAACAGGCGCTGGCCGTTTTCATCCAGTTGGCGGCACAGCTCCAGGGCCTGTTCACTCTGTTCGAGGCTGGTACCGGTCAGCACAAGCTGGCAGACCCCGGCGGCATAGGCGCGGGCGAGCAGGGCCTCAGGCTGTTCGGCGAGGCTTGGGTGAGTCAGGTTGACGCCTATGTCGATGAGTTGCATGGTGCGACCTATGGGCTGGGGATGGCAGCATAGCAGAGCTTTTTTGTTTTAAAAAAATCCATAAATTACAGTGCGATATGATGGCTTTGTAATGTTGAGTCGGTCGTCGGGCTGGTATCCGCCAGCGAGCTGTGCGAATCTCCGCGGCCCACGCATTCCTGGAACTTGGCGAGCGCTGCGGTACTCTCACTCGGCCAATGACGCCTGGTGGCTGCCCTCGCCGTGGAGACTCGATGTCGCGCCCGCTGCTCGTATTCTGTCTTTTCTTACTGCTGCCGTTGTCGGCCGCTGCACGTGTGGCTGGGCCGCTCGAAGTGCGGCAGCCGAGCCAGGCGCGTGATCTGGCGAGTATTCGCCACAGTGGTGAACTGCGTGTGCTGGTCAATCAGAGTCGCAATAGCTCCGGTGAAATCAAAGGCCAGAGCATCGGGGTGGAGTACCACCGCCTGCGTGCATTCGAGCAGTACCTCAACCGGCAAGCCCGCGATGGTCGCGCGCTCAAACTGAAGATCATTCCCAAAGCCAAGGACCAACTGCTCGCGGCCCTGCAGCGTGGCGAAGGCGATCTTGTCGCGCCGGGGGAGTTGCTCGACATGCGCGGTGGCGGCGGTGTCAGCGCCAGTGCGGCGATCCGTAGCAATGTCCCCTTGATCATAGTGGCGCGCCAGGGCGATAGGCGCTATCAGAGTCTCGAGCAGATGTCCGGGCGTAGCTTGGCCTTGGCGACTGGTAGTGCCGCGGGCACTGCCGTGCATGCGTTCAACCAGAAGCTGCTGCAGAACAAGCGACCGCCGATCATCATCGAGTGGGTCGACCCCAGCCTCGCGGTCGAGGATGTGCTGGAAATGGTGCAGGCCGGTATCTACAGTGTCACCGCAGTGGAGCAGCCGATTGCCGAGCGCTGGGCCAAGGTCATGCCCAAGCTGCGCCCGGAGCCGCACCTGGTTCTGGCCAAGGACGGCGACATGCGCTGGTACCTGCGCCGTGAAGCGTCGATGCTCGGTGCCAGTGTCGACCGTTTTCTGGCGGCCTATCGCGCCCCGGCCGATCTGGATGGCGCATTTCAGCGGATCTATCGGCGTCTCTACAAGGTGCATTACCCGCTTGGGCGAATCGAACGTCAACGCCTGGAGAAAGTGCGTCCGGTGCTGCAACGGCATGCCGCGCAGCATGGCTTCGATTGGCTGACCCTGGCCGCGCTGGCGTTCAAGGAATCCACCCTCGATCCGGCTGCGCGGGGTGCCGGTGGCGCCACCGGTTTGATGCAGATGACCCCGGCCGCCGCGCGCAGTGTCGGGGTCGCCAATATCGGCGTGCTGGAGAACAACGTGCAGGCCAGCGCCAAGTACCTGGCGATGATTCGGCGCAACTTCTTCAACAGTCCGCAGCTCAACGAGCGCGAGCGCATGGCCTTCGTGCTGGCGGGTTACAACATGGGGCCGCAGCGGGTGCAGGGTATGCGCGCCGAGGCCCGTCGGCGTGGCCTGAATCCCAATCAGTGGTTTTTCCAGGTCGAGCGGATCGCCATGGAGCAGGTCGGGATGGGCGTGGTCAGTTATGTAAATAGCGTGAACAAGTACTACCTTGCTTATAACCGCGAGCGTTATTTGCTGGAGCCGCAGGAAGCGGTGGTTAGCGTGCGGGAGTGATCTGCTTATACGATATTAATTAGCGGATTTATCGGCTTTTAATATCTGATAATTGGGTTAGTCTTGGCTCCATCAACCCCTACCCACAAGGATTGCAACCCATGAACACTCTGATCAAATCTGTCGTCGCTACTCAAGCAGGTTACGGCCTGACCATAGTGCGCATCATCGCTGGCCTGACCTTCGCTGCGCATGGGGCGCAGAAATTGTTTGGCTGGTTCGGCGGTTATGGGCTGGTGGGGGTCGGTCAGTGGATGGAGAGCATCGGCCTGACGCCGGGCTATCAGATGGCATTGCTGGCTGGCAGCGCCGAATTCTTCGGCGGTTTGGCCCTGGTCATCGGTCTGCTGACGCGCCCGGTGGCGGCAGTGTTGGCGGTGACCATGCTGGTGGCGATTGTCACGGTGCATTTGAGCAACGGCTTCTTCATGAGCAACAACGGCTATGAATTCGCCTTGGCCTTGATGGCCATTAGCCTGGCCATACTGGTCGAAGGGGCGGGCAAGCTGTCGCTGGACAAGCAAATCGCTGGCTAAGCACGGACGCCATCCGTTCTACGGTTCAACGCCCAGAAAAATGCCGCTTTCCTGCCAAGGGAAAGCGGCATTTTTATTAAGTGTGCAACAGGCTATCTGTGGGTTCCCAGGGCGTATTTGGGCGCAGGGCAGTGCACCTCTCGCGAGCGACGGCTTATTGCAGGGTGCAGCCTCAGGCCGGACCGTTGCGCAACAGTGGCCAGGTGTGCAACGGCCGATAATGGGTGCCCCGGGTGCTCTGTTCGGAGGCGAACAGGGAAAACCGGGTCACCGACCAGTCGAAGCACGGGTTGGCGTCGATTGGCTGCATGGGGCAGCGCCGCAGCAAACTGAGGTGGGCGCGAAAAGGCCGGTTGTCCAGCTGGATCGCGGCGCTGCTCAGGTTGCTGCACAGCCGCTCGACCAGTTCCAGCAATGCTTCTGGCGTGTGGCTCGGGGCCAGGTACAGCAGGCCATTGCGGTGCCGTCCGAGGCGATCGAGGTGCAGCTCGAATGCAGTTGCGCGCAACCCGTCCGCCAGGCCCTGCAACTCCGCTACGCGAGCGCGCGGCTGCTGGCCAAGAAAGGCCAGGGTCAGGTGCAGATTGGCCGCGGCGACCGGCCGGCCGTGCAGGTGCAGGCTGCTGCGCCAGGTGGTGATGGCCTCGGCCAGTTCAAGCGGGCAGCCCAGGGCAAAGAACAGGCGCAGAACATCGTCTTTCATGGCGTTCGATTCCCGTGTGGGGCGCTGTCTTGACAGTATTGCGCAGGCTTCTCTAGGATGCTGTCCATGCGCCGATTTAAACAGCTACTTGCGGGGCGCCGAGTCACTTGCAGATTGCAAGGCTCTGAGAAGGACTCTGCGGAGGCTTCGAAATACCGCTAAAGCGCTGGTTCGGTGTCGCCTCTCACCTGCCCGGCGGGATTCATGAGGCGGAGACATGAGCATGAGTTGTCCCCAACCACTGGTTCGTTTGGCCCCGATCACGTCCGGGCTGAGCCAGCGCAATCTGAAAATTCTCCTCGGCGGCAGCCACCAGCCGACCCTGCTGCGCTATCTCGACGGCTGGCCCAGACGTTGGGGCGGGTCGCGCGCCTTTCTGATCCACTTCGTCGACGACTATAAGGCGCTGGCGCGCTTCGCCCGCGACAGCTTCGATATGGCCGTGCTGCAAGCACCCAGTGCCGAGCATCTGCATGTCACCGTGCGGGAGCTGACGCGGGTCGCCCGGCAGGGCTTGATCACCCGCCGCTAAGCCTGTCAGTAGTTGAAAGTGCTGCCTGCAATTAGGGGTAATCGATGGCGATCACATACCAGGTCTTCTCGCCGGTCGGGGTTGCCACCCGGACCTCGGCATCCAGGGCTTTGCCGATCAGGGCGCGGGCCAGGGGCGAGTCGATGCTGATCAGGTTGAGTTTCAGCTCCAGCTCGTCCGGGCCGACGATACGGTAGCGTGACTCCTTGCCGTCCTCGTCTTCGAGGGTGACCCAGGCGCCGAAATAGACCTTGTCGGCATCGCTGGGTCGGCTGCTGACCACTTTCAGGCTTTCCAGGCGCTTGCTGAGAAAGCGCACGCGACTGTCGATCTCGCGCAGCATTTTCTTGCCATAGGTGTACTCGGCGTTCTCCGAACGATCACCTTGCGCCGCCGCCTCACTGACCGACTGGGTAACCTGGGGCCGGCGTACGTGCCAAAGCTCGTGCAGTTCGGCGCGCAGGCGCGCCTCGCCTTCGGGGGTGATCAGTGGCGTGCCGGCGGAACGGGGTGGGCGATAGCGACTCATAGGACTGCTGGGTGACGAGTGAGTTGCGAGTCTATCAGCCCTCGCGCAGCACCGTCAGCGGGCTGACATTCAATGCGCGGCGGGTACCCAGCACGCCAGCGCCGCCCACCAGAAGCGCGCCGATCGGCGGCAGGAGCAATAGCCCGGGGTGGGCATTCCAGGCCAGGTCGAAGGCGAAGCGATAGAGCAGGAAACTGATCAGTTCGCAGCCAATGGCGGCCAGCAGGCCACTGATAGCCCCGAGCAGGACGAACTCGGTCCGCCGCGCCTTGACCAGCAATTTGCGCTCGGCCCCCAGGGCGCGCAGCAAGGCGCCCTGGCGGATGCGCTCGTCCAGGGTGGCCTGCAACCCGGCGAACAGCACGGCCAGGCCGGCGGCGAGAACGAACAGTAAGACGAACTCGATGGCCAGAGTAACCTGGGCCAGGATGCTGCGCAGCTGCGCGAGCAGGGCTTCGACTTGCAGCAGGGTGACCGCGGGAAAGGCGCGCGACAGTTCGACCAGGCGTCGTTCCTGCTGGGGGGGGAGGTAGAAGCTGGTCAGGTAGGTGACCGGCAGATCCTGCAGGGTGCCGGGTTCGAAGATCATGTAGAAGTTGGGCTGGAAGCTGTTCCAGTCGACTTCACGCAGGTTACTGACCCGGGCGTCGCGGTCGAGGCCGCCGACATTGAAACGCAAGCGGTCGCCCAGTTGGAGCTGCAGGCTCTCGGCCAACTCCGACTCGACCGAGACGCCCGGCAAGTCGTCGGCGGTGGACGCGCTCCACCAATCGCCGGCGAGCAACTGATTGCCCACGGGCAGATCGGCCGCCCAGGTTAGGCTGAGGTCACGGCGAACGGCGCGCTCGCCCTGGGACTCCTTGCTGACGATTTGCCGCACCGGCTCGCCATTGATCATGGTCAGACGTCCGGGCACCACCGGGTAGAGCGGAGCTGGGTGAGGCGATAGCTCGGCCAGGCGGGCGGCAAATGCATCCTTGTCGGCCGGTAATACATTCAGGGCGAAATGATTGGGCGCCTGCTCTGGCAATTGATCCTGCCAGGTATCGAGCAGTTCCCCGCGCAGCAGGGCGATCAAGGCCATGGCCAGGAGGATCAGGCCGAACGCCAGGGCTTGCCCGGCGGCGGCCAAGGGATGACGGAGCAACTGGCCGAGCCCGAGGCGCCAGTGCAGTGACGCGCGGGCCAGCAGACGGCGCAGGCTTTGCAGGCCGAGCAGGAGCAGGCCACCGAGCAGCAGGGCGGCGACCAGACCGCCGCCGAGCAGGGCGAAGGTCAGTTGCAGGTCCAGGCTCAGGCGCCACATGATCAGGCCGAGGGCGAACAGGGCGGCGCCATACACCAGCCAGGAACTGGCGGGCACGGGTAGCAGGTCGCGGCGCAACACGCGTAGCGGCGGCACTCGGCCGAGGGCGGCCAGGGGAGGCAGGGCGAAGCCGGCGAGGGCGACCAGGCCGGTGGCGATGCCGGCCAGTGCGGGCCATAAACCGCCCGCCGGGATCTGCGTCGGCAGCAGGTCCTGCAACAGGTAGAACAGGCCATGCTGGGCCAGCCAGCCGAGCAAGGCGCCGATCAGGCTGGCACCGAGACCGAGCAGGGCCAGTTGCAGGCTGAACAGGCCCAGCGCCTGGTTGCGCGACAGTCCAAGGCAGCGCAGCAAGGCACTGGCATCGAAGCGCCTGGCGGCGAAGCGCGCGGCCGAAAGGGCTACCGCAACCCCGGCGAGCAGCACGGCCGCCAGACTGGCGAGGTTCAGGTAGCGTTCGGCGCGGCCCAGGGCGCTGCCGATTTGCCGGTTGCCGTCGCGGGCATCTTCGAGGCGCTGGTTGGCCGCCAGGTCTGCGCCGATGGCTTGGCGGTAAGCCGCCAGCGCTTCTGGTGCGCCACGCCAGAGTTCGCGGTAGCGCACCCGGCTGCCGGGTTGCACCACGCCGGTGGCAGTCAGATCGTCCAGGTGCATCAGTACGCGCGGGGTTAGGCTATAGAAGTCGCCGGCACGATCCGGTTCGTAGGTCAGGACCCGACGCAGGGTCAGGGTTTTCGAGCCGACCTCGATGGTGTCGCCGACGCTCAGTTCGAGTGCGGCGAACAAGCGCGCCTCGGCCCAGGCCTCGCCGGGTTGTGGCCCCGCGCCGGCTTGCTCAACTTCGTAGGGGGCCGCGGCGCTTTTCAGCTGGCCACGCAGGGGGTAGGCGTTGTCGGCGGCTTTGACGCTGGCCAGCTGGATACCGGCATCGCCGGCGATCACGCTGGAGAACTCGACCACTTGGGAATGGTCCAGGCCCAGCTGTTTACCGTGGCTGATCTGTTCCGGTGCGGCGGGCGAACTGCCGCTGAGCAGCAGGTCGGCGCCGAGGAACTCGGTGGCTCGCATCAGCATGCCGTCATTCAGTCGCGCACTGAAGTAGCCGATTGCAGTGCTGGTCGCGACTGCGACCAACAGGGCGAAAAACAGTACGCGCAACTCGCCGGCGCGGGCGTCGCGCAACAGTTGGCGAGTCGCCAGCGAGAGCAGTCGGGCAAACGGCAAGCCAGTCATCAGGGTTCCACGTGGTCGACCAGGTGGCCGCCTTCGAGGCGGATCAGGCGTTGGCAGCGATGGGCCAGGCGTTCGTCATGGGTGACCAGCACCAGGGTCGCGCCGCGTTCCCGGTTAAGCTCGAAGAGCAGGTCGCTGATGCGTTCACCGGTGTGGCTGTCGAGGTTGCCGGTGGGCTCGTCGGCGAACAGCACGTCAGGCTCGGCCACAAAGGCGCGGGCAATGGCCACGCGCTGCTGCTCGCCGCCGGAGAGCTGGCGCGGATAGTGGGTCAGGCGCTGCCCCAGACCGACCCGTTCGAGCAGGGCGCGGGCGCGCTGGCGGGCATCGGCATGGCCTTCCAGCTCCAGCGGCAGCATGACGTTTTCCAGGGCGTCGAGGCTGTCGAGTAATTGGAAGGATTGAAAGACGAAGCCGACATGCTCGGCACGTACCCGTGCGCGCTGATCTTCATCGAGTGCGGCCAGGTCGTGCCCGGCCAAGGCAACAGTACCGCCACTCGGCAGGTCGAGACCGGCGAGCAGGCCGAGCAGGGTCGACTTGCCCGAGCCCGAGCTGCCGACAATGGCCAGGCTATCGCCCTTGTTCATTGCCAGGGACAGATCATGGAGTATGGTCAACTCGCCTTCCGCGCTGGCAACCACTTTGCTAAGGTTGCGGGCGGTAAGAATGCTTGAGCTCATGGGGAATCCAATGCGTGCAGGGTTAATGAGTGCGATTTTCACCCTGTTGTGCTGGGGGCAGGTCGCGCTGGCGGACACCGTGCTAGTCGTTGGCGATAGTATCAGCGCGGCTTTCGGCCTGGATACCCGTCAGGGTTGGGTCGCTTTGCTGGAAAAACGCCTGGCCGAGCAGGGTTATGAACACCAGGTGGTGAATGCCTCGATCAGTGGCGATACCAGTGCAGGCGGCGCCGCACGGCTACCTGGGCTGCTTGTCGAGCATCAGCCAAACCTGGTGATTCTAGAGCTTGGCGGCAACGATGGTTTGCGCGGCCAGCCCCCGGCTCAATTGCAACAGAATCTTGCGTCGATGATTGAGCAAGCGCAGGACGCAGGGGCAAAGGTGCTGCTTTTGGGGATGCGTTTGCCACCCAATTACGGTATCCGTTACACGACAGCCTTTGCGCAGGTGTTTGCCACCTTGGCGGAGGAGAAGCAGGTGGCCTTCGTCCCCTTCTTTCTGGACGGGGTGGGCGGCGTTCCCGAAATGATGCAGCGCGATGGTATTCATCCAGCCGCAGTTGCTCAGACAGTGCTCCTGGAAAACCTCTGGCCGACCCTGCAGTCGCTGCTTTGACAGGCTTTTCCGCGAGCAGTCTTTCGGATAATGTGGCGCCCCCGCCTAGGAGCCATCAATGCCGCGTTCTGCCTGGTCCTTGTACGCCTATCAACTGATCGAGCCGGACGAGCAGCTTGACTTGTTCGCCTGCCGAGAGGTGCGCGTGCATCTGGTCGCGCGTCAACTCGAGCTGGGTGGCTTTGCCGATCGTACCTTGTGCGGCGGGTTGTTGCCGGCGCAACCGCTCTGGCGCGAGCTCGACAAAGGCATGTTGCGCGATACTCGCCTGTGTTCGGCGTGCCGCGCGAACCTCGACGCGCAGCGCCGCGGGCAACGGCCGCTCTGGCCTGAGAGGCCGTGAAATAACGTTCGTCTTGACCTGAAGTTACCTCGACACAGCGTTGGATATTTTCACCACCGATGTACAATTACCCAGTTGAATTGTCAGCCATTTTGTCAAGGATTTACGAATGTCGTCGCGCGTTCCTGCCATCGCCCGCTGCTTGTCACTCTGCGCGTTGTTCGGCGCCAGTTCTGTGGTTGCCATGGAATGGCCTTTGCCGCCACCCGGTGAAGACGTTGTCGGCCACGTGCAGGTAATCAGAGCCAAATACGAAGACACTTTTGCCGATCTTGGTGTTGCCAACGATTTGGGTTATCTGGAAATGATCGCAGCCAACCCGGGGGTCGATGCCTGGCTGCCTGGAGAAGGCGCGGAAATCATCCTGCCCACGCGCTTTATTCTGCCGTCGGGGCCGCGCGAGGGAATCGTGATCAATCTCGCCGAGTACCGCCTGTACTACTTCCCTAAGGGGCAGGGCGTGGTGCATACCTATCCGCTGGGGATTGGCCGCGAGGGGTGGAACTCACCGCTGGCCGATGCGCGTATTACCGCGAAAACACCAAACCCGGGCTGGACTCCTCCGCAGTCGATTCTTGAGGAGCATGCTGCCGATGGCGATCCGCTGCCGGCTTATGTCCCCCCCGGGCCGGATAACCCCCTTGGGCCCTACAAGTTGACCCTGTCGCTGCCGGGTTACCTGATCCATGGCACCAACAAGAAGTTCGGTATCGGCATGCGCGTCAGTCACGGCTGTTTCCGTATGCTCAACCACAACATACTGCAACTTGCCGACATGGCGCCGGTTGGCACGCCTGTGCGCATCATCAACGAGCCATATAAGTTTGGTTTGAGTGACGGCAAGGTGTATCTGGAGGCGCATGCACCGCTTGACGATACAGGCGAGTCTTCTGTTGTCGACAGGCACGCAGCCGTTATCAATGCGCTACTCAAGCGTGAGGATCTGGGCAGTCTGCGACTGGACTGGGATATGGTGCGCGAAGTGGTAGCGGCCGAAGATGGATTGCCTGTGCCTATTGCTGGGCCGAGTGCGGTGATTGCCAGTAGCGTGGCCACTGAGCGCTTGTGAAAAAAGGCTCGCCTACTGCGACCGCCTCCAGACACCCGATGCTGACGTTGCGCTGCGAACGCCTCGAGATGGCCTCGCTACGGCGCTTGATATGTTCACAACCTCTGAGATTTGATTACGCGAAGTCGGCCAGAATCTGCTGCGCAGAAACGCCGGCTTTTCTGGTTCATTGCGCTTTCCCAGGGAAGGCAGCCTTGATTTTCAGGTAGAAAGTAGTCGACGTTCGAGCAGTCATAGGCCATGCGGGTGATCGCTTTGGCGCGATTATTTATCCCTCTCAACAGATCCGCATGCATGATCGAGGGCGGTCGCCTCTGGTGTAGCGCCTTAGGTTTCGAACAAGGCGCTCCAAGGCGAACAGGATACTGCCTTTAGTATGGCGTAACCGCATTCGTCAGCGTGGTCATTGCGCTCCGGGCAATATCAGTCCGGAAGCCTTCGAGGCTCCCCGGATTCGTGCCGCTACTGCCGGGTAAGCTAATTACGGCCTCTGTGCCACTCGGTCGCCAGCAGGGGGCTGAGGCCCTAATGGGCTATCGCTTCTGGGGGTAAGCGCTTGCCGAGCCGCTGGCGAGCAATTGCTACCCGAACTCATCCGAGTCCATAGCTTGTTCAAATTAGGACCAAGGATCCCTCGGCGGCGTGGATGTTCTCCTTGGTCGTCCATGCAAGGCTCGCCATTATCGGCTGCTACACGTTTTCAGATCTCTTAGGTAATTCGCTTGGGTATGTCGCAGGTTTTGCTATCTGGCGAAGATCATCCTGCTGCACAGCTGTCCCCATCATCCAATCTGATAGCGTTCCGTCAGCCGCTGGTTGGTTTATAGCGAGCGACAGGTCAAGCCTTTACCGGAGACTCCAGGGCGGGTTCAAGTGAAGAGGACGATCAATAGCTGGTCAGCCTGTTAAGTCGGAATTTGGAAGGCTTTTGCGCGCATTACGCTAAAAGCCGAATAAAGGCTTGACGCAGTTTCTGCTGGGCCTATAATTCGCACCTCTTCCGGCGCAGGCCTCTCGGAAAACCTCTTGTAAAACAAGAAGTTAGATTAAAAAGAGGGGTTGCAAAGCAGCGAAAGCTGTGTAGAATGCGCCGGGCTGACAAGGTGGTGGTCTGAGCCTGTCGGTGTTTCGGTCGAGGAGATCGGAAGCGGTGAAAGAGGTGGTTGACAGCGGTTTGAAACGCTGTAGAATTCGCCTCCCGCTGACGGGATGCCAGAAGCTGATCGGAGGCGCAAGCGGTTGAGTAGAAAGC